>JBARHR010000305.1:0-3349 GCA_049799335.1 Gallionella sp. | reverse complement strand
CCCTAACCCTCCCCCTTAAAGGGGGAGGGGATGGTGTTGCATGTTCTCAAATATCCACCTCAACTTCATTGCCGTGATATTCCAGCCACGCGCGGCGTGTCGACGCTTCCTGCTTGCCCATCAGCATGTTGAAGATGCCCATCGTCTCCTTGAACGAGGCGAGGTCGGCCTTCACGCATAGTGCACGGCGCGTATCCGGATTCAGCGTGGTGTCCCACAATTGTTCGGGGCTCATTTCTCCGAGGCCTTTGAAGCGCGAAATCGACCAACTGCCCTCGCGCACTTTGTCTTTGCGCAGGCGGTCGAGAATGCCATTCATTTCGGCTTCGTTCAGCGCATAAATCTTGCTCGCCTGCTTTTTGCCGTGCGCTGGCACATCGATACGGAACAATGGCGGTTGGGCGATGTATATTTTCCCGGCTTCAACCACCTTGTAGAAATGGCGATAGAACAGCGTGAGCAGCAGCGTGGAAATATGCGACCCGTCCACATCGGCATCGGCCATGATCAGGATGGTGTTGTAGCGCAAACCGGTGAGGTCCACGGCATCTGTCGGCGCATGCGGGTCGACACCGATGGCGACCGCAATGTCGTGAATTTCGTTATTGGCAAACAGGCGATCCTTCTCCACCTCGAAGGTGTTCAGCACCTTGCCGCGCAGCGGCAGCACCGCCTGGAATTCCTTGTCCCGGCCCTGCTTCGCCGAACCGCCGGCGGAGTCGCCCTCGACCAGAAACAATTCGGTGCGCGACGCATCGCTGGAGCTGCAATCGGTCAACTTGCCCGGCAACACGGCAACGCTGGAGCCCTTTTTCTTTTCCACTTTTTGCGCCGAGCGCAGCCGTGCCTGCGCCTGCTGGATCGCCAGTTCGACGATTTTCTTCGCCGCGTCGACGTGTTCGTTCAGCCACAGGTCGAGCGGGTCCTTGATCATCGAGGAGACCAGTCGCAACGCTTCACGCGACACCAGCTTCTCCTTGGTCTGTCCCTGGAATTGCGGGTCGAGCACTTTGGCCGAGAGCACGAAGCTCAGGCGCGAGAACACGTCTTCCGGCACCAGCTTCACGCCTTTCGGTGTCAGGCCATGCAATTCGGCAAACGACTTGACTGCATTGAACACGCCGTCGCGCAGGCCCGCTTCATGCGTGCCGCCGGAAGGCGTGGGGATGAGATTGACATAGGACTCGCGCACCACGTTGCCTTCGGCAGACCAGGCTAGCGCCCAGGTCGCACCTTCGCCTTCGGCAAAACTGCTGTTGTCGTCTTTGCGGGCGAATTTTTCCTGCAGCAGTATCGGCGTGGTCAATTCGAATTCTGACAATGCTTCGGCAAGGTAGCCGCGCAATCCGTCAGCGTAGGTCCAGGTTTTCGCCTCGCCGGTCTTTTCCAGATTCAACGTGATGGTGACTCCGGGCAGCAACACCGCTTTTGAGCGTAGCGAGTGCTCAAACTGGGCGAGGTTGACGATAGGGCTGTCGAAATATTTCGCGTTGGGCCAGGCGCGCACCGTTGTACCGCTCCGATTTTTTTGACAGGAGGCGATCTTCTTCAGCGGATTCTCGACCACCCCATCAAGAAAGCGCACCTCGTGCTGTCCGCCTTCGCGGTATACGGTGACTTCAACTTTGTTTGACAGCGCATTGGTCACCGCCACGCCCACGCCGTGCAAACCGCCGGCAAACTGATAGGCTCCTCCCTTTTCCTTGTCGAACTTGCCGCCCGAGTGCAGCACGGTGAACGCGACTTCAACGACCGAACGACCTTCTTCCTTGTGGATGCCGACCGGAATGCCGCGTCCGTCATCCGACACGGACACCGAGCCATCGCTGTGCGCGGTGACCACAATGCTTTTTGCGTAGCCTGCCAACGCTTCGTCGCAGGCGTTGTCGACCACCTCGGCGATGATGTGGTTGGGCGATTCGAGGTTGGTATACATGCCCGGGCGCTGCCGTACCGGGTCCAGCCCGCGCAGGACTTTGAAACTTGCTTCGTTATATGTGGCCATTGATTCGACAGATAATATGCTGCAGGTTACGGTTCGATGTGGGCGCGCATTTTACCGGACTGTGCGGCAAATCGACCAAACCAGTTTCTGCACACGAAGAATTTCTTGCTTGCTGCGCGCGTTTGCATGCCACCTTCGCGGCTGGACAGCGCTGATTTAACTGGGATTTCAACGCCACGGACGACGAAGCACTACCGTCAATTGCACCGACTCAATTCCTGCTAGTGGACGCACCGGAATTGGAACATCTCCGATTTTTGCGTTGACACTCTGTTTTTCAGAGTGATAGACTCTGCAAAACAGAGTGTCAACGCAAAATAAAAAAGTCAGATCATTTTTTGCGACTGTGCAGCTTGTAACAAGTAGAGGCAGCACATTGAAGCCAAGTAATCCACCAGCCGCGTCATTCCCTCGCCCGACCAGCCCTTTCGAGGGCAGGTAACTGGAAATAGCCCTTGGCCTTGTCCGTGACGATGCAAGCACACAATTCGTTGATTACCTTCGAGGAGGATCGCAAGCTGACGCGACAACTGGCTTTGCCGTTGTTGGTATCGTTGCTGTTGCACTTGGTCATACTGTCGCAAATTGATTTTAATCACATGCATAGTCCGAAAACCGGGCTTTCTCCGCTAACCGTCAGATTGAGTCCGCCCAAACAAACTGCCATACCGAAGGCGTCACCAGTGCACCGCAGTGCACAACACGCCGAACCGCAGGCTGCTTCAACGTTTTCTGCACTGCCTTCTGCGCCGCTTCCTGAACCGCTCGCCGAGACCACCAATATCGAGTCGAATGCATACGACACTCATCTCGACATGAACCGAATTTACGCGCAAGCCAGAACCTATACCCGGCAGGCACTGGCAACCGCCAGACCGGAGGCACCTGTCTATGGCGATTACTTCGGCACTTACGGCGGCGGCGATAGCGGTACGTTCTACGTTCACCTGGATGCGGATGGGCGCGCGTCGGGTAGCGGCCGTTCCGATACGCGCGGCATTGCTTTCCATATCCAAGGCAAGGTGTTGCCGAGCGGCGAAATTCAAATGGCCGGTGTCACCAATGTCGGCGCAACGACGTTCACAGGTTACCTTACGGGTAGCCTGGACAAGCGAACCAGAACACTGCACGGAACATGGTCGGTGCGCGCCGGGCTGGTTCTGAACGGAAGCTTTTCAGGACAGCGCGAGCTGCAGCTGTCTCTCAACTAACTGATTTCGACGCAGGAGCAGACATGACGCAACTTGCCCAACAACTCGATTCGATACATTCGATGTTATTGGCGGGACATCGCAGTCTGCGTATAGAGCGCCACACGCTGGTGCTGTGGGGACTGGGTAGCGG
>JBARHR010000304.1:0-7673 GCA_049799335.1 Gallionella sp. | reverse complement strand
CACTTAACCGCCTTACTCAGCAATGCTGCCGCCAGCAGCTTCAATCGCCGCGCGCGCACCTTTGGTTATGAGCAAGCCCTGCAATTTCACCGCGCGGGTGATTTCACCGGACAAAATTACTTTTGCGGTTAGTGCGCCAGCTGGAACAACGCCGGTTTGCTTAAGCGCAATCAAATCCACCGTGTCGACCGGCATCTTATGCAAATCGGACAAGCTCACTTGTGCCGTATCATTACGCGTCAGCGAAACGAAGCCCCGTTTTGGCAAACGGCGTTGTAACGGCATTTGCCCGCCCTCGAAACCAACCTTGTGAAAACCCCCGGCACGGGATTTTTGACCCTTGTGCCCACGACCCGCAGTCTTACCCAATCCCGAGCCGATGCCGCGACCGACGCGACGCTTGGAATGCTTGGCACCTGGAGCAGGCTGAATTTTATTGAGTTGCATTTGTTAGGCCTCGCACTTAACCATGTAAAACACTTTGTTAATCATGCCGCGTACACACGGTGTATCTTCCAACTGCACGGTGTGGTTTATACGACGCAAGCCCAAACCACGAATAGTGTCTCGATGCGACTGCTTGGTGCCGATCAGACTCCGTACCTGAGTAACCTTGATTGTCTTGGATTTGGCTTTGGTCATGATTTACTCCGCTATCTCTTCTACGCTCTTGCCACGCTTGGCAGCAATATCCGATGGCGAATTTATCGCCTTCAAACCGTTCAGCGTGGCCCTTACGACGTTGTATGGATTGCTCGACCCAATACATTTGGCGAGCACATCGCGTACACCCACAGCCTCAAATACAGCGCGCATCGCACCACCAGCAATAATTCCAGTTCCCTCTGATGCAGGTTGCATCAGCACCTTTGCAGCCCCATGGCGTCCGATAACTGTGTGGTGCAAGGTGCCGTTCTTCAAGTTGACCTTAGCCAAATTGCGTCGCGCTTCATCCATCGCTTTTTGCACTGCCACCGGCACTTCTTTGGACTTACCCTTACCCATTGCTACGCGCCCATCACCATCACCCACAACGGTAAGTGCGGCAAATCCCATGATCCGACCACCTTTGACAACCTTGGTCACGCGGTTGACGGAGATCATTTTCTCGATCAAACCATCATCGCGCTTTTCCTGTTGCTGCATTTTTCCTTGAGGCTTAGCCATCGTTCAACTCCAATTAGAACTGCAGACCATGTTCACGCGCAGCATCTGCCAACGCTTTTACACGGCCATGATATCGATTTCCGGAACGATCAAAGGCCACCGCTGTAATACCTGCGCTCTTCGCTTTTTCCGCAATGCGCTTTCCAACCACTGCGGCAGCGGCCTTATTACCCCCGTTAGCCAATTCCTTGCGAACATCAGCCTCCAGACTGGAAGCACTAACCAGAACCCTATCGCCTGTCGCAGAAATCACCTGCGCGTAAATGTGCAAATTGGTTCGGTTAATGGCCAATCGAATGGTCTTCTTTTCGGCAATACGAGCACGGGTTTTACGTGACCTGCGCAAACGCGCTTGCTTTTTGATAATCATATCCGCCTCAACTATTTCTTCTTGGTTTCTTTAATAACCACCACTTCGTCGCTATAGCGAACTCCCTTGCCTTTGTATGGCTCAGGTTCACGGAATGCACGAATTTCTGCGGCTACCTGCCCTACTTGCTGCTTGTCCGAACCCTTCAGCACAACCTCGGTCTGCGTCGGAGTCTCAACTTTTACGCCCGCCGGCATTTTGTATGAAACCGGGTGCGAATATCCCAATGTCAGGTTAAGTGTATCTCCCACCGCCTGTGCGCGATATCCAACGCCAACCAGGGTAAGTTTGCGCTCAAAACCCTTGCTTACACCTAACAACATGTTCGCCAACAGCGCCCGGACCGTACCGGACATTGCGTCCGCCTGCTTGGACTCATTTCGTGCTTTGCACAAAAGCTTATCCCCCTCGCGAACCACAGTTACGTCTGCAGACAAGGCTTGCTTCATGTTGCCCAGCGGGCCCTTAATCGAAACCTCTCCGGTCGTCACGGCAACTTCAATGCCACTTGGAACTACGATTGGTTTTTTTGCAACTCTAGACATATCTACCTCGCTACGCGACTACGCACAAAACTTCGCCGCCAATTCCGTTGGCGCGCGCTTTGCGGTCCGTCATCAGACCCTTGGATGTTGACACTATGGCGATACCCAAACCGTTCATAACCTTGGGAATATCATTCGATCCCTTGTATATACGCAATCCAGGACGACTAACACGTTGGATCTTTTCGATTACCGGGCGACCACTGTAATATTTCAAGCCAATTTCGAGAGTGGGCTTTCCACCCTCACCGGCAGCAACTTTATAACCGTCAACGTAACCTTCATCTTTCAGTAACTCGGCAATTGCCACTTTGAGTTTCGATGAAGGCATAGTCACTATTGTTTTCTCCGCAAGCTGCGCATTGCGAATGCGAGTCAACATATCGGAAATTGGATCACTCATACTCATAAAATTAGCTCCTACCAGCTTGCCTTGACGATACCGGGAATTTCGCCACGCATCGCGAACTCACGCACTTTAATACGCCCCAATCCGAATTTTCTGAAGGTCCCACGCGGACGACCCGTCAATGCGCAACGGTTGCGCAGTCTTACCGGACTTGAATTGCGCGGTAGCGCTTGCAATTTAATGCGCGCTGCCATGCGCTCCTCGTCGCTCAATTTGCCATTTTCAATTGTGGCAATCAGCAACGCGCGCTTGGCGGCATACTTCGCAACCATCTCACGACGCTTTTGTTCACGGTTAATTACTGCCATCTTTGCCATTAGATATTCCTCATTTCTTGAGCGGTAGCTTGAATGCAGTCAGCAGAGCTTTTGCTTCCGCGTCAGTCTTAGCCGATGTGGTGATGGTGATGTTCATGCCACGCAACGCATCGATCTTTTCATACTCGATTTCCGGAAAAATAATCTGTTCCTTGATCCCCATATTGAAGTTGCCGCGACCGTCGAATGACTTTCCCGCAATTCCGCGAAAATCGCGAATGCGCGGAACCGCAACAGAAATCAGTCTATCCAGGAACTCGTACATGCGCTCTTTGCGTAACGTCACTTTGCAACCAACAGGATAACCTTCACGTATTTTGAATCCCGCAATGGACTTCTTCGACATGGTCACGACCGGCTTCTGCCCCGCGATCTTTTGCATATCACCAACAGCAAACTCCATCACCTTTTTGTCAGCCACCGCCTCACCCACACCCATATTCAAGGTAATCTTTTCAATGCGCGGCACTTCCATAATGGACTTGTAGCCAAACTGCTTCATCAGGTCTTTTGCGACCTTATCCTTGTAAACATCATACAAACGAGCCATGATTATTTCCCCTACGCGTCTATGACTTCGCCATTGGATCTGAAAACGCGTACTTTGCGCCCATCCTCCAGCGTTTTGATACCTACTCGATCACCCTTCTTCGTCGCTGCGTTGAATATCGCAACATTTGAAATATGAATCGGCAGCTCCAGTTCCACAATCCCGCCAGTCAACCCCTTGACCGGATTGGGCTTTTGATGCTTCTTTACCTTGTTGACGCCACCCACCAGCAAGTACTCGCCAAGGACGCGCAATACATTTCCGCGGTTTCCCTTGTCTTTTCCGGCAATAACAATGACATCGTCATTTTTTTTGATCTTGCGCATGATTTTCCCTAACTCGAATCGTTGACTCTTAAAGCACTTCGGGCGCGAGTGAAACGATTTTCATGAATTTCTCGGTACGCAATTCACGCGTTACCGGTCCGAAAATACGAGTGCCGATTGGCTCAAGCTTTGCGTTCAACAGTACTGCAGCATTCCCATCAAACTTGACCAGCGACCCGTCCGAACGACGCACACCCTTCGCAGTGCGAACCACCACCGCGCTATATACCTCGCCTTTTTTTACCCTGCCTCTGGGAGCCGCATCCCTGATACTGACCTTGATTACGTCACCCACAGAGGCATAACGACGCTTGGATCCACCCAGCACCTTGATGCACATCACAGAGCGTGCGCCGGTGTTGTCAGCGACATCTAAAACAGACTGCATTTGTATCATTATTTATCTCCAACTTGTTCCGCTCTTAGCGGCCAGTTTTGGAACCCGTAAGGGTCAGGTCGCCGCGAGCGGCGATGAAACGAAGCCGCGCATTATATCGGAATTGCGAAAAGACGCAAGCAACTATTACGGTTAAATTGCGGCAGCCTTCTCCAGCAACTTCGCAACACGCCAGCTTTTGGTTTTTGCTATGGGACGGCATTCTTCTATGGACACGACGTCTCCAGTATGAATCTCATTGGTTTCATCATGCGCATGGTATTTCTTAGACACGCGTATGACTTTGCCCAGCAACGGGTGTTTCACCTTGCGTTCAACCAACACCGTCACGGTCTTGTCCATCTTGTCGCTGGTTACCGTACCGGTGAGGGTACGTTTCGATTTTGTCTCGCTCATTTTTGCATTTCCTTTTCGGTCAACACTGTCTTCACACGTGCAATATCGCGGCGCACTTTGCGAACCTCACTGGTGTTGGTCATTTGCTGTGTTGCAACCTGCATACGCAAACCAAATTGCGCTTTGGTGAGGGAAAGCAGCTCAGCTTTCAGCTCGGTTGCGGACTTCGACTTAAGTTCACTGGCCTTCATGTTATGTACCTACCTGTCTGACTACAAATGTCGTGGCCAAAGGCAGCTTTGCCGATGCCAGCAGAAACGCTTCCCGTGCAAGAGTTTCACTAACACCATCCATCTCGTATAGCATTTTGCCCGGTTGAATCTCTGCGACGTAGTACTCGGGGTTACCCTTACCGTTGCCCATCCGAACCTCTGCAGGTTTCTTGGAAATTGGCTTGTCCGGGAATATGCGAATCCAGATACGGCCACCACGCTTGATGTGGCGCGTCATTGCGCGACGCGCGGCCTCGATCTGTCGAGCGGTAAGGCGACCACGAGCGACAGCCTTGAGCCCAAAATCGCCAAAACTCACCTTGTTGCCGCGTGTTGCGATACCGGTATTTCGGCCCTTCTGTTCCTTCCGGTACTTTCTTCTAGCTGGTTGTAGCATGCTTAGCTCCCGACTTTCTTACCCTTTTTTCCGGCTCAGCGGCGACTGAAGCAACCGCCTCATGTTCCGACACTTCACCCTTGAATACCCAAACCTTCACGCCGATAACCCCGTAAGTCGTTTTCGCTTCGGCGGTTCCGTAGTCAATATTTGCGCGCAGCGTATGCAACGGGACTCGCCCTTCGCGATACCACTCCGTGCGCGCAATTTCAATGCCGTTCAAGCGCCCTGCGCTCATGATCTTGATACCTTGCGCACCCAGACGCATCGCATTTTGCATGGCGCGTTTCATGGCTCGGCGGAACATGATGCGTTTTTCCAACTGCGCCGTAATACTTTCAGCGATCAGCTGCGCGTCAATTTCAGGCTTACGAACTTCTTCAATCGCCACATCAACCGACTGCAACCCCATGCGACTGCGCAACTCTGCGCGCAACGTTTCGATATCTTCGCCTTTTTTCCCAATCACCATACCCGGGCGCGCCGTATAGATTGTAACTTTGGCATTCTTGGCGGGCCGTTCGATGACTACCTTGGAAACGCCGGCCGAACTCAGCCGTTTCTTCAGATAGGCGCGAACTTCGATATCCTTGAGCAGCAATGCCGAAAAATTTTTGCTGTTGGCGAACCATTTGGAATCCCAGTTCTTGCGTACGCATAACCGGAAACCGGTTGGATGAATTTTCTGTCCCATAATTTACCCTTAGTTTCCCACGCTGACCGTTATATGACAGGTCTGTTTTTCGAGGCGGTTACCCTGACCCTTCGCTTTGGCGATGAAGCCTCGACCCGATGCCGCCTTATCCACGAAAATCGTTTTCACTTTCAGCTCATCAATATCCGCACCGTCGTTGTGCTCCGCATTTGCGATCGCAGATTCGAGTGCCTTCTTGATGATCACGGCAGCTTTCTTCGGGCTGAAATTCAGGATGTTGAGAGCCTGTGCAACCGGCAGGCCGCGAATCTGGTCTGCAACCAAACGGCCTTTCTGCGCAGAGAGATGAATCTTTCTTGCAACTGCAGTAGTCGTAGTCATCATAATTCCTTATTTCTTGACGGCTGCTTTTTTGTCAGCAGCATGTCCCTTGAAGGTACGCGTAAGGGAGAACTCTCCCAGCTTGTGACCCACCATATTTTCGGACACATACACGGGAATGTGCTGCTTGCCGTTATGTACCGCTATGGTTAGCCCGACAAATTCTGGCAACACCGTAGAGCGGCGTGACCAAGTTTTGACCGGACGCTTATCGTTGGTCGCCCGCACCGTCTCAATCTTCTTGAGCAAGTGAGCGTCAACAAATGGACCTTTTTTAATTGAACGTGCCATATCTCTAAACTCCTTAAGCCTTAAAGCGACGGCGCACGATCATGCCCGTAGTACGCTTGTTTCGACGCGTGCGGAAGCCCTTTGCAGGCACACCCCAGGGACTGACCGGATGACGACCAGCTGCGGTCTTACCTTCACCACCGCCATGCGGGTGATCGACCGGATTCATAACCACACCACGCACGGTCGGGCGAACACCACGCCAACGCATTGCACCTGCTTTACCGATGGAGCGCAGACTATGCTCTGAATTTCCCACTTCGCCCAAAGTTGCCTTGCAATCGATATGAACTTTTCGTATTTCGCCTGAACGCAGACGCAATTGGGCATAGATACCCTCTCGCGCCAACAACTGAACCGAAGTGCCAGCAGAACGCGCCAACTGCGCACCTTTACCGGGCAACATTTCGATACAATGAATTGTCGAGCCGACCGGTATGTTGCGCAACGGCAGCGCATTACCAGACTTGATGGGGGCTTCGGATCCGCTTACCAAAGTGGCTCCAACCGCAACACCCTTGGGTGCAATAATGTAACGTCGTTCACCATCCGCATAACACAGTAGTGCCAAGTTCGCACTGCGATTCGGGTCGTACTCTAGGCGCTCTACGTTGGCAGGTATACCATCCTTGTTGCGCTTGAAATCTACCAGGCGGTAATGCTGCTTGTGACCGCCACCCATGTGACGTGTGGTGATGTGACCATTGTTGTTTCGACCTGCCGTTCTGGTCTGCTTTTCCAGCAATGCCGCCACCGGCTTGCCTTTGTGAAGCTCCGGATTAACCAGTCGCACAACTGCACGCTGGCCTGGTGTTGTTGGTTTTAATTTAATCAGTGCCATGATGACTATCCTTGCTCGCTAGCTGCGAAATTGATTTCCTGACCGGCCGCCAGGCTTACATATGCCTTCTTCCAGTCATTACGGCGTCCGACGAAGCGACCCATGCGCTTGACTTTGCCTTTGACGCAGGCGACTTGCACGCTGTCCACACTCACCTTCAACCTCATCACAACCGCAGCCTTAATTTCTGGCTTAGTCGCGTCGGTAGCAACCCGGAAAACAACCTGTTCAAATTTATCTGCCACCAGTGTCGCTTTTTCGGAGATTTGCGGGGCAATAAGCACCTTCATCACGCGCTCTTGGCTAAATTGTTGCGAGCTCATGCGTACATCTCCTCAATTTTGGCGACAGCGTTACGCGTCACCATTACGTTCGGGAAACGCACCAGACTGATTGGATCCGCCTGATTAGCCTCCAAC
>JBARHR010000303.1:0-2001 GCA_049799335.1 Gallionella sp. | reverse complement strand
TTGCTTTCAAAGCCTGTGCAATCGTCTCGCGAATAATTCCTGCCGAATTGAACGTCAACAGCACAACCACGCAGGACGCTGCCGACATTTCTACCCCAACATCCCGGCGAAATACTCAATCGTCCTTTCCAACCCCCGCGCCAGTTCAACCTGCGGCTGCCAACCGCCCATCGCCTGTCTGGCAAGTGTGATATCCGGGCTGCGCTGTTTAGGATCATCAGACGGCAATGCCTTGAACACCAGTTTGCTTTTGGACCCTGTCAGTTCGATCACCTTGTCTGCCAGTTGCAACATGGAAAACTCGACAGGATTGCCGATATTGACCGGCCCGGTGAAATCATCCGGCGTGTCCATGCAACGCACCATCGCCTCCAGCAAATCATCCACGTAACAAAAACTTCGCGTCTGACTGCCGTCGCCGTATATGGTTATATCTTCGCCGCGTAGCGCCTGCATGATGAAGTTTGACACCACGCGCCCGTCATTGGGATGCATGCGCGGTCCGTAGGTGTTAAAGATGCGCACCACTTTGATGCGCAAATTGTGTTGACGCCAATAGTCAAAGAACAGGGTCTCGGCGCATCGCTTGCCCTCGTCGTAACAGGAGCGTATCCCGATTGGGTTCACCCGTCCCCAATAGCTTTCCTGCTGGGGATGCACCTCGGGATCGCCATACACCTCACTAGTCGAAGCCTGCAATATCTTGGCGCGCAGGCGCTTGGCCAGTCCCAGCATGTTGATCGCACCATGTACGCTGGTTTTCGTCGTTTGCACCGGATCGTGCTGGTAATGTACCGGTGAGGCCGGGCAAGCGAGGTTGTAGATTTCGTCGACCTCGACAAACAACGGAAACGTGACATCGTGGCGCATCAATTCAAAACGCGGATGATCGAGCAGATGTTGAATATTGTGCTTGGTGCCGGTAAAGAAGTTATCCACGCACAACACGTCGTGCCCCTGCTCGATGAGCCGGTCGCACAAATGGCTGCCCAGAAAACCCGCGCCGCCGGTTACCAGAATTCTCGTTGTTGTATTGTAATTTCGCATCTATGCCTCTAGGTTAAATAACGTTGCTTGAATAAATATGGACATACCGGTCAGCACTTCATTCTATCGCCAATCCGAACGCATGGATTTCCCGCATAAATCGCCCAAGGCTCCGGCAGACTCTTTGTGACCACGGCACGCGCACCCACCACCGCGCCTTCAGGCACCACCACCCCGGGATGAACAAACACCTCGGCACACACCCACGCACGCCTGCCGATTTCAATCGGCTTGGTCATCAACTGGAAGTTGGCGCTGTTGTAATCATGCGTACCGCCGCACAAGTAAGCGCCCTGCGAAATAACAGCAAAATCACCGATGCGAATGCTATCCATGGAATACAGCGTCACGCCGTCTGCCACACCGACATGATCACCAATGACGAGATTCCACGGCGCCCAGATCTTAACACGGGGATAAATGTGGCAACCGCTACCCATGGTTGCACCAAACATCCTGAGCAAAAAGGCCCGCCATGCATGCAACGGTCGCGGACTAAATCTGAATAACAGCAAATATACCGCACCCCACAACAGGCGGAGCATCCGGTTTCCCATCGAAAAAGAGGGGCCACGGTGCGCATCGTTATTCTCGAGAATCATTTGCTCTCCTGAATGATTTCCAGCAACCGTGTTGCCGCCCGCTGCACATGAAAGCGATTGGCAAAGCAGTTTTTCGCTCGCACCTTCATCGCAGTCAATTCATCCTGGGTCATCGCGAGCCAATGCTCGAAATTATCAATCGTTCCCGCCAGGGTATCGTCCGCCACATAGCCTGCCTGATACTCCTCGATTTCTCGCCAGATGTTGACCTTGTTGCTGATCAACACCGGCTTGCCGCACGCCAGCGCTTCGGCAACCACAATTCCAAAATTTTCCTGGTGCGATGGCAGGCAAAACACCTCTGCTGCAAAAAATGCGCCCCACTTCATATCCCCCAGCAACATCCCCGTCC
>JBARHR010000302.1:0-15831 GCA_049799335.1 Gallionella sp. | reverse complement strand
GTCTTGTCCTCACTCTTGCGTTGCTGCTGTTGCTGTTTGTATTGGTACAGGAACTTGCGGCGCCACAAACCACCGGGATCATCCGGGATGCGACGTAGCCATTGCTTGTCTGCCTGCTGTAACTCGCTGGCATCCTGCTGCCCTTCGACGGCGCCCTCGGGCTTGTCACCCTTGTCGGCCTTGTCGTCTGGCTTACCGGACTGCCGATGGGCATTTTTCTGCTGTGCATCCTCAGGCTTGCCATTCTGTTGCGCCGCTTCGTTTGCGGATTTTTGCAGTTCGTCCTGTTGCTGTTCGTCTTTGCCGTCCTTGCCGGAATTCGGTTTACCAGAGTTTTCTTTCCCGGCATCCTGTTTCTTGCCGTCGGACTGCTTGCCGTCCTGTTGTTGATCGCCCGGCTGCCGAGAATCTTGTTGTTCACCCGACTTATCCCCTTGCTGGCCGGATTTATCTTGCTTGTCTTTGCTATCTGATTTCCCCTTCTGATCCTGCTTGTCGCCTTGTTGGCCGTCCTTGTTCTGCTGCTGGTCATGCTGTTGCTGTTTCAGCAATTCCTCTATCAGGTCATGATTGAATTTCGCATCGGCGTTTTTCTGGTCGTGCTTGAGCGCTTCGTCATACGCTTTCAAAGCCTCCTGCAACTGCCCCTGTTTTGCAAGCGCATTGCCGCGGTTGTATCGCGCGTCGACGCCTTCTAAATCCTGCAAGTCTTTTGCGGCTTCCTGATAATTTCCCGCACGGTAATTCGCTGCCGCGTGCCATTCCGGATCGTTGAATAGTTCGGCGGCCTGCTTGGGATCATTGGCCTGCATCGCTTGTTGTGCACGCTGATTCTTGTTGTGCCACAGACTGTTCCAGTCCATGGGCCAGTCGATGGCATAAGCGGGTCGCGGCAACGGCAACACCAGCATCAACACCACCAGCAAATAGCCGCGCCGAAACGCCAGTGCACCAAGCAGCAACAACGGCAGCAGCAGCCATGGCCCGTCGTCTCGCCACTGGTCACTGTTCATGCCTTCTGCTTTTTTGCTTTGCTGGCGATCCAGCGTTCTTTTGAACGGTGCAAGCGCTGCCTGAAAGTCGCTGTCGTCGGTGCCCATGCGGCGATAGTTGCCGTTCCCCTGTCGGGCCAGCGCCGCCAGACCGGCGTCGTCCAGTCTGGGCAAAACGATGGCCCCGTTTTTGTCCTTGAGGAAACCGCCGTTGGTAGCGGGTATCGGGGCACCTTCCAGCGTACCGACCCCAAGCACCGAAAGGCTGTGACCTGCGCCCGCCAGATTCCTGATCGCATCCTTCAATTCATCCGACTCGTCACCGTCGAGCCCATCGCTGATCAGCAGCACCCCCCCGTGCTTTGCACCCGACTGCTGCAGCAGTTGCTGCGCCATGACGATGGCGCGATCAGGACGGGAACCTTGCGCGGGCATCAGGTCGGTGCCCAAGCTGCCTAGCTGACTGGCGATAGTCCTGGCGTCCGAAGTGAGCGGGCTTACCACATAAGGTGATGCGGCATAGACGATGAGCGCTGTCTCGCCCTCTTTCTGCTGGTTCAGTATGTCGCGCAATTTCATTTGTGCACGCTCCAGCCTGCTAGGTTTGACGTCAGCCGCGTCCATCGAACGCGACAAGTCCAGCAGCAACACTAGCGACGATGGCTGGCGGAACACCGGCACTTCGAGTTTCTTCCAGGCGGGGCCGGCCATCGCAACGATGGCCAGCACTCCACCCAGCAGTAACAGCACAAATTTCCACGGCCGTTGTCTGCTGCATTGTCCGATCAGCAGATGAGGCAACAGTTGCGGCGACACCACGCTCTGCCAGCTGCGGCTAAGCAGACGCCGCCGCCACTGCAACCACAATAACAGCACCAGCGGGAGCAGCGCATAGAGCCACTCGGGCCTGAGGAAATGCAAATCGGCAAGTTTGTCCATCGCCCTATCTCCTCCTCACACCCGGCAACAGCATCAGGCTGGGCAACAGCATCAGGCTGGCCAACAGCATGGCGCCGCCCAACGGCCAGTAAAACAGGGCCCGTTGTGGGCGGAAGGTTTGCTTGTCCTGCACCACCGGATGCAGGTCGTCCAGCAGCGAGTAAATTTTTACGAGCTGTTTGCCGTCGCGCGCGCGGAAATATTTTCCGCCGGTAACCTTGGCAATTTCAGACAGTGTTTTTTCGTCCAGATCAGCAGAGGGATTGACGCGCTGGCTGCCAAAGAACGAGTTCACAATCATCTCGTCTGCACCGATGCCGATCGTGTAGATGGTCAGTCCCTGCTTAGCCGCCAGCTCCGCCGCCTTGAGCGGCTGCACCTCGCCCGCGTTGCTGGCGCCGTCGGTCAGCAAAACCAGCACTTTGCTGCCCTCCGGGTTTTGCAGCAATCGTTTCACCGCCAGACCGATCGCATCGCCGATGGCGGTCTGCTCCCCGGCCAGTCCGATAACGGAATCCTGCAACAGCGATTGCACTGTCTTGCGGTCGAAGGTCAGCGGCGTTTGCACATAGGCCTGACTGCCGAAGAGGATCAGTCCAATGCGGTCGCCTACGCGGCGTTCGATAAAATCACCGGCAACTTTCTTTACCGCCGCCAAACGGCTCACTGGCTTATTGCCCTGCACGATGTCTTCGATTTGCATACTGCCGGAGATATCCACGGCCAGCATCAGGTCGCGTCCGCTGACCGGCAATTCGACCGGATCGCCCACCCAGACCGGCCGGGCTGCGGCCGTAACCAGAAGCAACCAGGCCAGCACCGCAGGTAGCCACAACCAGCGTTGCTGCAAGCTTGCTCCAGGCTTGATGCCACTGCCTATGGCGTAGGCATCGAGAGTGGGTACACGCAGCGCCGCTTCCTTGACAGCATCTGCCGCCGGTATCAACCAGCGCAGCAACAGCGGTAACAGCGCTGCGAGAAATATCCATGGCCATTCAAACTGGATCATGGTCGCTCTCCCGCAGGCAATCCAACGATCCAGTGTTCACACAGCTCGAACAATTGATTGATTTCCGCCGTGGATATTTTCATTTCCTGTGCATACGGTGCGACGACCAGCAATTCCCCCGCTGAAGATTGGAAGCCTGTTCCATTGCGGCGACTCTGATCGAGAAACTTCAACCACGCATCACCGCTAAGTTTGGCCGCTGCCTCCCGCGGGAAGCGGCTGATCGCAACGCGACGCATCAGTATCGACAATTCGCCGACAACGCGTTGCGCTGACGCGGAATCGGATTGATTGTGCACGCGCAGTTGCTTCAGAACATCGAGTGCAGTGCGTCGCCATGCATTCAGTTTGCGGCGGCGATACACGAACCACGATACCGAAATCGCAAGCAGGACAATCATCAGTAGCAGCCACCATCCGGGCGCGGGCGGCCACCACGAAACCGGCGCCGGCAGATGGATGTCGCGCAGTTGGCTGAGATCGGGATTCATAACCGAACTCCCAGCGCGCGTTGCAGTGCGGGTAAGGGGTCTTCTGCCGTGCCCAGCGGCAGCAGTGTCATCCGGTAACGACGACACAATTGCTGGAGCGATTCCTGCCGCCGATTGAAACGCGCTTGATATTCCTCGCGCAGCCCGACATCCGAGGTGTACAGCGTCATGAAATTTTCGCCATCACTGAGGCGGTACTGCCCGGGCGGAGGCAACTGTTTTTCCATCGGGTCGTGTATGTCGACGAGTAGCAACTCGTTGTGCCGGGACAATTGCGCAAGTTGCGCGCGACTCTGCTCATTTAGTCCGCTGAAGTCGCTGATCAATATGATCAGGCTTCCTGGCTGGGAAACGCTGCGCAATCGCGTGATCGCCTGATTCAGCGCTGTTGCTTGCTGATCGCCGGAAAAGTCATGATCACGCCATGCGGGATGCGTCGCGATTTTTTGCAGCAGATGCAGCAGCGGCGGCTTGCCACGCCGTGGTCGCAGCTCGATGTGTGTCTGTTCGGAAAAAACCAGACCGCCCAATCGCTCACCTTGCTGCACCGCACTCCAGCCGAGCAAGGCTGCAGCCTGAGCCGCGCGCACCGCCTTGAACGCGCCCTGCGTGGCGAAGTGCATCGGGCTGCGCATATCCACGACCAACAGCACCGGACGCTCGCGCTCTTCGCGGTACAACTTGGTATGCGGCTGTCCGGTGCGCGCCATCACGCGCCAATCGAGCGTGCGTACATCATCGCCCTGCGTGTAGGCGCGCACTTCGTCGAACTCCATGCCGCGCCCCTTGAACGGCGAGCGGTATTCACCACCGCTTAACGCGCGGATGCGACCGGGTTTGAGCGGCAGCGATTCCGCAGCATGATGCAAGTCGATCAGCGACTTCAAACTGACGCGAACCACACCGTCTGCCGACGGGTCGATGTTCGCCAAGTTAAAACGTAGCTCCGAATTTGCGGAGCCGGCTCGAATTTTAGTGCTGCGGCGCAACAGCTGAATCATCGGGCAAAAATCACGGTACCGGGATCAGGTCGATCAGTGTTTCGACAAATTGATCGGGGGTATTGCCCTCTGCTTCCGCTTCATAGCTAAGCAATACGCGGTGACGCAGCACATCGTAGGCCATGGTCTGTATGTCTTCCGGCCCGACATAGTCCCGTCCCGCCAGCCAGGCATGAGCGCGCGCGCAACGATCCAGCGCAATCGTTGCCCGCGGACTGGCACCCCACTGAATCCAGTTAGCCAGCGCCGGTTTGTAGGCGGCGGGATTGCGCGTAGCGAGAATGATCTCGATCAAATAGCGCTCGAGATTCTCAGCCATGTGTAGTTTCAGCACCTCTTCACGTGCCACAAACAGCATCTCATGGCTGAGTTGTTTAAATGCGGGCGCGTTCCCCTGAATCTGTTGCGAGGCTTCGCTACGCGCGAGTTGCAATATCTTCCTCTCGGAATCCGCCTGCGGATAATCGACTTTCACATGCAACAGGAAGCGGTCTAGCTGCGCTTCCGGCAACGGATAGGTCCCTTCCTGTTCGATAGGGTTCTGCGTTGCCATCACCAGAAACAATTTCGGCAACGGATAGGTCGTGGTGCCCACCGTGATCTGACGCTCCGCCATTGCCTCAAGCAAAGCAGATTGCACCTTGGCCGGAGCACGATTCACCTCGTCGGCCAGCACCAGATTGTGGAACAGCGGCCCGCGCTGAAACTGGAAGGAACCGTCTTGAGGTCTGAAAATATCTGTTCCGGTGAGATCGGCAGGCAACAAATCCGGCGTGAACTGGATACGGTGGAAATCGCCCTCCAGCCCTTGGCTGAGCACCTTGATTGCTCGCGTCTTGGCCAGACCGGGCGCTCCTTCGACCAACAGATGGCCATCGGCCAGTAGCGCAATCAGCAGCCTGTCTACCAGTGTTTCCTGTCCGATGATTTGTTGCGAAATGTGATTCTTGAGGGATTGAAATGCAGCTTGCGAATCAGAATTATCTAACATGACTTCCATTCTTTATAAGTTGATAACTTCCATGCAACGGCTTAACGCCGCTATGGCATTAAAGTTTACAAATTGTTCCCGAATAAATGTTCGACAAAAAATTGGGACGATGCAGAGCAATTTCAAGACGCACAAAAACGCAACGTGAACACCTCGCGAAATTTAGCCCAGACAGTTGATTAATCTCGCCATTCCCGCCTACGCGGGAATGACCGGTTTGGGTCCCAATGAATTATTCTGAATTTGCCAGCTCACCCGTTGCTTCGTGCCGAAAGTCGCCACAGTGAAGTGATCTCAGCCGCGCGCGCTGCATGTAACGGGGCGCTTTCATCACTGACTTTGGAATGATGCGGTATGATATCCATGCGTTCCACTACTTGCAGGCCGGAAGTTTCGAACATCTCCAGCAATGCCTCGCGCGTACGCAAGCCCAAATGCTCGGCGATATCGGAGAGTATCAACCACCCTTCGCCCTGCGGTGACAAATGCCCGGCCAAACCGGTGACAAAACCGCGCAGCATGCTGCAATCAGGATCGAAAATCGCGCGCTCTATCGGTGAACTGGGTCTCGCCGGTATCCACGGCGGATTGCACACGATCAGCGGTGCGCAACCGTCCGGGAAAAGATCTGCCTCGACCACATCCACTTGGGTATCGAGTCCGAGTCCCGTTAGGTTTTCGCGGGCACAGGTCAGTGCGCGCGGGTCCAGATCGGTGGCTACGATTCGTTTGACACCGCGACGTGCCAACAATGCAGCTAGCACGCCGGTGCCGGTGCCTATATCAAATGCCAATTCGGTTGACGGCAGGGGCGCCTGATTGACGAGTTCGAGGTATTCCCCGCGCAGCGGCGAGAACACGCCGTAATGCGGATGGATGCGCGCGCCAATCTCCGATACTTCGACGCCCTTCTTGCGCCACTCATGTGCACCTACCATCCCCAATAATTCGCGCAGCGAGGCAACAGACGGCTCGCCGGCTGCGCCATAGGCCTCAGTGCATGCCAAACGCAGGTCCGGCGCGCGGCGCAGCGGGACAGTGTAGTCGCTGTCCAGTGGAATCAGGATCATCGCCAGGGTGCGTGCGCGCTGCGATTGGGCCTGACGATGCAAATGGAAAGCTTCGCCAGGCAATTCGGCAATCTTGCGCCCTTTGCGGGTCTTGCGCTCACCGCGTCGAGACATTGCCTGTAACAACAGCTTCGCATTCTGGAAGTCACCGTGCCACAGCATCGCCGTACCCTCACAGGCAAGGCGGTAAGCGTCATCCGCTTTCATTGTGTCGTCTGCGACGACAACGCGTTTCGGGGGCGCCATGCCGCTTTCTGAACGCCAGTGTGCAATGCAGGATTTCCCCGCTTCATTCCAGCTGAGGGTGGTATACATCTAATTGCCCGAGAGGTTGCACAGAGCCGCGTTTGGTTCAGGAGGCGCGATTTATTCTGTGGGGATTTAAGACCGTAGTCGTGCACGATGATAGCGCAACCTGCTTTAGTCTGCTAAGAATCAGCCCATATATTGTCGAAGCGCATTTCAGGTAAATGGAAGAATGCGTGCAGGTGAATATTTCGACCAAACCGGCCGCCCAGAATTGCGAGGAGGCCGACATTGGCCAGGTGCGGCAGTATAATCAGCAGTACCAATCCCCAGGAGCCGGCAAGTACGTTTCTTGCGAGGGATGACTTATTTGCTTCACAACAGCAGTGAGCCGATATGACTATCGGAATGTTGGCGGTCTGATGGCTGGTAATGTGCAATTTGAAAAGAGGGCTGAAGGCGCATAAATTCTGTCGGCCGCCAAAGTCGCTCTGCGAATTTCGCTGAATTTGTTATCTTTTCTGCAAGCAACTGCAGTTGCGGAAACGATGTATGAGAAATAAATTGAACTTTTCGGGAGAACTTATGTGCTTTAAAAAAATAATTTCATTTACAACCATTGCGCTGACAATAGTTGCGGTTTCACTTAACGTGAACGCCGCAGGTCCCAAACAGGAACCCAGCGGTCAGGTCGCTGATCGTAACGGTGAACATCCAGCTGCGTCGCCGAGTTCAACATTTCGTGATTGTCAAAATTGCCCTGAGATGACAGTGGTTTCGGCAGGACGTTTTGAGATGGGTGACGCGTACAACAAACATACTGTGACTTTTTCTCGGCCTTTTGCCATTGGCAAGTTCGAGGTAACCCAAGCCCAGTGGGGAGCGGTTATGGGCGAGTATCCAAGTCAATTTGGTAGCTGTGCTAATTGTCCGGTTGAGAACGTCAGTTGGAATGACACTCAGGAATTTATCAAGAAGCTCAACGCCAAGACCGGCAGGCAGTATCGATTGCCCAGCGAAGCAGAGTGGGAAGCCGCCTGTCGGGGGGGCGAAAAACAGCAGTACTGCGGCAGCGACGATGTAAAAAGTGTTGCGTGGTATGGCGAAAACAGCGACGGCACCACCCATCCGGTGGGCCAGAAACAAGCCAACGCCTACGGATTGTACGACATGAGCGGCAACGTATGGGAATGGGTAGAAGATGGTTGGCACAAAACCTACGACGGCGCTCCGGTTGACGGAACCGCCTGGCAGGCAAGTGATTCGTCACACGTGCTTCGCGGCGGATCCTGGTACTTCGACCCGTGGATCATTGACGCGGCTGACCGTAACTGGAACGTTCCTTCGTTCCGGTACGGTACTCTTGGTTTCCGCCTTGCCAGGACGCTACCATAGTGCGGTCGAGCGTCAATATATGGATACGAACGCGTTCATGAAGTACGCGACAACTGACTAGTTGCGAGCGGCTGAATGTATTTGCCCAGACCGGCGCCTCTGGAAAATTATGTGTGGTCGCACTGAGGAGCGATACGCAGTAATCGACGTTAGCCGATTCAGGCTATCAACTAGCGTTGACTTTCGTACATTTTCTTGAGAAATTCCTCGACGTCTACATTGACCAGGCTGAGTGGCATGTCCGCATGACTCTCGTCTCGAAACTCCTGCTGACTGAGCGCCGGCACCCAGGCTGAATCGAGATATTCCGTGTCTACTTCATTCACATCAGGAGAGACACGCTCGACTGTGTAGCTGCCCATATCCAACATCACGGTACTCATTTCACACCTCCAGAACTTCGGTTACTGATCCAGAACGCTGCTTGTTGAGTTTATTATCGGCCGGCAATGAGGAAAAATGATAGTGACTAAGCAACATCGTTGTTTGTATTTGCAGGACTGAAACGGGGACGCTTTTGCCGATTCCATCTTTACCGCGGGTTTTCGAAGTCTGATTGAATTAAAATGCGCGGTGTGTCGTTACATTCATAGGGAAGCGCTGATTTTCCCGCTTTTGCGGGAACGACAACACCGAACAAATCAGCGATTCCATAATGTTCAGCGTCTTATAAATTTTAGGAGTGCCTGTGAGTCTGATCCGTCCCTTTTCCGGTTTGCGCCCCGCCCCGTCCCGAGCCGCAGAAGTAGCCGCTCCGCCATATGATGTGCTTTCGTCTGCCGAAGCACGCGTCAGCGCGGCAGGCAAACCGTGGAGTTTTCTGCATATTTCCAAGCCGGAAATCGATCTGCCTGAGGGTACTGATCCTTACGCACCTGCTGTTTACGCCAAGGCGGCGGAAAATCTCGGGAAAATGCTGGCAGAAGGCGTCTTGGTCGCCGATTCAACTCCCTGCTATTACGCATACCGCCTGGTCATGGGCGGTCACACGCAGACGGGCCTCGTCGCTGCGGCTTCTGTGCCCGATTACGACTCAAACCGCATACGAAAACACGAATTCACTCGCCCCGAAAAGGAAGATGACCGTGTACGCCAGATTGACGCGCTCAGTGCGCAAACCGGACCGGTACTGCTCGCCTACCCCGAGGCACCACAGGTCGACGCAATACTGACACAAGCCACTGCTGCTGCTGCCGACGCGGATGTCACCGCAGCGGACGGCATACGCCACACTATCTGGGTAATCCGTGACGGCAAGGCGATCAGCCAGCTTACCGCGGCATTTGACACGATGCACGCCCTGTACATTGCCGACGGCCATCATCGCTCTGCTGCCGCATCGCGCATCGCCGCCGCCCGGCGCGCCAGTAACGCCGGGCACACCGGCAACGAAAGCTACAACTACTTCCTGTCTGTGATCTTTCCACACCACCAGATGAAAATCTTTGATTACAACCGCGTCATGGTGGATCTGAACAGCATGGATGCGGCGACATTCTTGCGGCGCGTTGGCGAAAACTTTGCCGTGCGGCCGAGCGCTGCACCGGTTAAGCCCGACAAACCCGGCGAATTCGGACTCTATTTGCCCGGACAGTGGTACCACCTGCAAATCCGCGACGCGTTGATACCAACCAGTGACCCGGTCGCGAAACTGGACGTGAGCCTGCTGCAAATTAACCTGATTGCACCGGTATTGGGTATCAATGACCCGCGCCGCGACAGGCGTATCGACTTCATCGGAGGGATACGCGGCCTTGCGGAGTTGGAAAAGCGCGTCGACAGCGGCGAAATGGCGGTAGCGTTCTCGCTGTTTGCGACAACCATGGCAGATCTGATGTCAGTTGCCGATGCCAACGAAGTAATGCCACCCAAATCTACTTGGTTCGAGCCAAAATTGGCGGATGGGTTGGTGTCACACGTACTGGATTGAAGCATTCACTATTGACATGTGCCGACGGGCAGATGACATCATTTTTGCGGAAGCGATAATCAGACTGGTTGGAATAGCAGGCCGGCTTGCATAAAGCTTCTCGTAAAGCCGATTCCGAGCACGGGAAAGGCTGTTCAGGACATATCCTCAATTGGTCGTTAAGTACAACACATAGAAGATTCGTGCGTGTAAAAGCAATTAGCATGCCTATTTTCGCGCAGACAGGCGTAACCGCCTGTAGCGCTTGGGCATATTTTATTGTCCAAAATTTATCTTGCAAAAATCTTCCCGAATACTACAATTAGTGAAAATAAAGCAGCTAACCACTACCTATAGTGGTTTTTTCTTTTCTGACTTCATGTCCAGCGCCTAATATAAAGGAGTATAAAAACGTGTTTGATATCGATAGTGTCTCTACCGCAACATCCACCGGAAACGATACCGAACACGGTAATACACAAAGTCACATTCAAGCGCACCCCCAACCTGACCGCGACAATAATCCTGCGGATCAAATCGGGGCAGTGGTCACGACAAAGGCACCCTTATCCGCGCAGCAATTGATCAGTGAACTCACCCACAAAACGTCAGACAAATCGGTTGTTGAAGGAACGTTGGCCATGGCACAGGAAATAAGCACGGAAGTGTTGCTGGAGAAATACGCCGAACCCGGCGAACAGTCGGTTGAGGACGTGCGTCGCAGAGTGGCTCGGGGGCTGGCTTTGGCCGAAAAGCCCGAACAGAGAGCTCACTGGGAAGAAGCATTCTTTCGCGCTCAGGAGAATGGTTTCGTGCCGGCCGGGCGCATTAACTCGGCCGCAGGACTGAAGAACCAGGCGACGCTGATCAACTGCTTCGTGCAACCGGTGGGCGACGCCATTTCCGGAATCACCGAAGGTAAACCCGGCATCTATGATGCACTGCAACAGGCCGCAGAAACCATGCGTCGCGGCGGCGGCGTCGGGTACGATTTCTCTTCCATCCGCCCCGAAGGCGCACAGGTCAAAGGTACCAACTCGCGTGCCAGCGGGCCGATATCCTACATGCGAGTGTTCGACCGTTCCTGCGAGACGGTCGAGTCCGCTGGTGCACGGCGTGGCGCGCAAATGGGCGTACTACGCTGCGATCATCCCGACATCGAGCGTTTTATTCATGCCAAGGACACCGGCGACCTGCGCAACTTCAACATTTCCGTGGGCGTAACCGATGCGTTGATGCAGGCACTTGAGAAGAACCAGACATTCGAGCTGGTACATCGCGCCGAGCCGTCTCAGGCATTGAAGGCGCAAGGTGCAACGCAGCGTGCCGATGGCAAGTGGGTATATCGCAAGATTCAGGCAGCCGATCTGTGGAAGCAGATCATGGAAAGCACATACGATCACGCCGAGCCGGGCGTGCTGTTCATCGACCTGATGAACCGCGACAACAATCTTTCCTACTGCGAAGTGATCGAGGCAACCAATCCCTGTGCCGAGCAACCTCTGCCGCCCTATGGTTGCTGCTGTCTGGGCTCCGTCGACCTGACGCGCATGGTCAAGAACCCATTCATGGCACACGCCGGTTTCGACCATGAACCTTTCAAGAAGCTGGTACGCACCGCGGTGCGCATGCTCGACAATGTGCTGGACGTCACCGCTTGGCCGTTACCGGAGCAACATCAGGAAGCAAAAAACAAGCGCCGTGTCGGACTGGGTTACACCGGACTGGGTGACGCGCTGGTGATGCTCGGCCTGCGTTACGACACCGATGCAGCGCGCGAATTTGCCGCCGGCATCACGCGCATCATGCGCGACGAGGCGTATGAGGCTTCTGTTGAGCTCGCCAAGGAGCGCGGTGCATTTCCGCTGCTGGATGCGGAACAATATCTCGCCGCACCCCGCTTCGCTTCACGCCTGCCCGATGAGCTTAAAGACAAGATACGCACGCATGGCATCCGCAACAGCCATCTGCTTTCCATCGCCCCCACCGGTACCATTTCGCTGGCCTTTGCGGACAATGCATCAAACGGAATTGAACCGGCGTTCTCCTGGTTCTACACGCGCAAGAAACGCATGGCCGAAGGCGGCACCAAGGACTATCCGGTGGAAGATCACGCGTGGCGTCTATATAAACAGTCTGGCGGTAACATGAATAAACTGCCTGCAGGATTCGTCACCGCACTGGATATTTCCGCTATCGATCACATGAAAATGGTTGCTGCAGTTGCACCGTTCATTGACACTTCGATCAGCAAAACGGTCAACGTGCCCGCCGAATATCCGTACGAAGATTTCAAGCACCTTTATACCGAAGCATGGAAGGCCGGCCTGAAAGGTCTGGCGACATATCGCCCGAACAATGTGCTGGGATCGGTGCTTTCGGTTACGCCGGAAACCAAAGCTGAAAAACCAGAGGATCAACCAAATGATCTGATGTTCGATCAGGACAGACGCATTGTGCTTGAAGCAACGCCCAAGCCCGCGCTTGCTTCGTTACGCTGGCCAGGACGCCCTGAACTGACTGCCGGCAGTTCAGGGTGGGTTTCTCAAGTGGTCAAACATCCGCTCGGCAGTTTTGTTGCTTTCGTGTCGCACACCACCAATGGGCACAACCATCCGTTCGAAGTATGGGTGAATGGTTCCGAACAGCCTCGCGGACTGGGTGCGCTAGCCAAGTCGTTGTCAATGGACATGCGAACAAGTGATGCAGTATGGGTGCGCATGAAGCTTGAAATGCTGATGAAGACCGCCGGAGACGATGCCTTTGACATGCAAATGCCACCGGACGGCCAGATCAGGCGCATGCCCAGTCTGGTAGCCGCATTTGCGCACTTGCTGAAATTCCGACTGGAAGAATTGGGCGCACTGGATGCCAGCGCAGATGAATCCACACCGATGATGGACGCGCTTTTCGCCAAGAAGGAGCCCAAGACCGGCACAGATGGCACGATGAGCTGGACAGTGGACATCGACAATGCGGGCAGCGGCGACGACTTCGTGCTGGGCCTGAAAGAACTGGTGCTTCAGGATGGTCAGCGTCGTCCGTACTCGATGTGGCTGGCCGGCGTTTATCCGCGGGCCCTCGACGGGTTGTGCAAGGTATTGAGTCTGGACATGCGCGTCATCGATCCGGCATGGATAGGAATGAAACTGCGCAAGCTGCTTAACTTCGGCGAGCCGTTGGGTGATTTCATGGCACGCGTACCCGGCGGCATCAAGATGGAGAGCTACCCGTCGACCGTTTCCTATGTTGCTAAGCTGATCATCCACCGTTATGCGATGCTCGGCATCCTTGACGAGAGCGGCTATCCGGTCAAACAAATGGGTGTGCTGGAAATACCCAAAAAGAAAGGCAGATCGGCAACTCCAAAGACACTAGCTGGCAAACTTTGCAAAGAGTGCGGCAACTCCACGCTGATCAAAAGGGACGGCTGCGAATTCTGTACCAGTTGCGGTGCGATCGGCGCGTGCGGGTGATCGCTGTTGAGCGTTAATGCGGAATCAAGCTATCGGTGCGGGGTGTCGGCAATTACCTCAAGCGTCGGAGATTCACACTACAAAAGCCGATCAAGAGAACCCATGAGCAACGCCGGCGGCAGTGCAGTCCCGGCTGAATAGCGAATATCCGGCAATTGAGAAGCGCGCCAAAACCGACGGGCCGAGATTCACTGGGGCGACGAACGGCGGTCGTGAATACCGATGTGCGTTGTCGAAGCTGCGCCCCTGTGGGTAAAACACCAGTGACCGATGCGGTAGGCGGTTCACGCCAGAAGCTATCTATGATCACCACTGTCACCAATCAGGGCAAGACACGCTGGATGATTATTGACGAGGCGCTCAACTCGGGCAAGCTGATCGATTTCTTGGAAGCGTTGATCAAAGATGCAGACAAAAGGGGTGTTCCTGATTTTGGATAATTTGCGAGTGCATCACAGCAAACCGGTCAAGAAATGGGCGGATGAACATAAAGACGAGATCGAATTGTTTTACCTACCAGGCTACAGCCCGGAGCTAAATCCTGAAGAGCGGCTAAGCCCCGATTTGAAGCACGCCATTTATACAAAGGTTCCAGTACGCACCAAGGCCAAGCTGAGAGCATCAACAACGGAGCACATGCCGGCGTTGGAGAAATCGCCCGAGCGGGTCAAAAAGCTCTTCCAGTACTCATGCGTGAAATTTACGGCATGAAAACCTCAAACTTTACATGGCCGGATCAATAGTCGTCACAGACCCCGACACAGCTTACAGTATTCCCATTCAGGCCACGTCACCCGTATCGCCCCAAACATACGCATCCATGGCCAGTCCGCCATACGTGAATCGCGGACGAAAACGTCGCGGCCTGTCCTCTCTGACCGCGCCCAGCGCAACAAACAGCGGCAAGAAATGCTCTTCACTGGGGTGCGCATCAGCTCCGTAGGGCGCTGAACGATAATTGAGCAACCCGGAAATATCCTGCGCCGCCAATCGCTCTGCGACCCAATCTGTAAACGCCTCTGCTTGTGGCAACGGAGGCGTGTCCGACTTCGCATGCCGATTCAGCCATGAAAAGTTATGCGTAACTGCACCAGATGCGACAATAAGCACACCTTCGTCTCGCAAAACAGTTAGTGCTCGCCCCAGTTCGTAGTGTGATGCGGCATCCGCGCTTCTCAGCAAAGCAAGTTGCGTGACCGGCACATCTGCTTCCGGATACATCACTGACAGTGGCACCCATGCTCCGTGGTCCAGCCCTCGGCCCGAATCGCTGTCGACAGGCAAGCCAGCTGCAGCAAGTAGCACCCTGGCGCGAGCCGCCAGAGCTGGCGCGCCGGGCGCACGATACTTGATGCGGTAGAGCTCCTGTTGGAAGCCCGAAAAATCATGGATCGTTTCCGGAGACTCGGCCGCGCTGACCGTAGGCCGAAACGATTCCCAATGCGCAGACACAGCAAGAATCGCCACTGGCTTAGGTACCGAACGTCCAATCTCGCTCCACATCGCCACAGCGTCCGGCGCCTTTAGCAAAGCGTCCGGGGCGCCGTGGGACACAAACACCACTGGCATACGCGTATACATATCAGCACCAATCCCGGCAACAAGCCGCAACTATAATTTTAGAGATAAATCACCCCTTGAATCTGGCCGTTACCTCGGCTACCCGCTTCCCGAAGAGCCTGGCCGTCTCTAGATCGCCAGGCAGCATTTCCGACGGACTTGAATCAGAGGGAGATTGCGCCATGGCACCGCTGAATGAGCCTACATAATTCACATCGTTGCGCTGTGCCGATTTGGCGTTGCTCGGCATCATCCCGGTACCTACCCAGATACCGCTATGCTGCATCGCCAGCGTAAACAGATAATGCAAGGAGGATAGTTTGTCGCCATTCATCGTCGCACTATTGGTGAATCCGGCGAATACCTTGTCTTTCCATTGCTGGGAAAACCAGGGTTTGGAAGACGCGTCGGCGAACTTCTTGAACTGCCAACTCACCATGCCCATGTAGGTTGGACTTCCCATGATGATGGCGTCTGCAGTGTTCAATACTTCCCAGCCGCCGTCAGGCAAATTTCCTTCGGCATCAATGCTGACAAGCGTTGCCCCAGCACCATCGGCAACTGCTTCTGCCATGCGCAGGGTGTGCCCGTACCCGGAATGAAAAACTACTACGATTTTTGCCATTTATTTTCTCCAAGAGTCATGTTGTAAATCAGATTCGAAACTGCAGCAACGCCTTATGAGGATTATTCCCGTGATTCGCCGTCGAAACTTAACCGTCCTGCGCCAAACACGGTGAACGCCAGCAAAC
>JBARHR010000301.1:0-7730 GCA_049799335.1 Gallionella sp. | reverse complement strand
CGGCTTGGCAGCAAGGCCGGGAGTTGTTTATTGGGATTTTCATCATTGTCGTAATTACGGTTTGTTTTCTGTTTGCGCGCTTTACGCAAAATCGTACCTCGGTACCCGCGTGATATTTCTCGAACTTGTCGATCTTCGTGACAGATTGCTTTCGAGAATTATAAAAGACGCGAGCAAAACTTTGTGGCACTGGTTGCGTTGTCGGCCAGATTCTGGAAATAGGTCACGCAGGTATATCCGCGCCTGCTCGCAGTAGTTCAGCTATCCGGTCGCAACTGAAGCATGAACAAAATAATCGCTGGTCTTCGACTTTCGCAACTCGCGTGATTCTCATTGCAATTTGACCTTGCGCGATGGCACTATACGTTCTGCTTCTGTCAACTGAGTTTGCACATATATGAAGAAAAAGCAACCGCCGGAACAATATGCCGCGAAGCCGAAGACTGCGGCAGTTCAAAGTGCGGGCAGGTCCGCAACTCATCCCGCGTTTGCGGTCGCAAAAGCGCTGGTTGGCTGGATGGAAAAAGGTGGGCTGCCGCCCAGCACAGTTCTTTTGCACGGCCTGCATATTGCCAGAAGTAAAGAAAACGACGGGAATCCGGCCGATACCTATCTGCCGCTACTGAAGATGCAAGGCGATGATAATAAAGTCATCTCCGCAATGCTGGATGCATTAGCGCGCCCGCAGGTCGACAAAGTGCAAGTCGTCGCGGCCTTGCTAAAGTCGGTCTGGGTGAACAAATCAGCCAGGTCATCGCGTGCCCTTTCGTCGGGAGACGTTCCGCGAAAACCAGTCAAAGCCGGTATATCGCCCAGCCCGACCAGAAACGCCAAAGCTCCTGCGGCGAGCAAACCTGTGGTGATAGTCAAAAAGAAACGCTAGAGCGATCGTTGTGCCAGACGCGCTGCTCAGCAGCTGTTGAGAAAGTTGTGGCGTAGTTCTTCGTGCAGCGCTATGGTTCGAAGTACTTGATTTGCTGCGTCGCGGCGGTTATGTGTTCTGCTTCATCTGCGAGCGGGACAGGTTGCCCATGAGATATAACTTGCCGGGCTGTTGCATCTGGCCGGGCTACGGCAGTCATGGTGGCTTCGAAATATTGAAAGGCTGAGCGGGTCGTGTTTGAATTGTTTGGCAAGAAGCCGGATCATCCACTCTTCAGCTTGGCGGAAGCCCGGCAGAAAGTGGCTGGTTTGCCGCAAGACGATCCGAGCAAGTCGCTGGAGGAAATTGCTTTCTGGCTGGACACAATCAAGAGTGCCGGCGGCTTTACGCCGTCGCTACGTGCCGAGATAGTGCTGCTCCTGGACGAAGCAGGCCGGACTTTTCAGGCGGAATTGCTGCATCGATACCTGGACGCACCTACGCTGCGAAATTACCAGGTAATGCCTCTGTGGCAAGCGGCGCACGTGTTCACCATTGCACTGTCCGAAACCTATGGTGCATGTTTAGGCGAATTCCAGCAGCTGGAAAGATTCCCGCCGGATTTTCACGACAAAGTTCCACTGGTGTGTGTGCGAATGCTGCATGCGGTCTGCAGTCAGCTAAAGCTGGAATTGATGCGCTACACCGAAATTGAATTGACTGTCTGGGAGCGGATGTGGTCGTGTTATCGCTTTGCAGAGCTTAAGCAATTGACCGACAGTTTGGTTCTCGCCTATGCCGGTCAGGTTGCCCAGACCAGTCCAAAGCGGGAATTGCTCCGTGCGCTGCTTCTTTATACGACTTCTCCCGGAACGCTATCCGCGGATCAGGTTGAGTTGAGTTATCGCATCACTGGCTATCTGTCCGGATACTTCACGCTTAGTACAATTCCCATTGAAGAATGTACTTACATGTTTGATCCGCTCGCCAATATACCGCCAATCAAGGTTAGTCCGAGCGCGATGTATCAGCCGAATACCCGATATTTTGGCGCTGTGGATGCGTTGCCTGCGCTGATGAAGATTATCGAACAGACCGAGAGCGGGCCGCTTATGACGGAAAAGCGCTTCGGCGTGGAATTTACTTCCGAACAGAAACTTGTGGTCCTAAGGCACCTGATGCGGTATTGGGCGCTGGAACGCCCGAAACGTAACATGGAGCGACGAGATATCAACGCCACCGTTGAAGTGGCACACGGATTCAAACTAATCAGCAAACTGATAGCACGCCACAGTTTGACGAATACGGATGGGCTGGCAGATTCGCCGTCCGGCACGTTGAACCTGGATCTCGCATCGGATGATAACGAGGCAGAAGTTCCCTAGGTCTGGAACGTCTCGGATATGAGTATGGGGGGAATTCGGGCTGTATTGTCCGGAAATCTGGGCGCGTGGATAAAAATCGGCCAACTGTGCGCGATCAAGCCGCAGAAGGGCAACCGTTGGTGGTTGGGAACGATACGGCGGTTGAGTACCGACACTCGCAAGAAGGTGCATGTCGGCATTGAACTGATTACCAGGAGCCCGGCATCACTGTGGCTGCGCGTGCTGGGCAAAAGTGTCGAGCGGGAGTTCAACTGGAAAACGGACTCGGGATTATTCGCGTATGAATATGTTCCGGTCATATTGCTGCCGGATGCGAACAACTCTTATCAGAAGAATGCAAACCTGTTGATGGAACCCGGAATTTTTTCCAAAGATGCCATTTATCAGACGATGCTGGACGAGAGTGGAAAAAGTATCAGAGTTACGAAACTCCTCGGCGCGGGCGAGGATTACGAAAAGGTGGAGTTCGAGTGGTTGAGCTAGAACGCACGTGATGGGCGCGCGGCAGGTGATTCGGGTGCGTCTTCCGCCAACTGGTTTTGCATTGTGGCAATTACCCGAGAGGGCATTGCATCACGGAAGTACGTATTCCGGTGAGAACGTCCACCGATAGTGATTACGATCACAATCCAACCGCCAACTCCGATGGTTTTGCAGGCGGCCTGATTGATAATGTGCGGGTTGTTGAGCGAGTGTCCGGTTTTCGGCAGCCAATAAACTAACGCGAAGCAGTAGTTTGTGCCAACTTTACACATTTCAATCGAGCGTCTGATTGCAAGTGAATAACGGACGTTGGATGATGCGCTTATGAACTGGCAAGAATCGGCCGGTAGTCAAACCGTTGGCCAACGTATTTCTTGGGCGGTGGATTTGAGCATTTTAGGTGGTTGATTTGAGATTGAAACGGGCGGATGGATTCGATTGGAGCTGCCGGCTGCTATCGGGTGATATGCAACGGAAGACGGATGCGACAAGAGTCCGCCACAACCAATATGGTCGCGGAGCAGAATTGCAGCGAGTGATGAGTTGGGTCAGTGTGCTCAATCTGGCGGTGTTTTGACCGGTTGAGCTCTTCAAGCTTCTTCGCATACCCAATAATCAACGAAATTCCCCGTCACCGTTGCTCCAAGATCATCGAGTCCTGATTGGCTTGCCGCTGTTGGGGCTCGGCGCACTGTTTGTGACGCTGATTTGGAGGATTTCCACGGGGATCATCGGGCACAAAGTTCAAGGTGCGCGCTGCAGCGATAGTCTTCTCCATCAAATGTCCTTTTGATTATCTTGCTCCCGATACTTTTGAATTGGAAGCCGTAGCTGTATCCGCTATTCGCAGCACATATCGTGTGTAATTCGGTAATATTCGTACTGCGGCCAACGCGATGCGGGGGTGACGCAAACCGATTTTATTTTTGGGAGTGAATGTGTCGACAGTCAAGACTATCATGACAACAAATGTAGTATCCATTGATCGCGAGAAACTCGTCTGCGAGGTTGAGGGATTGTTCGTAAAGAAAAATATCAGTGCGGCGCCGGTGGTTGACGAGGCAGGGAAGATCTTAAGTCTGGTGACAAAGTCCGACATAAATCGGTTTCATTTTACTGACGGAGATCCCTACTACACACACGCTTGGGAAATCGCCAGCCCGGATATCGTGACGATAAATGAATCCGCATCAATCCTGGAGGCTGCCAATCTTATGTTGGATAAACATTTGCACCACTTGATGGTCGTCGACGCGGCTGGAATGGTGGGGCTGCTTTCTTCATTTGATTTCATAAGGATGGTGGCGAATGCACGGGGAACGTCTGAATCACGATTGGTGCAATAGACTTGCGGGATGCCACGCTTGATGAGACTCAATACGTTCAGGTCGATTGCCTCGCCGGAGTATCCTGCGCAGCTGTCGATGTTGCGGATGATCACATTGGCGATTCTGCTGTCACTCTTTGCATGGCAGAGTCATCAGGGGCTGAGCCTGTCCGATGAGGGGTTTCTCTGGTATGGCGCGCAACGGGTGCTGGCGGGCGAAGTGCCGATACGCGACTTCTTTGCCTACGACATAGGACGATATTACTGGTCGGCAGCGTTCATGGGGCTCTTGGGCGACACTGGTATAGTCGCGTTGCGTGTCGGACTGGCCATATTTCAGGATGTGGCGCTGGTGTTCGGATTGCGCGCGATACTACGCAGCTGCAGCAAACAGTCCACGTTATTCTGGATTGTTGCGTTGATCACAATTGCCGTCTGGATGACGCCGCAATATCGACTGATTGACCTTTCGCTTCCCGTTGTTCTGATCAGCGTTCTCACGTATCTCGCAGAGTCTCCAACGTACCGAAGAATATTTCTGGCCGGATTCGCGGTGGGCATGGTGGCGGTGTTCGGACGTAACCATGGCTTGTACGGTCTGGTGGGCAGCATACTTGTGATGCTTTATCTGCGCTGGAAAGCCCAGTCGACGTTCAAGCTGATGCCTGGCTTTGCAATCGGTGCTGCCGGGTTTGCCGCGGGTTACCTCCCGGTATTGCTAACACTTGCGTTCGCCAACGGGTTTGCCGTGGCGTACTGGGATGGGATCAAGGCACTTTTCGACTTTAAGGCCACCAATCTTCCTCTTTCCGTTCCATGGCCGTGGATGGTGCGGTTCGGCGAAATGCCGCTTGGTGATGCAGTCAGGAGCGTTCTGATCGGGTGGTTTTTTGTTGCCGATATCGTGATTGGCGTGCTCGGCATTGTCTGGATAGGACGGCAAAAAATGTATGGCCGTGCCGTACCACCGGTCATGGTTGCATCAATTGTTCTCGTGTTGCCTTACGCGCACTATGCATATTCCAGAGCTGATATCGAACACCTTGCTCTGGGCGCGCCGCCGTTGCTGATATTTGTCTTTGCATCCCTAACGCTTTTAACCGGAAAAATCAGATGGAGGGCTGCAACCTTGCTTTTCAGTGCCAGTGTTTTCGTGATGCTACCCCTGCATCCTGGCTGGGTATGTCAGGCGAGCGACAAGTGCGTTGAGACTGTTGTTCTGGGTGACAAGCTCACAATACATCGCGACACGGCCGGAATTTTGCGGGAACTCGGGAAACTTGCCGATCAGTATTCGCCCGGCCAACAAACATTTCTTGTTGAGCCGTACTGGCCGGGAGCATATGCAGCGCTGTCTCGCAAGGCCCCAATGTGGGACATATACGTATCGCCGTATCCGCGCAGTACCGAGTTTCAACTGACTGAAATCGAACGCATAAAGCGTGGAAACCCGGGTTTCGTTGTAATTTACGATCTGCCATTGGACGGTCGCGAAGATCTGCGTTTCAGTCGCTCACACGAGGTCGTAGACCGATATATACGCGCGAATTTCGAGTTCATCGACGATCCGACAAGACCATCGCTTTTGAGGATATACAGGCGCGAGTGGGAAAACCCCGGCGATGCAGATCATCCGCCGATCTAGTCAAGCCTCGGGACACTATTTGGAAACTGCAAGCGTGTGAATTTTGCAGCTGGCGTTTGGAAGTTGATACGCCTGGGCACTGGCAAGACCAGGCACTAGAGATCGGGTGTCGGTTCTCGACCATCGATTTTTTCCAGCATATAGCCCTGTCCGTACAAGGTGCGGATATTTACGCTATCGGAGACGATCTTCTTGCGCAATCGATGAACGTGCACTTCTATAGCGTTTACGCTGATTTCTTCGCCCATGTCCGACAAATGCTCGCTGAGTTTTTCTTTGCCGACCACCTTGTTGGCACGCAGCATCAATACTTCCAGTATGCTCATTTCTCTCGCAGATAATTCCAATTTCTCACCGTCAAGAATTGCGCGTCGACCAACCGTGTCGAGGCTCAATTTCCCGAGTTGCAGCACCGAACTGCTGCCCGATTGTCCGCGGCGCAAAAGAGTGCGGATACGCGCTTCCAGTTCGGGCATATCGAATGGTTTTATCAGGTAGTCATCTGCGCCCAGATCCAAACCCTGTACACGGTCATTCAAACCGTCTCGTGCGGTCAGTATCAGCACCGGCAGTTTCGCGCCTCTATGACGCAGGCGACGCAGTATTTCGGAGCCATCCATGTCGGGCAAACTCATGTCGAGAATTACCAGGTCGAATTCCTCCACCAGCAGCAAATGGTCTGCACGTTTGCCGTTGATTTCGTGCGTAATGCTATGGTTGGAGCGGCGAAGAACCAGCTTCAATCCTTCAGCTATAACCGGATCGTCTTCGACAAGCAGTATTCGCATATCAGGGTTCAGTAAGAATTATGTAAGGGTTGGCAAATATATTGCACTGGGAACAATTGCATTTTAGAAATTACCACAAAAGTTGGTTGCTGATAACAATTCTGTAGGACATATTGGTCAGCGTGGGGGAAGCACGGAACCTGAATGGCGGTATTGGAGTCTAGGCAGTGCGCATTGAATTCAATCAGGTTGATGCAGGTCAGAATTAAGGAATAATGATGAAAGACTCGAGTGCCTATTACCAAAGACAAACCCGCTATCAACCCAAACCCGACGGTTCCAACAGCAACTCCAGGATGATTTCAGAGCTCCTTGGGATGGCTGTACTGCTGGTCGAAGATAATGCGTTCAATCAGCAATTGGTGAAGACGCTATTGAATAGCGCGGGAGTGCACGTAACGGTTTCCGGTAATGGCCGGGAAGCGCTCGAGCAGTTGAGAAAATATCGGTTCGACGCCGTATTGATGGATATTCAAATGCCGGAAATGAATGGCGTCGATGCTACACGAATTATTCGCGAAGATCCGAGAAATCAGGATTTGCCGATATTTGCCATGACCGCCAATGCCACGCTGGAGGATATTCACGGGTACGTTTCCGCCGGGATGAATGGGACCATCGCCAAACCGCTGCACTACCAAAGCTTGTTCGATATCCTAAAAAGCTGTGTGCTGCGCGACAATCTGCCAACGACGTCAAAGGGTGAAGTGCAGGGCGATTCGATGGGGAGCAACGCGCATTTCCATCCGGATGCGGCGATCGAACGTGTCGGAAGCAACGAAATTTTTCTGCACATGCTCGACAAGTTTATTCCGTACTACGGCCAATCGGTACTCAAGATCATGGTTGCGGTAGCTGACTCGAATCTTGTTGAAGCAAAGAGGTTAGCGCACACTTTGAAAGGAGCCGCGGCAACTGTAGGGGCGCCACTTTTGTCAGACTCGGCCAGGCAGTTGGAGATTGCCTTTGCAAAGCGGGAGAGCGGGCAATATTCCGAACTGCTTGAAATTCTCCGCGGAGAATTGTCACTAGTTGTGTGTGCGATTGAAAGCTATCTGGGCGAAGGCAATTGTTAAATAGTTACAGTCGCCTATCAACCCTGGCGCACCCTATATCCGCAACGGTTACATAGAATGAAAAGTGCTCGCATATTTCTAAAGCAACAAGACCTGACGTTCTATTAAGGAGAGCATGATGCGTGTTTCCGCACCTAAGGTTGGGGTTAAGCCCAGGGTAATGG
>JBARHR010000300.1:0-3976 GCA_049799335.1 Gallionella sp. | reverse complement strand
GGCTCCGAAGTCGTCAGTTCAGGGTTTTCGTATTTGGGATCAACGTCAGTTGCTGCCCATAGCACGGCCTGACCAACGGTCATGCCAAGGAAGTTGTGCCAGCCGATCTCTTCAAGATGAGGATCCTGAAACGCTTCCATGGTGACCATGTGAATTGGACCGCGACCGGCATTCACCTCGGAGATGATTGCGTGGTTACGCAGACAGGTCGGAATGGGACGATGCGTACGGTGTGATACTTCTGGATCCAGGTATTCCTTACCGACCATCTTCTGAAGTTCCGGGAACCACTTGGACTCGTACTCTTCACCGTAGGCATTCTGGGTATAGGTCTTGAGATGCAGGAAGTATGCGCCAACAGGACCATAACCATCCTTGAATCGAGCCAGTACGATACGGTTCTCCATCTGCGTCATTTTCGCGCCTGCCTCGATCATCAGACCATACGCAGAACCTGATGACCACGGGGCATACCAGACCCGACCCGCACCTTCACCGACAGAACGCGGTTTGAAGATGTTGGAAGCGCCACCGGCACCACAGATAACGGTCTTGGATTTGAATACGTGGTAGTTACCCGTGCGAACGTTAAAGCCTACAGCACCCGCTACACGGTTCTCTTTGGATTCATCCATCAGAAGGTGGGTCAAACAGACACGGTTGAACACCTTGTCTGCCTGCTTCTTTGCCGCTTCAGCAACGATAGGCTTGTAGGATTCACCATGGATCATGATCTGCCAACGTCCTTCACGCAAATATGAACCTTTCTTCTCATTGCGCATGATGGGAAGGCCCCACTCTTCAAAGTTATGCACGGTGGAGTCAACGTGACGCGCCATATCAAAAGCGAGGTCTTCACGCACCATACCCATCAGGTCGATACGTGCATAGCGTACGTGGTCTTCGGGATTGTTCTCGCCAAATCGTGTACCCATGTAGCAGTTGATCGCGTACAGTCCTTGGGCTACTGCGCCAGAACGCATGATGTTTGCCTTTTCCGCAATAACAATCTTTTTGTTCTTGCCCCAATATCTGGCTTCAAATGCAGCACCGGTGCCACCGAGGCCCGCACCTGCAACCAGGATGTCGATATCGTCTTCAATAATTGTCTGGTAGCTCATTAGTATTGCACCCCTTTCTTAATTTCCAGGCCATTGGATTCCAGTGTATGCAAACCACCTTCATCCATTCGAATGTATTTCGGCTCATTAAACAATAATTGACTGTCTCGCATTTCCTGACTAGGAGCAGGTTCGTCTGCAAGTTTTGGTGTCGCGGAACCCCAAGGCTTGGTTGTGATAGGGGCTAACAGGTCCATGTCTTTTTTGCCATTGCGGAACTTGATGCGCCACGCAATCGTGCCTTTGTCTTCATCACGGATCACTCGAACACTGTGTCCAAGTGGTGCGAAATCGGCATAACCGCGCACATCAATCGCATGGTGTGGACATGCTTTTACACAGGAATAACATTCCCAGCACATACTAGGTTCGATGTTGTAAGCACGACGCAGCTTTTTATCGATGTGCATGATGTCAGATGGGCAGATGTCAACGCATTCACCACAACCGTCACAACGCGTCATATATACAAAGGTTGGCATAATTTATTCCTCTATTTTTATAGATAATTAGTCAAGTTACTGTTAATAGTGGTTTGCTCTTTCAGCCTTGATGCAAAGTCCCATGCTTGGCGGGTTCTTGCCCATATACGTAGGGATATCCGGAAACTTTCGCTGTACTTCAGGATCCGTCAAATCATAGTCAGGAGGCAAATTCTCGCGCGACCCGTCGGCTCTGGTAATTTTTTTCTGGTGTGCCGCAGCTGGCTTGAAGAACATGTGAGCAAACTTGGACCAATAAACGCCGCCAAAGAGGACTGTGCTTGACCCGATGAACAATACGAATGATATGCTTAATCCACCGCCAGTAAACGACCAGATCAATGCAAACGTCGCGGTGGCTAGAAGCGAGAGAATAAACAAATCTGCACGTTCGAACCGAAACCATGGAAGGCCTTCCGCAGCGACATCAACGCGGATAGCAAACCAGAACCAGTATCCCCCAACTGCCAGCATCAGCGCGCCTATATGCCATAGCTGCGGCACTAGCGCAGGCGTGGAAGTCGCCGGCGTCGGATAGCCAAAAATCATAATTGCGGTAGTCACGACGAAAATAATGAATCCGTACATGGTCAACAGGTGCGAAAGCCTGCGCCTGGGATTACTGAATTCGCCAGAGGTTAATACTTCGTTCACCAGCACGGATGCGGCGATCGATGCTTTTTCTCCACCACCCACAGACCGTTTTGCGCTCTTCGCCGCTTTTTTCGCATTTTCAAAAAAATACTGCGCGCTTTTCTTGTGCATCATGTCCAGTATCGTCCCGCCTATGACCAGCAGGATCATCAAGATGATATATCCCTGCATGTAGACGGTAGGAATTGTTGCCGAAAGTTCGGCAAAGGGGTTGCTCGTGAACATCAGGTTCTCCTCAAAAATTTAAAAGCAAGATTAAAGATCATCATTCACTCGGTTGGCCGTCGAGTATAGAAAAAATTACCCCCACAAAAATCCTTCACCCTACGAACCGACCACCAGTACTTTACTTAAAATAAGCTCGAGCAAACATCGGTAAAAATGAGCGTCAAAGAGGATTGTCTATTATGTCCAACCCTCCCACATCAAAAGGGATGTGGGTGTTTTCTATCGTCCTGAATGCCCGCTGAGTTTTACTTCCACCTTTTCGCTTTCCTGCAGACCGGCATAATAGGCGCGCAGTACTTCCAGTACCTCCGCGCGGCTGAATTCAGCAGGCACTTCCGATCCTTCCGAGAGCAACTTGCGCAGCTTGGTACCGGACAGCAGCAATCTGTCCTTTTCGTCATGCGGGCAGGTACGTGCCGAAGCCATGCCGCCACACTTGTAGCACCAGAAGGTCCAGTCTATCTTGAGCGGTTGGGTCTCAAGTGCGTCCTTGGGGATTTCGTCGAAAATATGATGTGCGTCGAATGGACCGTAGTAATTGCCGACGCCGGCATGGTCGCGACCAACGATCAGGTGTGAGCAACCGTAGTTCTGGCGAAACAAAGCGTGTAGTAGCGCCTCGCGAGGTCCGGCGTAACGCATATCGAGAGGGTAGCCAGCCTGTACTACGGTTTTTTTGACGAAGTATTTTTCCGTCAATACCGCGATCGCCTCGGCACGCACATCGGCAGGAATGTCTCCCGGCTTCAAGTGACCAAGAAGGGAATGGATCAATACGCCATCGCAGGTTTCTATCGCGATCTTGGCGAGATATTCATGCGAACGGTGCATGGGGTTGCGCGTCTGAAATGCAGCGACCTTGGACCAACCGTAAGATTCAAACAGTGCTCGTGTTTGCGCCGGCGTCATGAACAGATCGCCATACTTTTCCACGAAATCGCCTTGCGACAGCACCTTGATGGGACCGGCTAGATTGATTTCACTCTGGTCCATAACCATCTTGACGCCCGGATGTTCCGGATCGGTGGTCTTGAAAACCATCGCACATTCGTGTGATTTGTCGATACTGTATTTCTCGGTGACCTTCATGGTCGCAAGAATTTCATCGTTGTCGGGATCAATCAGCGCGACGTCGCCGCCAGTCTTGATTGCGTCTGCGGTAGCTTTGTCGGTTGACAGCGTAATTGGAATTGGCCAGAACAAGCCGTTGGACATCTTCATGCCGTCGCATACACCTTGCCAGTCCGCGTGCGTCATGAATCCATCTAGTGGTGTGAAGCCACCGAGGCCAAGCATGATTAGGTCGCCCTTTTCACGGGAGCTAACTTTGACCTTGGGCAGTGCGCGGGCGCGCAATATTTCCTCTGCAAGAGCTCGTCCTTCGAGCAAAAGCGGATTCAAACTACGTCCACCGTGCGGTCTTACAAGCGCCATGCTAATCTCCCGTTAGAGGATTACTTCTACCGGTTGCAGTCTCAGATAAAAAGAATC
>JBARHR010000299.1:0-5707 GCA_049799335.1 Gallionella sp. | reverse complement strand
TCTGATGGCCCAGGCAGATGCCAAACAACGGCAAACCAGCCTCAAGAATTTTTTGCGCTGATGCAATCGCATAATCGCAAGGCTGAGGATCGCCCGGTCCGTTGGAAAGGAACACGCCGTCCGGTTTCATCGCCAGCACCTCGGCCGCCGGTGTTTTTGCCGGCACCACGGTGACGCGGCAACCGCGTTCGGCCAGCATACGCAGGATATTGCGCTTTACGCCGAAATCGTATGCCACCACATGGAATTTGCTATCGACTGCATCGCGGTAGCCGGCGCCGAGTCTCCACTCGCGCTGATCCCATTGGTAGGATTGCTCGCAACTGACAACCTGCGCCAAATCCATACCGGCCAACCCCGCGAAGCCGCGCGCGGCTTCAAGCGCCGCATCAATATTATCCCCGCTCGCAATACAGCCGTTCTGCGCGCCCTTGCTGCGCAGGATGCGCGTCAGCTTGCGGGTATCGATCCCGGCAATGGCGACAACGTTTTTTTCTTTCAGGTAGTCGGAAAGCGACAGGGTGCTGCGAAAATTGCTAACCGTCTGCGACAAATCGCGGATTACCAAGCCGCTGGCAAATACCCGACGGGACTCGACGTCCTCGCTATTCACACCGACATTGCCGATGTGCGGGCAGGTCAGCGTGACGATTTGCTTGCAGTAGGATGGATCGGTAAGGATTTCCTGATAGCCGCTCATCGAGGTATTGAATACCACCTCGCCGACACTGCTGCCTTCGGCTCCGATACTCGCTCCACGAAACACCGTACCATCGGCTAGAACTAAAATGGCAGGACTTGTGTGCGACACCGGATGCTCCCTCGAACGGTACATAAAGAAGCGGGACGAACCGAACGTTCATCCCGCTATTGAATTAGCGCGCATTATAGCCTGAAGCAGGGGTGCGCATCAACGTGGAGCACAAATACGCCACATGATGTTGCCGTTCGGGCACGCAAAACCTGCTGCAACGTTGTCGGCCGCTTGGCTTATCGCCTTGAGTTATTCAACCGGCTCGTCTGCACGAACATTCAAGCGTTTCCAAACTCGATTACCCCTTCAGTTTCATCAACGCGGCAGCCATCGCTCCAGTTGGAGCATACGCGGCCGCGCGAATTGGCTTGTTCGCAGGCTTGCCTTGCCCGTGATGATCCCGCTGCGGTTTCGGCGCGTTTTCCGCCTTGCCCGTCGCGGCATCCGTCAAGCGCATCGTCAACGCGATACGCTTGCGCTTCTCGTCCACCTCCAGCACCTTCACCTTCACCACCTGCCCGGCCTTGACCACGGAATGCGGATCCTTGACGAACTTATCGGCGAGCGCAGAAATATGCACCAAGCCATCCTGATGCACGCCGATATCCACGAACGCGCCGAACGCGGCCACGTTGGTGACTACGCCTTCGAGGATCATCTCCGGCTTCAGATCGGACAATGCTTCCACACCTTCCTTGAATGTCGCAGTGGTAAATTCGGGACGCGGGTCGCGGCCGGGTTTTTCCAGTTCTTTGAGGATGTCGCTGATGGTCGGGATACCGAACTTCTCGTTCGCGTACTTCGACGGATTGAGTGATTTCAGCAAACTGCTGTTGCCGATCACGGCCTTGATGTCCTGCTTGATGTCTTCAAGAATACGCTGCACCAGCGGATACGACTCAGGGTGCACCGCAGAAGCATCAAGCGGATCGTTGCCGCCCATGATGCGCAAAAAGCCCGCCGCCTGTTCAAAGGTCTTGTCGCCCAGACGCGACACTTCGCGCAGTTCGGCGCGGGTGCTGAAGCGGCCTTTCAGGTCGCGCTGGTTGACGATGGCCTGCGCCACGCTGCTGGAGAGACCGGAAACGCGCGCCAGCAAAGGCACCGACGCCGTGTTCACATCCACGCCCACGGCGTTGACACAATCTTCCACTACCGCATCCAGCGAACGCGCCAACTGGAACTGGCTCACGTCGTGCTGGTATTGGCCGACGCCAATGGACTTGGGATCGATCTTCACCAATTCGGCCAGCGGGTCTTGCAGACGGCGCGCTATAGATACTGCTCCGCGCAGCGAGACATCAAGTTCCGGCAATTCCTTGGAAGCGAATTCGGACGCGGAATACACCGACGCGCCTGCTTCGGACACGACGATACTGGTCATCTTCATTTCAGGACGCAGCTTCATCAGGTCATGCGCCAGTTTGTCCGTCTCCCGCGAGGCGGTGCCGTTACCGATGGCGATCACCGCCACGCGGTGCTTCTCGGCCAATTGCGACAGCGTGTGCAGCGAGCCATCCCTATCATTGCGCGGCTGGTGCGGATAGATGGTAGCGGTATCCACCACCTTGCCGGTCTCGTCCACCACCGCCACTTTCACGCCGGTACGAATGCCGGGGTCCAGCCCCATGGTCACGCGCGGTCCGGCAGGCGCGGCCAGCAGCAACGCCTTGAGGTTGCGCGCGAACACATTGATGGCCTCGGTCTCGGCGCGGCTGCGCAGCGCGCCCATCAGCTCCGATTCCAGATGCATGAAACTCTTCACGCGCCAGGTCCAGCGCACGGTATCCATCAGCCAGCGGTCGGCTGGGCGGCCCATATCCTTGATGCCGAAGCGGCTGGCGATGCGCATCTCGCACGGATTGTGCGGCGATGCCCAGGTGGGTTTCTCTTCTTCGCTATCCAGACGCAGTTGCACATCCAGCAGCTCCTCGCGCCGTCCGCGCAACGCCGCCAGCGCGCGGTGCGAAGGAATGGTGTTGATGGATTCGGAATAATCGAAATAGTCGGCGTACTTCTCCGCCGCGTCGTTCTTGCCTTCCAGCACCTTGGACTGCACCACGCCGTGCTCCTGCACATAGTCGCGCAGTGATTGCAGCAAGCCCGCATCTTCGGCAAAGCGTTCCATCAAGATCTGCCGCGCGCCATCCAGCGCCGCCTTGGCATCCGCCACGCCGGGGTTGGCATCGCCCGCCTCGCTGGTGAAAGGCTCGCGCAGATACTTGGCCGCCTCCCCTTCCGGATTCAGCACAGGATTCGCCAGCAAGTCATTTGCCAACGGCTCCAGCCCCGCCTCCAGCGCGATCTGCGCCTTGGTGCGGCGCTTCGGCTTGTACGGCAGATACAAATCTTCCAGGTGCGTCTTGTCGGTGGCCAGCAAAACCGCCTTCAACAATTCCGGCGTCATCTTGCCCTGCTCGGTGATCGAGGCAATGATGGCCGCACGGCGCTCTTCCAGCTCGCGCAGATAACGCAGCCGCTCTTCCAGCAGGCGCAGCTGCGTATCGTCCAAGCCGCCGGTCGCCTCTTTGCGATAGCGCGAGATAAAAGGCACCGTCGCCCCCTCGTCCAGCAAGGCACTGGCAGCAGCGATTTGAGCAGGTTTAGCCGCGATCTCGGCGGCAAGGCGTTGTTCGATGAAAGGAAGCATAAATAGGGTTACGAGTACTTTATTGGAGACCTGGGGGAGAGGTCTACGGGTAAAATATATGGGGGCTGATTATGCCAAGTTGGTCGGGAGACTGGAAGCGCTTGGGGCTTGTTCCAGATTAATCATGGCCTCAACGTCAGATGCACAACCAGCTCGGAGTATCGGCTCAGTGCGCCATCGGTGGTGAGTAAATAGGCCGGTAACGATTGTGCCTGCGCAATCAGTAATCGATCAAACGGGTCGCGGTGATGCCAGGGAAAATCCACCAGGGGATAGCAATCCTCACTTTTCACCATCAGTTCGGTGAACCCGGTGTCCTTCGCAAGAAGGTAAATATCTTCTGGAGAAAAATCAAAATCCGCACGGTTCAAAGAGCGCTTGATCGCGATTTCCCAAATGCTGGCAGAGCTAAAATAAACGGTGTTGGATGAATCGGACACCCCGGCAACCACCTCTTGCGGCAAACGCTCGGGGGCAAGCAATGTCGCCAGAAGTACATTCGTATCCAGCAAGTACACGTGCCGGGCCATTACTTGCCCTGCTCGAACATGGCGGTTATTTCACCGCCATTCAAGTTGTCGAAGTTTGACGGAAAAGTGAATTGCTTCTTGCCCAGCCCAAGCTTGCGAGATTTAGTTGCAACAGAGGCCAGAGACACCAAGCGCGCCACCGGCTTACCGGCTCGCGAGATCACGATCTCCTCTCCCGCCTCAGCCTGCTCAACAATACGCGAAAAATGGGTTTTGGCTTCATGGATATTGAAGGTAGACATGACGCACCTCGATTAGTCTAAGTGGACTAATATTAGTCCATATGGTGCAATCCGGCAAGCGAAGGAATTGCAGCGAAGGAATTGCAGTCGGCACCGAAAAATCTATTGCGATAGACCTGCCACTAAACGACCTCAACCGCAAACATCACCAGGGAATCACCAGCCCGTCATTGCCGATGAATTTCCCCGTGTCCGCCGGCGTGAGACCGGCTATCACTTTTCGCATGTCGGATACGCTTCGCTCCACCGGGATCATGGCATTTGAGCCGCCCATATCGGTCTTCACCCAGCCCGGATTGAAGGCCACCGAGATGATTCCTTTTTCTTTCAGGTCAACGGCCAGGCTCCTAACGACCATATTGGCCGCTGCTTTGCTGCTGCGATACAGATAATTTCCGCCGCTTGTGTTGTCGGTCATGCTGCCCATCTGGCTGGTAATGGTGACGATGAGCTTGAGTTTGCCGCGTGCGATCTGTTTGACGAAAGCTTCGACCATCTTGAGCGGCGCCATGGTGTTGATCTTGAATGCAGCCATCCATTGCTCATAGTCGGTATTGCCAAATCCAAATCTGTCCGCTGCCGGATAGACGCCTGCATTGTTGATCAGCAGGTCTATCAGTTCGTCGGACAGCATCTTTGCAAGTTGTTCGATCTGCGCATGGTTGGTTACATCGAGCGCATGCAGTTTGATCAGTTCCGGATGTCGGGTTGCCAGTTTGGTCAGCGCGTCCGCTTTGCCGGGTTCGCGGCAACAGGCCAGCACCCGCCAGCCATCAGCTGCATATTGGCTGCAGAATTCCAACCCGAGTCCTCGGTTGGCACCGGTTATTAACAGTGTTTTCATGGTCAAGTTATTTTGGGTCAAAAAATTGCTCAGTTTATTTTGAGGGGTACGGGTGTCAGCTTCCGGAATATTTTCGGCCTCGATACGGCTCCGCATAGCCCACTGCTAGTCGGCCGTAAGCCTAGCAGCGAAACATCTTTTTGCGCTACCGAAAAAACATTGCGCGGTCTGCAAAATATTTCTGCAGACGGTTGAAGATGCCGATGGGTGCGAAACGCGGGAAGTTACGCCAGGCGCATCCGCGGCGATCACCGCGTTGTATTCAGAGGCGTTCGAAATAGAACTGGCTACATCGAACGTGTGCTGGAAACTGTCCCTGATCTCGGGAGCGGATGCTCCGTATGTTACGTACACGAGGTGTACCCGCTCATTCCCGGGTAACTTGGCCGCTGAGCCGCCCCGCGTAGGTAAGGATGTGGGAGGCACGAGATCACCAATTAGGAAATAGCGGACTAGGCTCTGAGCGGGGTGACGGAGGCCCCTGTAGCCTCGGGCTTCTTCGGGATTTCGTTAAAGAAGTAGACACCCAGCCTCATCCTTTGATGCGCTTCTGGTTTGTGGGCGTCGCGGACTTCAAGTTCAGCCGCACGTTGGCCTACCGTATCCAGCAACTGCGAGCTCAGTTTCTTTGAGAGCGCGGTCAACTCTGCGATGGATTCATTGGTCAATTTGCTGTGTTGGATACTC
>JBARHR010000298.1:0-27290 GCA_049799335.1 Gallionella sp. | reverse complement strand
ATGCGCCGGCACCTACCGCAAGAGCGGCTGTCAAGCAAGAAGCGGATGTAGAGCCCCCTACACCTCCGCACATTGCCGCATGTATAGACGCATCGCGTGGTCCGGGATTGGCCAAAGCAATAGCCAGCCCTTCCAATAGCTTTGCCTGCTGCACAGTAGGCGCTTCGCCACGGAACAGCAGAAACAAATATTCGATCCAGCTCGCCTTACCCAACAACTCCCCAAAAACATCATATCCATGACAATGACACGACGCTGCGGCAAACGCGTTATCTGGCTCGGCCTCTTCTTGCCAGATGCGAGTATGGATAAATTCCTCGGTCATTTTTCGGTTCCCAATACTCGCAGTCGTAACCTCATCGGCGGCACTTCCTCCTTGTCGATACGTACGTCAAGCAATGTGGGCCCATCGCGACTAAGAATTTCTGCAAGATCAAGATTGTCGAACTCTTCAGCAGTGTGTATTACATGACCTGGTATCCCCATGGATTCCGCCATCAATTTGAAATTTACCGCTGGCAGCTCAAATCCAATCTGCTCAGCGCCTGCCAGACGCTGACCGTGTTTAACCATCCCGAGTGCGGAATCATTTAGTATTACAAATACTATGGTGAGCTTTTCGGCCATTGCCACTGACATTTCTTGACCATTCATCAACAAACTTCCGTCACCGGTAATGCACACAACCGGCGCATCCCGGTTTGCAAGTGCTGTTCCTATTGAGCCACCGATAGCCCAACCCATAGGCGCAAAATTCAATGTCATTCGCATCCATCCGCCGGCGCTGGGCTCGTGATCGTGCATCGCCAAATCATGAATCGCCCAGGTGGTACTGTTACCTGAATCAACCAGAAAACGCGTATTGGGTGAACTTCGCCAACCCAATTCGCGCATTAAATATTGCGGTTTGATCGGCGCTCCTGGTTCTGTCGATTTATATGGATCATCCTGAGAAACGCGCTTAAAGCGGCGCCGTTCACCCAATGAAGCGACTTCATCCACACCGTCCCGAGACAACCCCTCCAGCAGTGCTTCGAATACCGAACGGATATTTCCGCGCACATGGAGTCGCGCCATGGGCGAGCGCATCATATGAGCATCACAGGAATCTATGTGAACCATCTTGTTGTTTAGAAGCGATTCATGCCAACCATTACTGCTCCACTCTCCCAAGCCGGAACCCACTACCAAAATCAGCTCAACCTGATTGTCGTTTACCACTCCCGTCGCGGAACTGTGACCGGCGAAGCCAAAAACGCCCCGGTACAAAGGGTGACGCGGACTGATAAACCCCTTGGCGTCTGGCGTTACAACAAATTCTGCCCCGATCTTCTCGATCAATTCAATTACCAATTCGATCGACTCTCCGCATCCACCCCCTATCAACACGATCACTTTTTTCGCCTGAGCAAGTTGCGCATTCAAATTTTGTACCGCGCCAAAATCAACAGGAGACGGAGGAAGCAACAGGTGAGCCAGATCATATGCCGCACCGTTTTTCATCACCATACGTTGCAAATCGACCGGAATGCTCAGATGTACCGGTCCCGGCGTCGGTTGATATGCGCTCAGTAGCGCGCTGACCAGTTGCCGCTCCAGTTGTTCCGTGTGTGTAACAAGTGCACTGTAACGGGTACACGTACGAAACATCGCGACGGTGTCGATTCCAGCGCCGGAAGACTCTTGCAGGGCTCCCCTGCCCTGCAAGTGCAGCGAAGGTTGACCACTAAGCACCAGCATCGGAATTTCGTTTTCGTAGGCGCACGCGACACCAGTGATGAGATTGGTGGCCCCGGGACCTGAAGTCGCGCAACACACCCCTATCCTGCCGGTCTCGCGCGCATAGCCGTCCGCCATGTATGCAGCACCGGTTTCATGGCGCGCAACCACCGGACGCAGGCCACCGCGTCGAGAGCTGCGGGCGAGTGCGTTGTAGAACGGTTCAATCGCGCCACCCGGCACACCGAAAACAAATTCGACGCCGATTTGCTCCAGATAAGCGACTACGAGATCAACCGCCTGAATGGGTTGCGTTGCCAGTTCTGTTTCCGACGTCCGAGCTTGCTGTATTTCTGTCATCGAATGTTCACTATTCCGGTTTGAAAACGCACAATCCCTGCTTTGCTCAGGCGCGAAAACACCCGCGCCCTGCCTACAATTTTGGAATTGCAAATGCGCCACGGGTAGCAAACTTTAACACAGAGAAAACATTCTGTAGCGTTCAGTAAAGGGAAGCGCAGCAACCCTGTTCGGCTGATTGAGCCGCTGCAGATATGTTTGCGATAGCGCTGCAGCACCTGGATGACGAATAGCCCGCCACCGCGACGTTTCCGGCCCGCGGTATGTTCGCGATTTTGCACCGATGGTGATTTCGACCAGGACGGTAATCGGTCGCGGACAATCTCTTGAGGGAATTTGGGGAGCTACTGCGCTTGACAATTTATTTTGTCAAATTTCCCTGGCGACGCGCCAAGAGACTTTGGCGCGAATCCGTGGTCTATCCGCGCCTAGCCGCCCAGTATTTGTTTGAGTTCGCCGTTCTGGTACATCTCCGTCATGATATCGGAGCCGCCAACGAATTCGCCGTTAATATAGAGCTGAGGAATCGTCGGCCAGTTGGCATAGTCCTTTATGCCCTGACGTATATCGGGATTCTGCAGCACGTCCACCGAAAAAATGTCCGTTACACCCAGTGCATTGAGTATGCCAACCGCATTGGCAGAAAATCCGCACTGTGGAAATTGCGGACTACCTTTCATATACAACACCACTTGATGGCTCGTAACCTGATCGCGGATTTGTTTCTGGATATCGTCGCTCATGAATATTACCCTATTAGTTTGATCGGAAATTCTAGTTGCGATTGCCTCGCCGAGTCAAGCGCCTCTGATGTTCGGTATTTCGGGCAGATTCCTCAAAATGTTCATCAGAACAATTCTTGGTTAAGCGCCAGATGTACCGCTATGCTGGCTGCATAACCGAGTGCAATTACCGGGGTCCACTTGAGATGTGCGAAGAAGGTATACACGCCGCGCGCCTGACCCATCAGCGCGACGCCCGCCGCCGACCCTATCGACAGCAACGAACCACCAACTCCAGCCGTCAACGTAACCAGCAACCACTCGCCGACCGGCATATCGGGTTGCATCGTCAGTACCGCAAACATCACGGGAATGTTATCCACGACTGCGGAAATCAAGCCTATGAAAACATTCGCCCAAGTTGCGCCCCAACCGCCGTATATCGCCTGCGAAATCATCGACAGATACCCGATGAAGCCGAGTCCGCCCACGCACATCACCACCCCGTAGAAAAAAAACAAGGTATCCCACTCCGCCCGTGCAACCTGGCGATAGATGTCAAAAGCTACCGGGCTTCCGATGCCATCACCGGAGTAGCCAGACAAATAGCGCTTATCCGCCTTCTTCAACACAAAAGCATAGAATTTCAACAAGCTCAATCCGGTCAGCATGCCGATAACCGGAGGCAATCCCAGAATGCTATGAAAACTGACTGCCAGCGAAATAGTCAAAACAAACAAGGCAACGATCACCAGCGCACCTTTTTTCGTTTTGACCATCTTCCCGCCAGAAGAAGGATTTCCTTTGGGAATAAAGAAATGCATGACGGCGGCCGGCACCGCATAATTCACAAACGCAGGAATGAATAGGTAGAAAAATGTCCAGAATCCGATAGGGCCATTACTGGTAACGATATTTTTCTGCCAGACCATCAGGGTGGTGATATCGCCAAATGGGGAGAAAGCCCCGCCTGCGTTAGCGGCAACGACGAGATTTATACAGCTCAGCACCACGAAACGTTGACTGCCGTGCCCGACGGACATGACCACCGCTCCCATAAGCAAAGCGGTAGTCAAATTGTCGGCTGCTGCCGATATGAAGAAAGCCAAAATACCGGTAACCCAGAACAAGGTCCGATAACTAAAGCCCATGCCAACTAGCCAGGAGCGTAACGCCTCGAATACATTGCGCTCATCCATCGCGTTGATGTAGGTCATGGCGACAATCAGGAACAGCATCAACTCGGCATATTCCTCAAGATTGTGTCGCAGTGCCACTTCTACCACATGCGGAATATCATGAGCCTGGTAATACCAGGCGATCAAGCCCCAGATGATCCCGGCGGCCAGCATAACTGGCTTGGACTTGCGTAAATGCGTGAATTCTTCGGCCATAACCACCAGATAAGCCACCAGGAAACACAACAGCGAAACAATTCCAACCCAATGACCGGTCAGATCTTGGTGGTCTCCGGACTCGGATGCGAATGTCAGCATTGGCGTGAAAATCATCAATAAGAAAAGTACAGCGCGCTTCATCTGCCGATCCTCGTCCAACAAATAATATTCATGAAAGTCTTGAGTGTGCATTTTCACCGGTTCGCATTCTAACCTTTGACAGTTGCTTGCATAAAATCGACCTAATCATGCCCTTCGCCGCTTGATTGCAGGGTGTTCGCCTCACCGCTCAGGAGCATTGCGTTTCGGGAAGAAATATTCAGCGGGGAAGATACAGCCGGCGATTCCACACCAGCCATTCTTCCACTTCCAGCGTAAAAGCCACGACACTTGAGAGCGCCATACACAGCACCCGGGAGGCGGAGAGTCCCGATTTCTCGGCGATGATGTCGCCGTAATAAAAAAAATAGCCCGCGAAGCCGATGATGGAAATGCAGATCAGAAGTTGCAACCAGAGCAGCATAGCGGCTGTCTCCGTTCATTTCGCGCCATCGTACATTGCCGCGCCAGATCGGTTCCGGCCAGATCTGACTTGATAGCGATTCGAGTCGATTCAAGTGATATCCAATCATTACAGCAGACCCAAATCACACTATTGCTTTTGCAGGACAATCCCGCGAAACCAGCCGTTCGCCAACAAAGGTATATCACTGATCAATTGAAGTTGAGGCGTCTCGCCCAACACTTGCTCAAACACCACATCCATACGCGTGGCGAGTCGCCGCGACAAAGGCGTCAGTGCGCGTCTCAGCAGCGCTTTCTTTCCTGGTTGTAGAAACTTGTCAAACACTAAGATGGTGCCGCCCGGCTTGACGACTCGAGCGGCTTCACCCAAACATGCCGAAGGGTTAGGCACGACCGCGAGGATAAGGTGCAACACGACGTGATCAAATCGAGCGGCCGCAAACGGGAGTGCCATGCTATCCCCCAGCACCCAGTCCACGTGCACCTCGACGCGGCGCTTTCTGCCACGCGACAACATGGCGCGATTGAAATCCAGCGCGGTATAGCGATGCAGGCCAGAGAGCAATGGCAAATCCAGTCCGGTGCCCGCGCCGCTTATCAACACCTCTCCCGCCACATCGCTGGGCAATGCACCCAGGGACGCACTTCGCGCCCGTTTCAACGGCCCTTCGACGATCAGGTCGTAGAACGGCGCGATCAGGCCGTAGCTGATCCTCAGCAACGGATTTTCGCGATACGGTTGGTCAACGTCTTTCATGGCAAATGCCTGACTCCGGTGAGTTTGGTCAGGGTGATTGCCTTGCCCAGCACATCGATTGCCTGGGTGCGTGCAAAGCTCTTGCGCCACGCCAGGGCTATTCGTCGTGAGGGCGCCGGTTTTGCGAACGGGATCACTTGCAGCAGTCGATTGCGATAACGCGCACTGTTTGCAGTCGCCGGCAGCACGGTAATGCCCAGCCCGGACGCCACCATATTGCGTATCGTTTCGAACGACGTGCCCTGCTGAATATCCGCCCCCTTGCGATCAAGCTCCGGACACGCCTCGGCTACCTGATTGCTGAAACAGTGTCCTGAATCAAGCAGCAACACCTTTTCCAACGACAGCTCCTGTGCCTTGATATTTCGCCGGGTCGCCCAACGATGCTGCCTGTCCACTACCACCTCGAATGGTTCGTCGTACAGTGGCCTGGTGTAGATTCCCGCATCACCAAACGGCAAAGCAATGATGATGGCATCCAGTTTGCCGTTACGCAGCAGCGTTTCAAGATTGGCGGTAATATTTTCCTCAATCTCTAATGTGATGCCTGGTGCCAGCTTTTTTAGCGCCGGAACCAGATCGGGAAGCAGGTAAGGTCCGACGCTGTAGATAATGCCGAGGCGCAAGGTGCTGGCCAATTGATCCTTGCCCTGCCTGGCAAGTTCGCGGATTCTGGCAACCTCTTCAAGCGCACGCTGCGCCTGTTCGACGATTTCTGTGCCTACCTGAGTGACAGATATCTCGCTTTTTCCACGCTCGAATATCTTTACGCCCAACTCCACTTCCAGCTTTTGAATCGCCAATGACAGTGCGGGCTGGCTGACAAAGGTCTTTTCCGCTGCGCGACGAAAGTTCAGCTCCTGTGCCACGGCAACGATGTAACGCAGTTCATTCAATGTCATGCTCATCCTCCACCGGCTTTCCGGCTATACCGTCATTAGCGTATAGACCCATTAGCATAATAAATCACCTTGTTTAATTAATTCAATTGGGCTTATTGAATTGAAAGGTCTATATTTGGCGCGTGGATAAACAACCACTCAGCATGTTTTAGCGTATTTCGACCTCAACTTATATCAAGGAGATTAACCATGCAACTTAAAGGATCCAAGACCCACCAGCACCTCAAGGATGCGTTTGCCGGCGAATCCCAGGCCAATCGCCGTTATCTGTATTTTGCAGCCAAAGCGGACGTTGAGGGTCAAAACGACGTGGCGGCCGTATTCCGTTCCACTGCAGAAGGCGAAACCGGCCACGCGCACGGCCACCTGGAGTATATGGAGAAGTGCGGAGATCCGGCGACGGACCTGCCTATCGGTGCTACGCGTGACAATCTGAAATCGGCAATCGCGGGTGAAACCCACGAATATACAGACATGTATCCGGGCATGGCCAAGTCCGCCCGTGGCGAAGGCTTCGAGGAAATAGCAGATTGGTTCGAAACATTGGCGAAAGCCGAACGGTCGCACGCAAATCGTTTCCAGAAGGCATTGGACGCACTTGCGGACTAACGTTACACACCGCTCCCCCGCGATTATTTTCGGGGGAGTTTTTCTGCAGCCAAACGAAGCGGGTGAAATACCCGATCGAATTTGATCATACCATCCCAAGGAACGCGATGAGCACACGAGAAGGAAATCTGGAAGCGCCGCAACGCCACCCGCTTGATTGGCAGAATCCCGAGTTCTACAACGAAGCGTCGCTGATGGACGAACTGCACCGGGTGTATGACATCTGCCACGGTTGTCGGCGCTGCTTCAATTTGTGCAATGCCTTTCCGACCCTGTTTGACGCGATCGACGAAAGCCCCTCAAATGAACTGGACACCGTCGAAAGGACGGTCTACTGGAAAGTAGTTGACCAATGTTACTTGTGCGACATGTGTTTCATGACCAAGTGCCCATACGTACCGCCACACCCGTTTGATCTCGATTTCCCGCACTTGATGCTGCGTGCCAAGGCGGTGAAATTCAAAAAAGGCGAAACGCGCTTCCGCGACAAACTACTGTCGAGTACCGATGCATTGGGCAAGCTTGCTTCAATACCCGTGGTCACCCAGGCGGTAAATGCCGTCAACAAAAACGCGGTTACCCGAACCATCATGGACAGCGTATTGGGCATCCACAAGGACCGGCAACTCCCAACCTATGAGAGCCAAACCTTCCGCAATCATGCCTCGCCAGATATCAGCTTCCCCGTCACAAATGGTGATAGTACGCCCGGTAAAGTGGCGATTTACGCCACTTGCTACATCAATTACAACGAACCCGGAATTGGCCACGACCTGGTTCGAATTTTGGCGCACAATGAAATCCCCTCGGTGTTGGTAGAGAAAGAGGCATGCTGCGGCATGCCAAAGCTGGAACTGGGCGACCTCGAAGCTGTTGCTCGACTCAAGGAGACCAACATCCCTATTCTCGCCAAACTGGCTCGCGAAGGATATGCGATATTGGCGGCGGTACCCTCATGCACTTTGATGTACAAACAGGAATTGCCACTGATGTACCCGGACGATGCTGAAGTCAAAGCAGTTGCGGACGCGATGTTTGACCCGTTCGAGTACCTGATGTTGCGGCACAAGGACGGCCTGTTAAAAACCGACTTCAAAAACAAGCTCGGCAAAGTTTCGTATCACGTCCCTTGTCACCTGCGCGTGCAGAACATGGGATTGAAAACCCGGGAAACATTGCAACTGGTTCCTGATACCGAGATCACCACGGTGGAACGTTGCTCCGGTCACGACGGCACCTGGGGTGTGAAAAGCGAATTTTTCGCCGATTCAATGAAGATCGGCAAACCGGTATTCCGGCAAATGGGTGAAGGTCAACCGGACTATGTCAGCTCGGATTGCGCCATCGCCGGGCGCCATATCATGCAGGGGATCGGCAAAACCGCCGCACAGAAGCAGCATCCGCTGACACTGATGCGCATTGCTTACGGTCTTTAGTCGAAATACAAAAAGGAGAATGACATGTCAAACGAGGGATACCACGAACCGCCTGAAAAATTATCCGCGGCAACCATGGACATGCACCGTGCGATTGTTTCACTGATGGAAGAACTGGAGGCGGTCGACTGGTACAACCAGCGCGTGGATGGCGCCACGGATCCGGAACTGAAGCAGATACTTGCGCACAATCGCGACGAAGAAAAAGAACACGCCGCGATGGTACTGGAGTGGATAAGACGTCACGATCCGGCGTTTGACCACGAATTGAAAGACAATCTGTTCAGGGACGGGCCGATCGCCGGCCAGCACAAATAATCATGGCGAAACTTACCCGTGACCGCCTGATGACATTGGAAGCGTACGCCAGGGCGCGCGCGACATTTCGAGCGGAAGTAATGGCCCACAAGAGAAATCGTATCGTTGCGCTGGGCGACCATCTGACACTGTTTTTCGAGGATGAATTGACGATACGCTATCAGGTTCAGGAAATGCTGCGCGCTGAAAAGGTGTTCGAGGAAGCCGGCATACAGGACGAACTGGATGCCTACAATCCGCTGATACCTGACGGTTGCAACTGGAAAGCGACGATGATGATAGAGTACGAAGACCTCGATGAACGACGCCTGATGCTTACCCGGTTAATAGGCATTGAAGACCGGGTATGGACAGAAGTGAGCGGCTTCGAACGTGTTCACGCCATCGCTGATGAAGATTTGGACCGCACCACCGACAGTAAAACTTCAGCAGTTCATTTCTTGAGACTGGAACTGACCGGCGCTATGTCGCTAGCGCTCAAACAGGGAGCAGCCTTGAGTATGGGCGTTGACCATCCATCTTATCAGGCCGAATTGTCACCTATTTCCCAGAAAATTCGTGAATCGCTGCTGCAGGATTTGGCCAATTAGTACATCTTTGGAGCGGTGTCCGTACCGAGCACCACTTAGTAACCTATTCGCGCACCGTTCGTCTGACAATATGGAGCCCGTATTGCGAACCTTGGTTATTTTGGGTTAACGTTTAGCCGTTCATATTGTTGTGCTGACGATCCCTGAACGGTAACTGCGTGGCAACCAACGGAGAGCGGCATGAAAATATGGCAATGTGTGATTTGCGGTTTTATTTACGATGAGGCTGCCGGGTTGCCGGCGGAAGGAATCAAGCCGGGTACGGCCTGGGCCGACATCCCAGATAACTGGGTATGCCCGGAATGTGGCGTGGCGAAATCCGATTTTGAAATGCTGCAGATTTAATATGCTGTTACCGGCATTGGCGTTTGTATCCCGCAGATTCCCAAACGACATCAATGAAGCAAGTAGTCCCCGACAATTCCGGAAAACACCGCCGCGCCCAGCCAGTTGTTGTGCAGGAACGCCTTGAAACAGGCCTGCCGTTCGCGGTGCCTGATCAACTGAAAGTGATATAACGCCACGCCTGCAGAAACGACCAGGGCGGAAAAGTAGATCCAACCCAGGGCGGCAACCAGCCCAACTTGCCAAAGCAACGCAAGTGAAATCGCATAGCAAAGCGTTACCGCTGCCACATCGTATTTTCCAAACAACAACGCCGAAGAATGAATACCCAGATGGACGTCATCATCGCGATCCACCATCGCGTATTCGGTATCGTAAGCAATGCACCAGAATACATTTGCCAACACCAATAGCCAAGCCAGCGCGGGGACAGTACCGGTCTGTGCGGCAAATGCCATCGGTATGCCAAATCCAAACGAAATACCCAGATAGGCCTGCGGGACAGCAAAGAATCGCTTGGTATAGGGATAGCTTGCAGCAAGTAGCACTGCCGGAACGGAAAGCAACAATGTAAGATTGTTGAGCGGCAAAATCAGAATCAGCGCCAGCAGTGCGAGCGCCGCGGCGAGCGCTAGCGCTTCGCTATGCGAGAGGCGACCACTGGTAATCGGTCGATTCCTGGTACGCTTTACATGTTTATCAATGTGGCGATCCGCGAAATCATTGATGACACAACCCGCAGAGCGCATAAGAACCGTACCCAACGTAAAAATGATCACGATTGCCCAATGCGGGTGACCCCCGCCCGCGATCCACACACCCCACAGGGTCGGCCAGAGCAACAGTAGTATGCCAATTGGGCGATTCAATCGGGTAACCTGAATGTAAAGCGCAAGGCGTTCGGCGATATGCATAACCCAATACTTTTGTTGTCAGTTTATTTTTGAAACGGTCGAGGCAATTATGCCGCTCGGCAAACTGCGCCGCCCGACCTTGCGCTAATTCGCGGCACCTCGATCCGTCGGACCCCGATGGCTGGCACCATATACGCCCGCTCATCGCGCCCATAGGCATAGCAAGACAGAAACACCGTGCGCGACACCAAACTTTCAACGCCTTGTAAGGCTAATCCTACCGAACTTCAGCTACCCGTTCTGGCTGCTTGCAACACGGTTCTTACCATTACGTTTAGCCAGGTAGACGCCGTCGTCCGCAGCCTTGATCAGATCTTCGATATTGTGCATCTCCGGGCTACGTCCCGCCACCCCTACGCTAACGCTGCCGATCCACTCGCCGCGACCGGCAGCTACGCGCATCTGCGCGATATGTTGCCGCAGGTGCTCGGCGATCCGCATCGCGTTATCCAGGTTCGACTTGGGGCAGATGATGAGAAATTCGTCACCTCCCAAGCGGCATACAGCATCATCGGTTCGCATCGCATGCCGCAGCTGTCTGGACAGTTGCCGCAACACTTCATCCCCCGCATCATGTCCGTATTTATCGTTGACCTGCTTGAAGCCGTCGGCGTCTATCATCATGCAAGCAAGCGGATTGCCGGTTTCGACAGAATCTTTCCATTCCTTGTCCAGTCTGGCCATCGCGTGGCGCCGATTGGGCAGACCGGTGAGTGCATCCGTCAGTGCCATCTCTTCCAATTGCCGATTAGCGTCAGACAGGTCCGCAGTGCGGTCCGCCACCTTTCTTTCGAGCGTGCGGTTAAATTCGTGCAGCTCCCGATTCTGCGTCGACACTTGCCGAAACAAAGCGTCGAGGGCAAGCAACAATGGTTCCGTTACGGTTTCACCAATTTCCATTTCCCGCAAATATACATCCGCCGGCTTCTGCCCCTTGTGTATCGCCGCAATCTGCCTTGCCATGGATTGATCGACACCCAGAATATGGAACGCGAGCCAATGCACCAGGTAGCTCAACATGCTTTGTGCCGCACTCCTATTGTCCGGGGAAACGTCCTGGTGCATCTTTTCCGCTTCATGCAAGAAATCGCGGTGAAGCTGAATATGCATGTCGACAAACCGCGCATCCAGACCTTCGGACTGAAACAGCGATTCTTCCTCACGGAAGTGATATTGCGTATAGGCGAGCAACTCGCCGAACACCATTTCCATTTCAGCCTCGGCAGGCGCAGCATTTAGCGAGAGTAATTCGCCGAACCGATTGATCAAGTTGACCAGTTGGCGATGTTGCAGATCGACATCAGCCAATCCGGTTTCAAAGTTCCTGTCCCAGTTGAAAGCATCCATGACTATTCCACCTTCCATGTGTATCAGGTGCACACTATGCTGCGCCAGCCAATCGAATACGCTACGACCGAGTAATTGTCAACCATGGGCACAATTCTGTTGCATGCCCGATCAGACTGACATCGCAAGAAATCGAATGTCATCGTGCTCGGAATTCGAATCTGCAATGTTTTCGCGCGGTGGTTCTGCATCCGTACCAAGACCGGGCAACCAATCACTGCCCAATCAGTTGTTTGCGAATTTGCTGCAATTCCTTTTGCCGTTCCTCACTGGTTTTCGGATACGCCAGACGTAGCGATCTGAACGTTTCGAGTATGATTTCTGAAATGATCAGGCGCGCGTTTTCCTTGTCGTCTGCCGGCACAATATACCAGGGCGCGATATCCGTGCTGGTTGCGCTGATGCACCGCTCGTAGGCCGCCATGTATTGGTCCCAATACTTTCTCTCTTCGACATCCGCAATACTGAACTTCCAATTCTTGTTCTGATCGTCGATGCGCTTCAAAAACCGCTGGTGCTGCTCATCCTTGGACAGGTGCAAAAAGAACTTGACGGTTCGCGTTGCATTGCGATGCAAATGCCGCTCCATATCGGCAATCGAGCGATAACGATCTTCCCAGAGATTCTCAGGCAGCGTCTTGCCGGTAAAGCCCTGCGTTTTCAGAATCTCCGGATGTACTTGTACCACCAGCACTTCCTCGTAATAAGAACGGTTGAAGATACCGATTCGGCCGCGTTCCGGCAGAGCCTGCGTCGTGCGCCACAGGAAATCATGCTGCAATTCAGTGGCGCTCGGCTGTTTGAAGCTGCTTACCTGGCATCCCTGCGGGTTAATGCCAGACATTACATGGCGGATGGCACCGTCCTTTCCGGCAGCATCCATCGCCTGAAAAATAAACAGTACTGCATGAGTGTGGGCGGCGTAATGTAACTGCTGCTGCTCGCTCAATTCCTCAACCTGCTTCGCGAGCATTGTCTTGTACTCGCTTTTCCCATCGTAAAGCGGCTTTACACGCGTCGGCCACTTGTCGAGCTCAATGTGTTCCCCTTGGCGCGCATAAAAATCGTTTGTCTCTATTTTCACTAAAATCTCCCGGCCATCGATGTTTAAGTGTGCAAGTGCCCTGGGACCGCAACCTTCCGCTGCTGACTGTGCCCTCAGTCAATAACTTCAAGCGACACGCCGCGATTGCATGTGCCACGGTTAAAGGTTTTTGGAGCATATTGGGATAGCGCCATGCTGCCAAGTATTCGGTTAGAATACTGAAATTAATAATTCATTTCCATCGAGGAGCCGCGTATGTATCAAATTGCCCCAAGCATTCTATCCGCTAATTTTGCCAAACTCGGCGAGGAAGTCGACAACGTTCTCGCGGCTGGTGCGGACATAGTGCACTTCGATGTAATGGACAATCATTACGTACCCAACCTGACCATAGGACCGTTGGTCTGCGATGCGCTGCGCAAGCATGGTGTAACCGCACCGATAGACGTGCATTTGATGGTCAAGCCGGTTGACCGCATCATTCCGGATTTTGCCAAGGCAGGTGCAACCTATATCACTTTCCATCCGGAAGCCTCTGAACACATAGACCGCACCATAGGACTGATCAAGGAAAGCGGTTGCAAAGCCGGACTGGTATTCAACCCTGCCACACCTCTCGATATTCTTGAATACACGTTGCCGAAGCTGGACATGGTGTTGTTGATGTCGGTCAATCCGGGCTTTGGTGGCCAGAAATTCATTCCACATGTGCTGGATAAAGCGCGCAAGGTACGCAAGATGATCGACGCATCCGGACTGAATATTCTTTTGGAGATTGACGGGGGCGTTGGACCTGCAAATATTCGAGAAGTCGCCGCAGCCGGTGTGGACACCTTTGTTGCCGGTTCGGCAGTCTTCAATGCCGGCAAGGATAGCGACAAGCACCGCTACGACAGCGTGATCGCATCGCTACGAGCCGAGCTCGCCAAGGTATAACCGACAAATGCAAGCCCGGCTTTTTGGTTCGCTGATTGCGTTGCTCCTGTTGGCTGGATGCGACCGGATTACCGGTGAAGCTGACAAGAAGATACTGGATGCACAGGCGGTTGGATACGCATGCCGCGTTTCCCTGAAGACCCCGGAAGACTGCATGAAAGAGAACGAAGCTCAAAGCCCAACGCACATTCTGAGCGGATGGAAGTCTGCCGATCAGGATATCAATGAGAGGGTTCTGGACCCAACGATGGGCAAACGCACGGTAAAAATTGAGGCGAAGCCTGCTGCAACTCCGCCACCAGAAAACAAGGCTGCGCCGGAAAACACGGCTGCACCATCAGAGAAAAAGCCGGCCAATTCGGGCCACTAGACTTAACTCATCCAAGGATACGACATGCAACAAGCTGTTCCCTTCAAGCGATACACAACGCCGGTCAATGTTGGCGCTATCGTTATCGATCTGGACGGGACGTTGCTGAATACCGCGCCCGAGTTGTCCGAAGCCGCCAACCGCATGCTGCGCGATATGGACTATGCACCGGTTTCGCAGCAGCTGTTGTCAAGTTACATAGGCAACGGCATCAGCTGGCTGGTCAAGCGCGCACTAACTGGCGACATGCACGCCACGCCCGATGCCGCGCTGTATGATCACGCACTGCCAATTTTTGAGAAGCATTACACCGATCTATTGCTTGATAGCAAACCTTTCGACGGAGTCACCGAAGGATTGGATGCGATGAAGGCTGCCGGATACAGGCTGGGTTGCATCACCAACAAAGTGGCGCGCTATACCGAGCCACTGCTAGAGGGCATCGGATTGGCAAAATATTTTGAAATTGTGCTGTCCGGGGACACGCTACCCGAAAAGAAGCCGCACCCTATGCCATTGCTCCACGCAGCAGACTTCTTCGGCATAGGCATCGAAAACTTGCTGCTTATTGGCGATTCGCTAAATGATGCGCTGGCTGCACGGGCTGCCCGTTGCCCAGTATTCTGCGTACCCTATGGCTACAATCACGGCGAACCGGTAGAAACACTGGACCTTGATGCAGTCATTGCCAACCTGCCTGCAGCGATGCCGTTGATGCAACCTATCTGACCGTGAATCGAAAAAATCTTCCTTGCCTGAATAAGATCGCTTTTTGGCGATGGTGCTAAGTGCAACGCGCGCGTGCCCATTCCCGCCGCGACCCACACTGCAACTCACCAAAGCATTTCAGGAGTGTTTCCATGTCACACCCGATTACAGAACAACAATTCAACGAACTGGCTCGGCAGGGCTACAACCGTATTCCGATAGTCACCCAGACTTTCGCGGATCTGGACACGCCGTTATCGCTTTATCTCAAACTCGCCAACAAGCCTTATTCCTATTTGCTTGAGTCGGTCCAAGGCGGAGAGCGCTTCGGTCGATACTCGTTCATCGGTCTGCCGGCCACCACCCGCATTTCGGTGCGCGGCAAGCAGGTCACGCTGACGCAGGGCAGCGGTGAAACGACGCAATTGGTAGAGCAGCCTCTCGAGTTCATCAGCGACTATCAGCAGCGGTTCAAAGTGGCACCCTTGTCCGGATTGCCGCGTTTTACCGGCGGATTGGCCGGATATTTCGGATACGAAACGGTGCGTTATATCGAATCGCGCCTTGCCGGAAAAGAAAAGGCGGACGCCATCGGTACGCCGGACATTCTGCTGATGCTGACCGAACAACTCGCAGTGGTTGACAACCTGTCGGGAAAACTGACCTTCGTGGTCTACGCAGACCCTGCGCAAGGTGACGCCTACTTGTTGGCACGTGAGCGATTGCGCGAACTGGTCGGCATGTTGCGTTTGCCCGTCGACATCCCGTTTGCATTACCTTCACCGCGCGTTGAAGCAAAATCCGAATTCGGCGAAGTCGCGTTCAAGCAGGCGGTCGAAAAGGCCAAGCGTTACATCTTTGATGGCGACATCATGCAAGTAGTCCTGTCGCAGCGCATGTCGCAGCCGTTTCCTGCCGCCCCGCTGTCACTATACCGCGCGTTGCGCAGTCTCAACCCTTCGCCTTACATGTTCTACTACGACATGGGCGACCATCAGGTCGTCGGTGCGTCTCCGGAAATTCTGGTGCGACTTGAAGGCGATGCGGTCACCGTACGCCCGATTGCCGGAACACGACCGCGCGGCGCCACGCCGCAACATGACATTGAACTGGCAGACGAACTCCTTGCCGACCCCAAGGAACTGGCGGAACATCTGATGCTGATCGACCTGGGACGTAACGATATCGGTCGAGTCGCCCAAAACGGCACGGTCAGTCTTACTGAGAAAATGATCATCGAGCGCTATTCGCACGTAATGCACATCGTTTCAAACGTCGAGGCCAAACTCAAGCCGGGCTTGAATGCGATCGATGTGCTCAAGGCCACCTTTCCCGCCGGCACGGTGTCGGGCGCCGCCAAGGTTCGCGCTATGGAAATCATCGACGAACTGGAACCCAGCAAACGCGGCATTTATGCCGGTGCTGTCGGTTACCTGGGTTTCAACGGCGACATGGATCTGGCCATCGCGTTGCGTACCGCCGTCGTGAAAGACAAAACGCTCTACGTACAAGCCGGTGCCGGCATCGTCGCCGACTCGATCGCGGATAGCGAATGGCAGGAAACGCAGAACAAGGCCCGTGCAGTGCTGCGTTCAGCTGAAATGGTAAACGAGGGACTGGATGCGCAAACACATCGCTAGCGCCTGATCGAAAATGCTGCGCCTGACTGAAATTAAACTGCCGCTTTCACATACCGAGAGTGAGCTGAAGACGGCAATTCTCAAACGTCTCGACATTGCAGAGAGCGATCTGATCGAGTTTTCCATCTTCAAGCGCAGCGTAGATGCACGCAAGCATAGTGCGATCGTGTATATCTATACGCTGGATGCGGAGGTTAAGAATGAAGCATTGATATTGGCACGCGCCAGTCTCGGCGGACATATCAGGCAATCCCCCGATACGCGATATCACTTCGTCGCGCGCGCCCCGAAAGACCTCGGCTCCCGACCTGTCATTGTCGGTATGGGTCCTGCCGGAATATTCGCTGGTTTGCTATTGGCACAGATGGGCTTTCGCCCGCTGATACTGGAACGGGGTAAAGCGGTGCGCGAGCGTACCAAGGATACCTGGGGCTTGTGGAGACAAGGGTTGCTCAATCCGGAATCCAATGTGCAGTTCGGCGAGGGTGGTGCCGGCACGTTTTCAGACGGAAAACTGTATAGCCAGATCAAGGATCCGCGCTATCTGGCACGAAAAGTACTTGAAGAATTTGTCAAAGCGGGCGCGCCCGACGAAATCTTGTATGTTGCCCATCCGCATATCGGCACTTTTCGCCTGGTGGGCATGGTAGAAAGAATGCGCGCGGAGATACTGTCTCTCGGCGGCGAAATCCGCTTTGAATGCAGAGTCGACGATATCGACTTGCGCGACGACCAGGTTAACGGCGTGGTCCTGGCCAGCGGCAAATATATCCCCACTCAACATCTGATACTTGCAATAGGGCATAGCGCACGCGACACATTTGAAATGTTACACGGACACGGAATATATATTGAGCCAAAGCCATTCTCGATCGGCTTCCGGATCGAACATCCGCAGTCACTGATCGACCGTGCGCGCTTTGGCAAAAACGCCGGGAATCCGGAGTTGGGGGCCGCGGATTACAAGCTGGTCCATCATGCCGGCAACGGTCGTTCGGTATACAGCTTTTGCATGTGCCCCGGTGGGACCGTAGTCGCCGCAACCTCCGAAGCGGGACACGTGGTTACCAATGGCATGAGCCAGTATTCGCGCAATGAGCGCAACGCCAATAGCGGCATCGTCGTGGGCATCACCCCGGAGCACGACTACCCGGATGGCCCATTGGCCGGCATCGCTTTCCAGCGTCATTGGGAATCTCGCGCCTTCGAACTGGGCGGCCGCAACTACATGGCGCCAGGTCAACTGGTGGGCGATTTCCTGGCGGGTACACCATCCTCGGAATTCGGCTCGGTAACGCCGTCCTATACGCCGGGTGTACATCTGACCGACCTGTCCACTGCATTGCCGGATTACGCAATTGCGGCAATACGCGAGGCTTTGCCGGCATTTGCCAAGCAGATAGCCGGCTTCGATCTGCACGGTGCGGTGTTAACTGGCGTGGAGACACGAACCTCGTCGCCGATACGCATCACGCGCGGCAAGGACGATTATCAGAGCATAAATACCCGTGGGCTGTACCCGGCCGGGGAAGGCGCTGGGTACGCTGGCGGGATATTGTCAGCGGCGATTGATGGAATCGAGGTTGCCGAAGCAGTCGCTTTGAATATGATAAAAATGAAAAATCAAGGACAGGTACCCACATGTTGCTAATGATCGACAATTACGACTCTTTCACCTACAACCTGGTGCAGTATTTTGCGGAATTGGGCGCTGATGTGGTGGTAAAACGCAATGATGAAATTACCGTAGTCCAGATCGCGGCGATGAATCCGCAACATATCGTGGTGTCGCCCGGGCCGTGCACGCCCAATGAGGCAGGAGTATCGGTTGCCACGATCAGACAATTTGCCGGAAAGATTCCGGTTCTCGGCGTTTGCCTGGGTCACCAAAGCATCGGGCAGGCATTTGGCGGACACATCGTTCATGCCAAGCAATTGATGCACGGCAAGACGTCTGCGATAAATCATCGCGGCAACAGTGTTTTCAACGGCCTGCCGAATCCGTTCACCGCGACACGTTATCACTCGCTGGTGATAGAACGGGAAACATTGCCGGACTGCCTGGAAATTACCGCCTGGACCGATGATCAGGAAATCATGGGGGTCAGGCACAAAACGCTGGCGGTGCACGGAGTACAGTTTCATCCCGAGTCGATACTTACCGAACATGGGCACGATATGTTGCGGAACTTTCTTGAAGGAAAAGCCTGACGATGATTACTCCACTGCAAGCACTGACCCGCCTGATCGAGCAGCGCGAGATTTTCTATGACGAAATGCTGTCGCTGATGCGCCAGATCATGAGCGGTGAGGTAACGCCGTCCCAAATAGCCGGAATTCTCGTCGGCCTGCGTGTCAAAAAGGAAACCATCGGAGAAATCTCCGCTGCAGCATTCGTGATGCGCGAATTTTCCGCCAAGGTACCCGTCACAGTTCGCGACCACCTGGTAGACACCTGTGGCACAGGGGGTGACGCCGCACATACCTTCAACATCTCCACGGCAAGTGCACTGGTTGCAGCGGCCGCAGGCGCACGGGTAGCCAAGCACGGCGGGAGATCGGTATCTTCGACTTGCGGCTCTGCCGACGTACTCGAGGCACTCGGGGTAAATCTGAATTTGACGCCCGATCAGGTCGGTTCGTGTATAGACGAGATCGGCATCGGCTTCATGTTCGCGCCCAATTTTCACGGCGCAATGAAGCACGCAGCCCCGGTAAGACGCGAGCTTGGCGTGCGTACCATATTCAACGTACTCGGCCCGTTGACCAACCCGGCGAACGCGGAAAATCAAGTCATGGGAGTGTTTCATCCGGATCTGGTTGGCATACAGGCACGCGTGCTGCAAAGGCTCGGTAGCCGCCATGTTCTGGTGGTACATGGTGCGGATGGCATGGACGAAATCTCCATAGCCGGATCCACTTATGTCGCGGAACTCAAGGATGGCGAAGTCAGCGAGTACCAATTGAACCCCGAATCTTTCGGCATGAAAGTCGCATCCAACGATGGGTTGCGTGTCGCCAACATTGGCGAGGCGTGCGAAAAGCTGCTTTCCGTATTGAACAACCAACCCGGCTTACCTCGAGATATTGTGCAACTCAACGCGGGTGCCGCCATCTATGTAGCGGGCCTGGTCAGTACGCTAAATGAAGGTGTCGCCAAAGCTGGAACCGTGATCGCCGATGGGTCCGCGAAAATCAAGCTTGAGCAGCTTATCAAGGCGAGCAATCGCCACAAGAACGTGCAATAGGCATCACCTGTTCTTGGCTAATCACCGCGATACAGATTGCGCTCCGTGCCGAAGCAGACTCATTCCCCCTATCCGCAGCAGGCTCAATATGGCGCTCGTGTCACACATCTGCCCTGGCCGGTACCAATATATTTGCAAACTGAAGACGGGGGTATACCAGCCTGTTTGCGCCCCGCGTGGCCAACCGCAACGGTAAACCAAGGAACTAAAGGTACAATAACCAGTCAATTGCCGCAGATGCGCCGTATGATTTGACATATATCAAACCTCAGCCAGTTGAATGGCGTACAGTATGCAAACGAACTATTTTCCACGGGGCAAGTTATGAAAGTCAGTTATTTGGTTGCGCTCATGCTATTTCTGGGCGCCTCTTCCAACGCGCTCGCCGCAAGCAATGGTGAGGCGCTGTTCAAGGAAAGTAACTGCAATATGTGTCATGCCGTCGACAGTCACTCATTGGGACCGTCACTGAAAGAGGTAGCAGCGAAGTACGCCGGTATCGACGGGGCAGTTACCCAACTTCAAGCTAAAGTCCGCAAAGGCGGCAAGGGTTCATTCGGTTCCATGCCCATGCCGGCAACGCCAAAGTCAGTTAGCGATGACAGCATCAGAGCCATAGTTCACTGGATATTGTCACTCAAGTAGATCCCCCGCAACTTGGTGTTGTACGCGCGTTCGCAGCCTTGAATGCTCGATCAATTTCGAACTCGGGCGGATTGTCGATGCACTCGGACAATTTTGTATTGTGTACACCGGCGGCGCCTGGTCACTCGTTGATCACGGGTTAATTTTGCTATAATTTGATCACTACTATTGGATCTGGATGGCTTCAATGCCAAGCTGAATGGCTTAATGTATTTTCCGTACGTATCTTACACAGGAGCACCATATGAAATTTCATCATCTCGTAGTCTCGTCCGTTGCGCTTGCTGTCTCCCTTTCCGCCCATGCTGCCAACAAACCCGAGACTATATTTGTAGACGGAAACTGCAACAATTGCCATACCAAGGACTTCAGGACCGTAGGTCCTACATTGGTTGAAGTTGCAGACAAGTACCGGAACGACGACGGAGCACAGGCCAGACTGGAGAAGAAGATTCGTAGCGGCGGGTCGGGTGTTTGGGGCATATTGCCTATGCCGGGAACCCGCGGTTCGATCACCGATGAAGACATTTCGACCGTTGTGACCTGGATATTGCAGCAAAAGAAGTCCGAACCGAAGAAAGACGCCGTGGCAAAATAGGGCGCCAGTTTCGTGCCTTCAAGCCGGCAGTAGCCGGCTTTTTTGTTAGCTGTGCCAATCGGGACTTCACGTCCAACCTGTTATAATTTTTGACAAATTCTCCCTGATCCCGCAATGAACATTCTCTACGAAGAAGACGGCAATTTCAGAGTCGGCGGCGTCATGGCCGACAATACGACGTCGTTGCAGGTGGAGAGTATTTCCGGCAAACGCAGCAAGGTGAAGGCCGCACATGTGATGCTGCGCTTTAGCCAACCAAACTTGGCCGATTTTATGGCCGATGCCGAAGCGATGGCCGAAAATATCGAAGTGGCATTTCTCTGGGAGTGCTGTCCAAAAGATGAATTCGAATTTGCCGTGATCGCCGAGGAATATTTCGGCCATGCGCCGGATGCGCTCGAAGCTGCTGCAACGCTGATCCGCCTGCACAGCGCGCCGATTTACTTCCACAGGAAAGGTAAAGGTCGCTTTCGGGCGGCACCGCCTGATGTATTAACCGCCGCACTGGCCGGAGCCGAGCGCAGGCGTCAGCAATTGGCATTGCAGCAACGCTACACTGATCAACTTTGCCGCTTTGAATTGCCGGATGAATTTTCCGCTACGCTGCCGCAGTTACTCTATAAACCTGACCGCAATACAATAGAGTTCAAAGCGTTGGAAGCCGCGTGCGCCGCGACGCATCTATCTGCGCCGCACTTGCTGGATCGTTGCGGTGCATTGACCTCCACCGAGGATTTCCATTTGCAACGCTTCTTGTTCGAGCACTTCCCGAAAGGCATCGGATTCGATGCAATTGAACTGTGTACTTGGGGGGAGTTAAGCCGATCTTCGGTCAGCGCCTTCAGTATTGACGACGCGACAACCACCGAAATCGATGACGCATTCTCAGTGGAAAAACTTGCAAACGGCAACTGGCAGATCGGAGTGCATATCGCGGCCCCGACATTGGGACTACCGCGTGGCTCGGCAGGCGACCTGGTAGCCGCGCAACGACTGTCTACTGTGTACATGCCGGGTAACAAGATCACCATGTTGCCGGACAGTGTGGTGCAGGCATTTACTCTTTGTGCCGACCGCGTTTGCCCGGCGCTATCAATGTACAACGAGGTGGACGGCGCCACGCTGGAGATAGTGAGTTACCAAAGCCGCATAGAGAATATTCATATTTCCGCAAATCTCCGCCACGACACGCTTGAGCCGCTGTTTAACGAGGATACGCTTGCGGCAGGCAAGGATGATTACCCGTTTGCGGATCAACTCAGGCTATTGTGGAATCTGGCAACCAGGCTCGAAGCGGGTCGGGGCAAGTCCACCGACACCAACATTGCGCAGCTGGACTACAACTTCCATATTGAAAATGACCGGATCAACATTACGCGTCGCCGGCGCGGCTCGCCGATTGATAGAGTGGTCTCCGAGTTGATGATTCTGGTCAATAGTGAGTGGGGCAAGCATCTGGCCGAACATGGTTTTGCAGGCATTTATCGTACACAGAACAGCGGCAAGGTAAAACTAAGCACCGTTGCGGCGCCGCATCAGGGTCTCGGCGTGGCGCAATACATGTGGTCAAGCTCGCCGCTGCGACGCTATGTAGACATGGTAAACCAACGGCAGATCATTGCCATGTTGCGCGATGAAGAGCCGGTATACGCGAACAATGATACCGCGCTCTACGCGACGATGCGGGATTTCGACACCATGTACACAATCTACGGTGATTTTCAGAGAAGCATGGAGCGCTATTGGTGTTTGAGATGGTTGCAACAGGAAAACGCCAATCAAGTAGAGGTTGTTGTGTTGCGAGAAAATCTGGTCAAGCTGGACGAAATCCCGCTTGTATTCCGCGTCGCTTCATTGCCGGAACTGCCGGCTAATTCACGGGTAAAACTGGAAATTTCGTCGATCGACTTGCTCGATTTGAACATCCTGGCACGCTTTGTAGCAAAAATTGACGAGACGGCTACGCAAACGGAGTCACACCCGGAATGACGCGCTTGTTGGCACCGGTTACGACGTCGCTGTCATTGTCAATGGCGTTCTCGGTAGTACTGCACTTATTCATGCTGTTCGGAATTGCGTTGGTCATGCCCGAGCCCCGTACCTCAGCCGGTTTGATGGAACCGATGCAAGTGGTACTGGTAAACAGCAAATCCCGCAGCAAACCGGTGCGCGCAGATGCCCTGGCCCAGGCAGATCTGGATGGTGGCGGAAATACCGACCAAGACAGGCAGGCGAAAACGCCGTTGCCCACTATCCGCGACGACAAAAAGTTCGCGCCGGAAAAACACAGCAAACGTGTTGCGCAGCTCGAAGATGAAAATCGGCGGATGTTAACCGTGCTGAAGAGCGACCGCAGCGTGGTCATACCCGAGCTCAAGAAGCAGAAAGCGAGCGACGCGAGCAGTGGCAGTGATCTGGTACAAAAAAGCCTCGAAATCGCCAGACTGGAAGCGCAAATCAACAAGAATTGGGACGCCTACCAAAAGCTTCCGAGACGCAAGTTCATCGGCGCACGCACGCAGGAATACAGGTTTGCGCAATATATTGAAGATTGGCGCGTCAAGGTTGAACGTATCGGCAATCTGAATTACCCGGAACAGGCGCGTCGGCAGCAGCTTTACGGAAAGCTGCAGCTAAGCGTGTCAATACGCACGGATGGAAGCGTGGAGAATATCGAGATCAGCAAGTCTTCCGGACATCGCATACTGGACGCGGCAGCAATGCACATTGTGAAACTTGCGGCGCCATTCTCGCCGTTACCGCCGACCATCACTCAGGATACTGATATCCTGACCATAACGCGTACCTGGACTTTCACCCAATCGGACCGGTTGGAAAGCGAATAATGCGCTTGTCGACCAGGGTCATCGTCGCTTACAGTCAAATGGCACCACATAAACATTGGCGGTCAAAATCGTGGCGAATGTGATTTGCAGCGACTTAGTCGCTGTGCCCGTGGAACGCGAACTAAGTACACCTTGCATATGATGACTGACAAATACGCCGTTATTGGCCATCCGATCACACACAGCAAATCGCCACAGATCCACAAATTGTTTGCTCAGCAGACCGGCGAATCCTTGGACTATGTGGCCATAGATGCGCCGCTTGACCGCTTTTCTGAAACTGTCGAACGGCTGAGGCGGGAGGGTTACCGGGGGTGCAACGTGACTGTTCCGTTCAAGTTCGATGCATACAAACTAATTAAGCAACTTGAAAGCCTTGCTCCCGCTCTTGGAATCTGCAATAAGTCGGCGGCGAATGCCAAAGCCGCGAACACGTTAACGTTTCGCAACAATTTTGTCAGTGGCGACAATACTGATGGCACCGGGTTGGTAAACGATATTCAGCAAAATTTGCGTATTCCATTGAAGGGCAAACGCATACTACTGATGGGTGCGGGTGGTGCCGCGTACGGCGTACTGCAGCCACTATTGCACCAGCACCCTGAAAGTCTGGCAATTGCCAACCGTACTCTGGAAAAAGCGGACGCTTTGTTAAAACTCCACGTTCCGTGTCCTGAAACTGCGCTTTCTTCGTCAACCTACGCTGACATTGACAGGCAATTTGATGTCATCATCAACGCCACCTCAAGCGGACTCACTAACGAAATGCCGCAATTGCCACCCGGGATATTCGCCGAAGGCGCGCTCGCTTACGACATGATGTACGGAAGAGAAACCCCGTTCCTGAAGTTTGCACGTGAACAGAATACCCCCCTGATTTCTGACGGACTCGGCATGTTGGTCGAACAGGCGGCGGAAGCCTTCTATATTTGGCGCGGTGTACGACCTCGAACCGCGCCGGTCATTGCGTCGCTGAGATAGCATTCCATGAAATTTATCCGCAGGTTGGTCTGGCGCGGCATAGTCGTATTTATTGCTGTCTTGGCGCTCTACCAGATCTGGCTATTCCTCCACATTTGCTGGTGGGTAAAATTCAATCCCGCTTCGAGCGCGTTCATGGAATCCCGTCTCGAAGTCCTGCAAGAAAAGAATCCGGAAGCAGTGCTTCATCACAAATGGATTCCGTACGACAGCATTTCCGTCCATTTGAAACGCGCCCTGGTTGCCTCCGAGGACGCAAAATTTGTCGATCATGAAGGCTTTGACTGGGAAGGAATACAGAACGCCTATGAGAAAAATTTGCGCAAAGGAAGGATCGTAGCCGGCGGCTCGACGATCAGCCAGCAACTAGCGAAAAATTTGTTCCTTTCCACCCGGCGCTCTCCTTGGCGAAAACTGGAAGAAGCAATAATTACGGTCATGCTGGAAACTGTAATGGACAAACGCCGAATATTCGAAATCTATTTGAATATTATCGAATGGGGAAATGGGGTATTCGGGGCGGAGGCGGCTGCACAGCACTATTTTCAGGTAAGCGCCTCGCGACTTAGCGCAGAGCAGTCTGCAATGCTGGCCGCAATGGTACCCAATCCGCGTTACTACGACACACGCCGCGAAGCTCCGTATCTGCAACGCAGAACCGCCCTGATATTGGGCAATATGAGCTACACGGAAATTCCCTGAGCACACGTTCGTTGATTTCTTTACAATAGCCCGCGATTGACGGGACGAGCGCCATGACAGACAACCAGCAGGAACCTCATTACACGGAAAATGTTCAGGACCACCTGAAACAGGTGGAAATTCTGTTGCAGAAGCACGCTCTCCTTGAGACCGTGGTGCACCGTCAGGAATTGCCTCGCAATGACCGTCACGCATTGCTGGATACACTGGTCCATAAACAGCACATCGCAGAATTGCAGCGCCTGCTGGACAGCATGCACCCTGCTGACGTCGCTTTTATTCTGGAAGCTTTGCCTATCGATCAGCGGTTGCAGGTTTGGGACATGGTCAAGGCAGAACATGATGGCGAAATTCTGATTGAAGTGTCGGATGCGGTTCGTGATTCGCTGATCGCGGCGATGAGTCGCGACGAATTGCGTGAGGCAACCGAAACCCTGGACACCGACGAGATCGCGGATCTCGCGCCGGACTTGCCGCATAATGTGATCCGGGACGTATTCAAGTCTCTCCCTATCAGCGAACGCGAACAGCTGCGCGCCGCCATGTCCTACCAGGAGGATTCGGTTGGCGCACTGATGGACTTCAATATGGTGCACGTGCGCGAGGACGTTACCCTCGAGACCGTATCGCGGTATCTGCGTCGATTCGAAGAGTTGCCGGACCACACCGACCAGGTATTTGTGGTCGATCGCAATGACCGCTTCAAGGGTGTGCTTCCGATTAACCTTATTGTAGTAAACGAGCCAGAAGCCGTTGTAAGCACGCTGATGGTGACCGATATCATTCAACTACATCCGGATGACAAGGCCGACCAGGCGGCCCAGGCGTGTGAGCGCTACGATCTGGTGTCAGCTCCCGTCGTAGACGAGGATGGCAAGCTGTTCGGACGCGTAACGGTGAACGTGGTTCTCGATTTCATTCGCGATGAATCCGATTCCGATCTGCTCAACCAGGCAGGTTTGCGCGAAGATGAGGATATCTTTGCGTCAGTCTGGAAGTCGGCACAAAACCGCTGGATGTGGCTAGCGCTAAATCTGTGCACCGCCTTTTTCGCGTCGCGCGTAATTGGTGAATTTGAAAACACGATTAAGGAACTGGTGGCGCTGGCTACACTAATGCCCATCGTTGCGGGCATCGCTGGCAACTCGGCAAATCAGACGACCACCATCATTATTCGCTCGTTGGCGCTCGGACAGATCACTAACGAAAATGCGCGCCGAATGCTGTTGAAGGAATTGGGTATCGGCATATTGAATGGCGCGGTCTGGGGTGGGGTGGCAGGACTGTTCGCCTATTTTCTCTACAAGAGTATTGCTTTGGGCATAGTCATGACCGGCGCAGTGCTGCTAAACCTGATGGTGGGTGCGATTGTCGGAATGGTGATTCCATTGATCATGCAGAAATTCGGGCGCGATCCTGCGATCGGTTCAAGCGTCATGATTACCGCCATTACCGACAGCGGCGGCTTTTTCATCTTCCTTGGATTGGCTACGATCTTTCTGGTGAAAGACGCGACAAAATCAAGCGCCGCTCGCGATTTATCTGGCAGCCGGGTCCAATCAATCGAAGGGGAGAATCAATTGATTCTCCCCTTCGATTGATTGGACCCGGCTGCCAGATAAATCGCGAG
>JBARHR010000297.1:0-2309 GCA_049799335.1 Gallionella sp. | reverse complement strand
GGAAATATCACTGTAAATGGTGTCATCCCCTTGTCCGGGTCTTATGACAACTCTCAAAGCGGCAACGGCGGTGGCATCACGGGTCAGCGACTCGATGGCCTGAGTCTTAGCTACACGGCGAGTTATGCGAATCAAAATGTCCAATATGACAGTAACAATGCGCCAGCCGCGCAGGCGGTGACCTTTAGCAATTTTGTTTTGGGTGGCCAGTCCCTCAATAGTCGCTGGGCCGATGACAGTGCAAATTACCGTGTGCTCAACCCATCCGTCACCACCCAATCCAAAATTCTGCCTCGTCCCATTACGGTGGATGCAACCAAGAGCAAGTCTTATGACGGAACTACGGCAATTGCTTTGGCGAGTTCCGATTACGCGATCAATAACGTAGTTTCCGGCGAAAGTTTCTCGCTAACGGCTAATCCAGTTCGTGATGCGGGTACATACAGCAGTGCAAATGCCGGGTTGCGTACCATCACGGTTGGCGGTTATAACCCAAGCGGTGATTTGGTGGCTGGCGTTGTCACTGATCCCGCGAATTACAGCTTGCCCAATGTGGTCACGGGGAGTGGCACGATCAGTCCTCTTATGGCTACCGTAACTTACACCAAGACCTATGATGCGAGTGCCACCTCGACGATAACGTGTTCCCCGACCGTGGTGTGTCCTGGTTTTACGATAACCGGGTTGCCTACTGGTTTTACCGGGGCTATCTATACGTCATCGGGTTCCGTCCTTGATATTGCGGCGAATTCAGCGCAGGTCTATCGGAATGGTACAAACTACCTGACCAGTTTAGGTACCGCCACTCTTCAGGTGGATGCGGCCGGGGGGACGAACTATGTTTCTGCCAGTGGAAACATTCTTATCGCCGCGGGTAGTGTTGCCACCGCACCGGTCACGATCAATCCTAAAGCTTTGACTCTTTCCGCTTCTGGTCTTGACAAAACCTATGATGCGACGACAGTGCTGCCTGTGGGTTACACACTGGCACTCAGCGGCAAAATCGGTTCCGATGATGTGAGTCTGCTGCCGGCGGTCGGCAGTTTTGATTCGCCTAATGCTGGCAGCCGGACGGCTAATTTGTCGCAGTTGGTGCTCACCGGGGCGCAGGGGTCAAATTACAGCGTGAGCAGCACAGCCAGTTTCGGTGCCACCATTGCACAGCGTTTGATCTCCGGTCTGTCAGGCAGCAAGGAGTACGACGGCAATTCGACATTCACATCGGCGAACATGACGCCGACCGTGAACGGTGGATCCGTCGAGGCGCTGACCTTCACTGATCTGGCCTCGACGACAGACGGTGGCACAACGGCGCAAACCTTTGGCGCCGGGGTGCCTTCAAGCAGTTCCTTTGGTGCGCTGCGGATTACTTCGGCAGCAGGGGATGTGACGTCGAATTACAGCTTGCCGGGGCAGATGTTGGTGCCGTTGACGACCATCAAGCGGACACTCACCTTGTCGGCGAACGATCCGAATACGCCCGTTTGGTACAAGGTCTACGACGGGACGACAGCGACCGGGAATGGCGCCTTGAGTACAGGCTATGAGGGTGTTAGTGCGAATTTTTTCCTGAGTTCAAATTCGCCGCTATGGGGTATCCAGCCCTATCTCCGGAATAACCAGTTGGTTGCCCTCAATGGGACTGTCAATGCGGGAATTCCGGTGATTGCCATAGGCAATGCGGTCAGCGGCGTTCCGGCAACCATGAACGATTTCTCGTTTACGGGTGCGCTAAGCAGTTCCAACGCCGGCAGTACCAACCTGGTTGTTACGCCATCGCTATCGGGACCTTCGTCCCAGTATTACCAGCTTGCCGGTGGCTACACCTTCAATTTGCCTGCTCAGATCGGACGCGTTCCGTTGAATGTAAGTGTCAGCTCGTTCACAGGAACTGTTGCGGCCGTTTCACGTGTTTATGATGGTACGAGCAATTTCAATTCGGCGGCATGGACCTCGAGTGTGACTTCAGGGAGTGCCGTCGGAAGCGATAACTATGGCTCTCTGGCGGTGGCAGCCAAGGCAGTAACGTCAGCGTCCGACGAAACCGCCATAAAGAACGTTGCTTCTGTGAGCTATGTCATGCTGTCGCCGTCATTTGGTGGACCGCAGGGTGGGAATTATCTGCCCATCATCACTTCATTCAGAGATCCTCTGGGCAATATCAATAGCACCGGTACTAACGGTTTTCCACCAACTGCAGCACCGACAACTACAGGCGCATATATTTCACGAATTTCCGGCTATAGCATCACCGCAAAGCCAGTGACGCTTTCGGCGTCGAAAGTCTATGATGGTACGGCCATCTATAG
>JBARHR010000296.1:0-1607 GCA_049799335.1 Gallionella sp. | reverse complement strand
GTTCGGCACAGTCTGAACTACGTATCGTGGAAAACGCGGGCCGAGGTTGCTGCAGAGCCGGCCCCGTTTGATTGGACAGGATTTCCACGGAGATAAGTGGAGCCTTGCTGGGTAGCGTTATTCACTGTGCGGCCTGCCGAAGGTGCCTCTAGACCGGAGGCGGGTTGCGCGGTGGATAACGCGGTCATCATGCGGCGATGCTCGGTTGCTGCAGGCCGGCGAAGTAAATCGCATCGGGCGTCTTGCCGTCAAGCGACTGATGCGGCCGGCGGGTGTTGTAGAAGGTCAGGTAGTTACCCAAACTGGCCTTGGCGGCGGATACCGAGTCGTAGGCCTTGAGATAGACCTCCTCGTATTTGACGCTCTTCCAGAGCCGTTCGACAAAAACGTTGTCGCGCCAGCAGCCCTTGCCATCCATGCTGATTTGAATCCCGTGTTCTTTGAGCATCCCGGTGAACTCGTCGCTGGTGAATTGGCTGCCCTGATCGGTGTTGAAGATGTCAGGCGTCCCATAACGGGTGATCGCTTCTCGCAGCGCGTCGATGCAGAAGTCGGTGGTCATCGTATTGGATACCCGCCACGACAGCACGCGGCGACTGTGCCAGTCGAGTACTGCCACCAGATAGACGAAGCCCCGGCGCATCGGAATGTAGGTGATGTCGGTAGCCCAGACCTGGTTGGGCTGGTCGATCTTGCGTTCTCTGAGCAGATAGGGATAGACCGGATGGGCGGCATGGCGCCGGCTGGTGTTCGGCTTGCGGTAGAGCGCCTCGATACCCATCTTCCGCATCAAGGTTCGGACGTGCTTGCGACCGATCTGCTGGCCGTCCCGACGCAACATGTCGCGCAGCATGCGGCTGCCGGCGAAGGGATACTCCAGATGCAGTTCGTCGATCCGGCGCATCAGCGCCAGATCCGCCGATGAGGTTGGCTGTGGCGCGTAGTAAGCCGTCGAGCGGGCCAGTTGAAGAATCTGGCATTGCCGGGTGACCGGCAATTGGTGGGTGCGGTCAATCATCGCTTTGCGCTCAGCAGGCCCGCCTTGGTGAGCGCGCTTTCTAAAAAATCATTCTCCAGCGTCAGTTGCCCGATCTTGGCGTGCAGCTTCGTCAGGTCCGGTTCTGCCGCCTGTGCCGTACTGTCGCCGAAGACCTGGGCCGACCGCTCCATCAATTGGCTCTTCCAGTCCGTGATCTGATTGGGATGCACATCGAATTGCTGCGCTAACTCTGCCAACGTCTTGTCGCCTTTCAGTGCCGCAATCGCCACCTGTGCTTTAAACGTGGCGGAGTGATTCCGCCGCTTCCTTCTTGCCATGCTCTTGCTCCTCTTCGTGGCCCTTCCGGGCCGTCGGTAGAGCAAAGCTATCACTTATCTCACTGTATGAATTGCAGGGGCCGGCTCTCAGGTTCAGCATCAGCTCATGGTGAGTGGTGCCATGACTGCGCACTTGTGGGTGTATGCCGAAGGCGACGGAATCCTCCTCACGGTGCAGCGTGACGATGAACTCATGACGACGATCCGGGCGGCGTGGGACGGCTTCGCGCAGTATCTCGACACAGATACACCACCGCCACTCAGGGATGCTGACTCAGCCCAAAGGGATG
>JBARHR010000295.1:0-3102 GCA_049799335.1 Gallionella sp. | reverse complement strand
GAACAAGAAGAACTTGGCCGACAAGTATTCAATAGTTGTCCAAACATACGACTGCCTTTCCGCAATAGTTCCGCCTAGGCTAGTCGGAGAACTACAGATTGCGCGCGAAATGAACTACAAGCAATTTCTTAGGCTATTCTTGCAACGACGTGAATTTACAAATGCGCTAAAGACAGTAGTTGATCTTTTCCGTTTTGTGATACGGAGACACCTTACCTAGTCAGAGTGTGCTTCGGGGGACGCTTCAGTTATATCGAAGCGAAGGACTAGATGATGCGTCTGCGGAAAAATAGGGGCATTTGCATAAACGCGCTAGCTGGAAATTTAGGAATGCTTAGTGTTCAATACTCTACCTAGTGTAGTGCGCCGTAATTAACGGAACTAATAATCATACATCCTGTCTCATCTCCCGGTTATTGAGACAGGAGAAACACAATGCGAGTAGCCCCGACAATCGTGCTGACAGTCGAACAGAAAAAGGAATTGACCAGGCTGTCGCGCTCGAACACGACGAGTGTGAGATTGGCGCGGCGCGCCAAGATAATTTTATTGGCGTCGGCCGGTTACGACAACACGCAGATCGCCGACGAGTTGGATGTTGGACGTGTTCAAGTAGGGCGCTGGCGCGAACGCTACGCCCGCGACGGTTTGGCCGGAATCGAACAGGATTTGCCGCGCGGTGGGCGTAAGCCCACGGTTGATGCGCAAGAGCTGGTGCGCTTAACCACGCAGACCTTGCCCGACCACGCCACCCACTGGAGCACGCGCACGCTGGCAAAGACAGCTGATGTTGGGGCCACGACCGTGCGCAGGATATGGCAGGCGCACGGGTTGAAGCCGCACTTGATCGAGACTTTCAAGGTTTCGCGTGATCCGAAGTTCGTCGAGAAACTGGAGGATGTGGTGGGTTTGTATTTGAGTCCGCCAGAACATGCACTGGTGCTCTGCTGCGACGAGAAAAGCCAGGTTCAGGCACTCGACCGTACACAACCCGGACTACCATTGAAGAAGGGGCGCGCGGCAACGATGACACATGACTACAAGCGCAACGGCACCACCACACTATTTGCCGCGCTCAATGTGTTGGACGGAACTGTGATCGCCCAATGCCAGCAGCGCCATCGCCATGACGAGTGGTTAAAGTTCCTGAAGAAAGTCGACCGCGAAACACCCAAGGATAAAACGCTGCACCTGATCGCAGACAACTATGCCACGCACAAGCATCCCAACGTGCAACAGTGGCTGGAAAAACATCCGCGCTTCAACATGCACTTCACGCCCACTTCGGCGTCGTGGCTGAATATGGTGGAGCGATTCTTCCGCGACATCTCGGAAAATCGCCTTCGTCGCGGAGTATTCCGCAGCGTGCCTGAATTGGTTACGGCCATTGATGAATATGTCGCACATCACAACAGCAAACCCAAGCCATTTATCTGGACTGCCAGTGCGCGTGACATCTTGCAAAAGGTCATTCGTGCCAATAGTCGCTTAAGTTCCAAACAGAATGGCGCACTACACTAGTTGTTGGAAGGAACCATATGTCAACGCGTACCACGGTCATAGCCGCTTGCATATTTCCGAATCCAATCGCGGCCTCCGTTCATGCTGACGACAACCCCGGCACAGTTTTCACGCTTGATGTACCGAGTGCGTTCAACTGTCCCGTACGGTTTGGTGTTCGCGATTTCAGTCAAAAAAATCGGCACTCAATGCCACAATCTCACGACGCGAACCCGTCAACGGATCCGGTAGAGCTTTTCATGAATGTATCAGCGTTCTGATTGGTATGTTGTGGTCAAGTTTCCGGTCGGGGTGGATAAGACGACCGCGCAAATGTGTTTTCAGGGCGTGACTTTAGCTAGTCCATGTTTGTCAGGGAGTCTGTCCTGTAGTAACTGCCCCATCAATTTCAAAACCAGCTAAACAGTTCAAGTTGTTGCGATGTACACCGAAGTATCGGAGGGATCATGCAAAAACTGTTGATTAGGATGTTGTACAAGCTGGGTGCCAATACTCTTAAATATTTACTGCTGCTCGCGCTGGTGACTTCAGTCGCTTTGCTTGGCTACTACTCCGCCCAATGGAGTGAAAAGATCGGGGATGACGACGCGAATCGCGGGTCACTTGCAGTCTCAGATACTCAATTCGGTGATCGCGTCGAACCGGGGCGACTAGTCTATCTTCCCGAGCAACAATGGAAAACTGCAGACAGTCTGTGGTTCTACAGCACCACGCAGGGTTCGGATCTGATCCCATATGATTTCTTTTTGGTTCTTGAGCGACTTGACCAGTCAGGGCAGTTTCGGGCCAATGAGAACATGAATCGATATCGATACCTAACCCAGAAACGTACTCCCAGTAACCCTGACGGCTTGCCTGTTGGCATGGCCGCGGATACGTACAAGGGGAAAAAGTATATGGGATTTACCTGTGCGGCGTGCCACACCGCGCAGATCAATTACAAAGGCACGGGTATTCGTATCGACGGCGGCCCGGCAACTGCGGACATGGATACGTTTATGCAAGACTTGGGTGCAGCGCTCGCCGCGACGAATAGCGACGACCTGAAGAAGAAGCGCTTTGCTAAGTCTGTCATGGATCTGGGCCACTATCACAATGAAACTGAAGTGGCCAATGATCTGAAGATTTTTGCCTTGCGTATTCGCGTCTATAACTTTATTAACCGGAGCGCTACAGATTACGGTTTCGGCCGGCTGGATGCGTTCGGAAGAATCTATAACCGGGTATTGCAACATATATTAACGGCACAGGAGCTACGCGCACTGCTGCGAGACACGTTGTCAGAGGGGGAACTCAATATGGTGTTGCCTGAATTTGAACGGGTGCTTACCGAGCAGGATCGTGAACATATCATTGAAGGTTTGGCCGCAATACTGGATCTGCGGCAGCAAGCGGAACTCAAAAACAAGATATTTAACCCACCCAATGCACCGGTCAGTTATCCGTTTATTTGGGATATTCCGCAGCATGATTACGTGCAATGGAACGGCATTGCAGACAATTCTGGTGAAGGTCCCATAGGCCGCAATGCTGGTGAAGTAATTGGCGTATTCGCGACGCTTGATTTGTCCGAGAAGCCCG
>JBARHR010000294.1:0-18255 GCA_049799335.1 Gallionella sp. | reverse complement strand
CCTGCCAGATTTAAGAATGTCACCGACAAACACTGGTGCTCCTTTATTTAGGGATCTGATCTTCCCAGATTTTGCGCCTCGACTAAGCCGACGACAAAAACAACTTTGCCCGCGAGCGTTTGGTTTGAAGTTGATTCGTGCGCTTGTATGCCTGTTCCACCAATCCCGCTTCCATTCGCGGGCGCACCTGTTCCACCAATCCCACTTCCATTTGCTCGCGAGCCGGTTCCGCCAATACCACCCTCTTTGATGGAATCACTGACAGCAATTGCATCCCCGGTGAAAAATGCACAGAGGATTAAGGCTGTAATTACGAGCAATCTACTTTGCAAGATTATCGTTCTCACTATCAACCTCGCTGAAATTATAAATACCGAAATTAGTCCGGTAGATTGCATCAGGCTTTCCTGCATCTCGTTTTTGCAATTCTATCGCATGACGATTAACGGCATGTATTGCGCGCATTCCGGCTGCTTTAGAGAACCGTTCATATTCCTTGATCGACTCGGCGGTTAGATTATCGTAATACACACAACGCTCGAGATATGGAGGAATTGCACCTGACAGATTGTGGACCGTTGCTGCGAGATGGTCATGGATATTCTGTCCAAAGTAGAATGCCTTTTCCTCGATTCCCTGTGGAGAGACAAAAGCATCGGCGACAAGATGTACGTTGTCCTGATCATCGAGCGTAGCGATGCCTTGTCTTAACCATTCGTCTAGAACGACACGGGCACGAAAATCCTTGCTAATTGATTGCACCAGAGCCTCAAATGAATGATTCCCACCCTTACTGAGTAATCGTGACAATGGTAATGGCACTCCAAACGAATCAAGATATTCAGGGTGCCCGCACCATACAGCAAGTACCTGGGCGCTCATGGATGCTTGCAGCGAAAGATTGTTTACAGCGAATGATTCATTGCGAAGCCGTTTTACATCGCGACGGTGAATTCCCGTAAGCAAGGTAATACGACTATCAGTTTGATCCTTGTTGTTAAGCTTGAACTCTTCATCAGCAACTTCGATAAAAGTCGCTTTAACCATATCGCAAAAGGTTTGGTATCGAATCCCGTATGAAAGCAACAATCTAATCATCGGCCGTAAAACACGACGAAGCGCCGCCATGATTGGCACAGGTAGTTCGCCGAAAATCTGGCTTGGTTTATTCATTAATATCGCCCAGCTTTATTCGAGTAGTAAAACAATACCACAAAATCTCTTGACGTGTGCAAACATTACACGTATTATTCATTTAGCGTGTACATTATGCACACATATAATGACCAAACCGGCACTAAGCAAGGAGATTAATTTGAAGGACGTAGAAATTACCTCAGTTGTCATAGCAAGTCTGATATTGGCAATCGTTACCTATTTTTTGCTTTTCAGAAAGTTTTGCAGCTCCGGTTGCTTCTAAAACGGAGATTCATTATCCAATTGTTGGACGCACCGTTAAATTTTTTGGTTCATCTGACAATTGCGTGGGTAAAAGATAATCTATCGTCTCTAACGTGGTTGGGAGACGGGCGATGGAAAGCAAAGAGCTGTACCGGCACTTGCTGGGGATAAACGAACCGTGGACGGTAGATCGTGTTGATCTGGACATGACGCAAGGCCGGGTTGATGTGTATGTGGGTCATACCAAGGGCGTGCGCTTTGCCTGCCCGGAATGCGGGCAGGAACATGCTGTTTATGACCATTCTGCTGAACGGGTTTGGCGTCACCTGGACAGTTGCCAGTTCATGACCTACCTGCATGCCAGTCCGCCGCGCGTGTCGTGTGCGGTGCATGGTGTTCGGCAAGCGCGTTTGCCATGGGCGGATGAGGGAAGCCGGTTTACGCACCTGTTCGAGGCGCTGGCAGTGAATGTCCTGCTGGCAGCCAACATCGAACGCGCCGCAGGATTGTTGCGTATCAGCTGGGATCAGGCGTGGCACCTGATGGAACGCGCAGTATTGCGCGGACGTGCTGCCAAAGGCGATGCCTTGCCCAAGCAGATCGGTGTGGATGAGAAAGCCATCGCCAAAGGACATCAGTACATGACGCTGGTCTGTGACTTGGACAAAGCGACAGTGGAATACGTTGGCGAGGGGCGTCGTGAAGAAAGTCTGGCCGCCTACTTCGACGCCTTTGGCACGGAACGCTGTGCCGGGATAGAAGCGATCAGTCTGGACATGTGGCCGGCCTTCATCAATGCCTGCCGAGAAGGCGTGCCGGAGGCGGATGACAAGATGGTGTTTGACCGCTTCCACATCATGCGACATATCGTCGAGGCAGTAGATAAGGTCAGGAAGCAGGAACATAAAGCGCTGATGGATGAAGGGGACACGACGTTGGTTAAAAGCAAGTACCTGTGGCTGACCAACCCGTCCAACATGACCGACCAAGCTAAAATGCGCTTCAAGGAACTGCAACGCAGCGAGCTTGAAACCGGACGTGCTTGGGCGCTCAAGGAGGTGCTGCGGGAATTGTGGAATTACACCTCTGCGGCCTGGGCGTTGAAGTTCTGGAAGCGCTGGTACTTCTGGGCGACGCACAGCCGCTTGCAGCCGATGATCGATGCGGCAAAGTTGATTGCGCGGCACTTGCCGAATGTGTTGACCTATTTCAAACATCGCATCACCAATGCTGTGGCTGAAGGGTTGAACTCAAAGATTGCAACTGTACAAAAACGTGCCTGTGGATTCAGGAACCGTGACCACTTCAAGATCGCCATCTATTTCCACTGCGGTGGTCTTGATCTGTATCCGGTTCAAGTCACCCATGGGAAAGTCTGATGAACCAATTTTTTTAACTTTATAGACTATGGAGGTCGATATGCATTTAGCTATTGAAGCGCCTGATTCACCGGCAGCTCCCCTAGAGCCGGTTAACTTAGAAAGTAAAGAGGCCAGCCCTGGTGTTGGAGAGGCCACTATTAAAATGCTTAGGCCTAGCGGGCTTACTGACATTACTACTTTTGATTCCTTGGAACTCAGGAATTACATCTACGGAATCAATGGGCGTTACTAGAAGTCCATATTAATTTATTCACCACTATCATCTCTTAACAAGGAGCATCAAAATGAAGAACCAAAACATAGAATATTCTACTGACGCGACAAATGAAAAGGATGGACAGTTTCATATAGCCTTCGCTTGGCTTGTCGCACTATCTACGTCAAGCGCAGTATGGATTAGCCTCGCTTAAGCGGGTCATTTGCCATAGAGGTGATTATCAAATCACAAGCATTGATATACACAGACATTAGTAGATTAGGTATTGAACGGATAATGGTGAAAAAATTGAATATGAAGCCAACTGCATCTGTAATGTATGCGTCATTAGTCATTGCTTCCATTAATGGATATGGCGCGGAGATACCATCAGGTACGCCTGAAGCGCAAACTATAAGCCATGAAGGCTATATTCCTCCTTTGGGTGAAATTATGGGGCTATCACAAATGCGCCATTCAAAGCTTTGGTTCGCAGGTAATGCCAAAAATTGGAGCTTGGCAAAATACGAATTGGGCGAGATCAAAGAGGGCTTTGAGGATCTCGGTAAGTATCATCCTGTATTCGACGAGCTACCAATTGGCTCAATGGCGGGCGTAATTCTGGATCAACCTATTAATGATATTCATAATGCTATTGAGTCTAAAAATAGGAAAAAATTTAGAGTGTCGTTCAACAGTCTGACCAACGCTTGCAATGCCTGCCATCAAGCTGCAAGAAGGGGATTTATCAAAATACTACGACCTAGAACTTCACCTTACAGTAATCAGAAATTTGCCATCGAAGCAGGTCAATAAGGTTGCGATGAGTCGTCTGGTGCAAATTGGTTATGTCCTCATTCGTGAAGTCAAAATGGCCGCTTCGGTTCGTTTGGAGAAATGAGTCTCACGACATTAGGTGTCGGATAGCGGACGATCACCAGTGAATATAATGTGTCGGGAGTGATAGTTCGGCTATGAAAATTGGTTACCGAATTGCGAATCTTCGGCAACAATAAATTTGCCGGCGCGGAAGCGGCACTTCAGAATCGATGTGATGTGCCAATGGCAGTTGCTCAGACTACAAAGCATGTATCAAGCAGACCAATACAAATGTTGATATAGTTAAGTCAGGCAGGGAGGTACGGACCATTCATTGAGCAATACCTATTAAATTGTCCAAAAATTGAAGGGAATTCCTTTGAGGAAATTTCCTTTGTTTCCGCAATCCGAGGAATTCGAATAATGCCAAAAATCGTAAAGCTGAACTATGCGTCTAGCCATTCGTGGATCATAGGCGCCAAAGTCGGCATGACTGCGGCCATACTAATCTGGTTTTTCGCGATCTGGAGCAGTACTGCACACCTAAACGAAGAGCTGAGAGTTCTCGCGATGAATTATTCATCGATATATAGCGTTGAGGTTGAATTTAAGAATGAAATTCAGGAATGGAAAAACGTTTTATTGAGAAGCAATAGTCGTGATAGTTTAAACAAGAACTGGCAGGTTTTCGAAAATCAATACCAGAAGGTCAGCGTAAAGGCTCAGGACATACTTACTCAGACCAACGTGCGTGAGATTAGTCGCAACATGCAGGAATTTCTTGATGCACATGCGGCGAACCACGACCTGTACAGTAAAAGTGTCGATTTGCTGGTCAAGAGTGACTATGACCCGCGTCCCGCTGATCTCGCCGTCAAGGGTATTGACCGGACATTGCTTACTTATCTTGACTCTGCAGAAGCTGCTTTGCAGGAAGAGAAAAACAACTTGGAAGCCTCCCTGACCGCAAAGACACTAAATCACATCGAACAAATATTAATTGCTATCGTGTTCTTGTCAGTAATCGTTCTGTGGATGCCGAGTGTTTGAGCTATTTGTGATGCCAAATTCAATGTCAACCCAAGTCAACACCCAACAAACCTGCAATCCACTCTGAAATTATGAACGTGGCACACGTTTTGTCTATACTGCTTGTGGTGATCACAATCGCTGCAACCAAAGATGCCCATGCCATTCCGTCGTTTTCGCGGCAAACAAACCTGACGTGCAACGCTTGCCATACGCGACACATGCCTATCCTGAACGGATTCGGCCAAGCATTCAAGGCCAGCGGCTATCCCATAATGGGGACCCAGAGCACTATCGATGGAGAAGACTTCTCCATACCAAGCGAACTGAATGGGTCAATGCGCTTGCAGGCACGGTACCAAAAGAGCAACGGAGCAAATACAGATATAATTTCCGGCGATACGACCAATAGCGGACAACTGCAAGTCCCAGACGAAATAAGTCTGTATTTTGGCGGGCGCATTGCCGATACAGTTGGATATTTCTTTGAAGGCAGCACCACTGCCTCGACCCTGGTTTCCGGATTCAAGCTGCCTGGAGCCTACTACGCTGAAAACGCAATATATTCCGTGATTCCATTCATCACCGACTCCTTGGGAGCAAGTTACGGCTACGAGCAATCTAGTACCGGTGCTGTAAGGAATATTCGCTGGGCCGAACATCGTCGCGAAATTTCTGCGCAGCAATTCATTGGTACAGATACAGGTGCAACAGGTGTTGCATTTGTCGTACAAAATGACCATGGATACATAAATTTCAGTCGCTGGGCGCCCGCATTCATGGCGCGAAAAGGATCAGCGCAGAAGCTGAGTTCTTCATATTTGCGAATTGCTGCAACCCCAACAATTTCTACAAGAAACGGAGACTGGTCAATTCAGTCCGGAGCGCAATTCTGGAGCGGAACCAATTTCGCTTACGACTCGTTAAGCGCAATATCAGGATTAGTGTCGGTAGTTACGGTTGCAACCGCGTACGATTTAGAAGTGTTCGGGAAGATCGGAAACAGGGCGATTGGGCTTTATGCAACTTGGGCCAAGTCCCCGGCCGGATCAGCTACGCAACCAAACATTCTCAACGCTGGCCGAGCGGACTCGGGTTCTGGCCAGATTGAGCCAACACTGTATCGTGTCAATGAGCGTAAGGCGTGGACTGTGGGGGCTGAATACAGCGTAATACCCAATGCCCTACATATTGGTGCAGCGTACCGTAGCGCCAGTACCGGCGGCACACCCGGCATCAACTCTATCATTGGCTTTAATCCACACGACAATGCAATCACGTTAACAAGTGTTTATAGCGTGGCACAGAACATCGAATTTCATTTAAATCACAGCATATACAGCGGCAGCTTATACGACACTCCCCAGGTTACGGGTAACAGGTTGACCACGCTGATGTTTGAAACCGCGTGGTGATATTTTCGGCATGACTGAGGTGCGCTTCGCCTCCGCATCTAGGGCCCGTTCAACGGGGGACTTGGAAAGTTGCTTGAGTAGACCATTCTCGCCTATCGAGTCGTCAGGTTTCTTATACCCGGACAGTAAACCGTCGACTAAATCTGCGGGTGGCGCTTTTGCTGCGGTCATTGCTACTCCTTTCAAAGTGGCGGCAGTTGCCTGCCAAATGACCGTTTGCACAATAATTCCTGCACCGTCCAAACAACGTATTTCACCAAGCAATCAGGCATTCGATAGATATTCCGATCTGTCTTCCGCAATACCGTGGAATAGGTGCGCAAAAAGCAATCCGAGCAGCGCCATGAATAACAGCGCTGTTCCGATAACCGCAATCATCAGATAACGATTTATGGAGGAAGGCACTACTTCCGAAAATTGCTGCTTGAACTTTCGCTCTATTTCCACCCTTGTTGCGGCGAGGTGTTTTTGAAGATCACGATCGGCGCCAATAACTTGCAGGTCAACCAAATGGGAAGACTCTGATCGTTTTGGATTCAGCAGGGTATGTGCGCGCAAGTAGGTTGCGAGCAGCGACTTGTGCTCACTCTGCAATAGGTCGATTTCACTCGTGTCTATGCCGATTCCCTGCATTGCAATTGACGCTCGCATCAACGCATACTGTACCTCGACACTTGAGTCTATGAACCCTTTCTGATGTTTGCTGTATTGCAGCGTGTCACTGGCTCGTAACAACATGTCCTTCCATTCCTGTATTTGACGACCCAAAGCAACTGTAGCCTGATCCAGATCTTCCTCGATAGTAAGCAATTGGTCTGCGTTTTCAATCTTGAATTTCTCAATGCCGTAAATCAATTTGGATAACAGGAAGCCACCGAAGATCGATACCACTATCATTAATAATATAGATGCTTTTATGTCTTTTAGCAGGTTGGCGACACTCAGTACAATTCTTTTCATTTCAGTCTTTCAAGCGCAATTGCAAAATATCATCGGAAAAAATTCTTGCTTTGTTTTTACTGCGGACATGGCGTGACTTGGCGAATGTATCAGCAAATGTCGTCTTATGCCATATGCGGCGGTAAACACAGTCCCAATGACTTTTGTGGTGACCTTCCGGGTAAGTGTGCCAGACACGGGTGATCGCGTATTTTAATCGAAGGTACGGTTGAATATATCAGCTGGCGCCACACGCGAATCAAGGAATTCAACAAGAATCCGGCCTGCATGCCGAACGCCGTGTTCACTTCCATCGTCGTGGAAAATCCGTAAAGAATGCCTCATCGCCATCTCAAGGAGACCATCGGTATACGTTGACGATTTCAACGTCAGGCGCGCGATCGTTTCTGACGTCAAGTCAATGTTGCAGAATCACCCGGAGATTGGTGCCAGCCAAACCCCGAGCGTAAACTTCAACACATTCGGTCTCTCTTCACTCGACGTCTTGATTTGCACATTTACCAGGACGACAAACTGGGTTTACTACCACGAGGTGAAGCAGGACGTACTGATTAAAATCGGTGCGATCATCACGAAGCACGGCGCGCAGATTGCCTTTTCTGCATGAACGTTGCAAATCAAGGAAGGCACCGGTCCCCGATTTTCAGTCGTTGGGTGATTATTTTCCGGAAAAATAGTGCTATCAATTCTGGCGTCGCGCCTGAATGAAGTGTCAGTTGTCTTGACGATGGCTCTACCTAAGGGCGGCAGTTATACATTTTGAAGCTGCGCTTGCCAAACTCCTTCGATTCGCCCTTGACCAGGGTGTCCGCTCCGGAATCCACAGCGTCGTTGCGCGCCAGTTGATACAAGTTATCTTCAACGGCGTCTGTGGGTCGGTTGATAAATCCGATTACCGTCAGTACGCTGACGAGGGTTTCCCCTTTGGGCTTACAGTTGGTAACCTGATTTGCATCTGCCAACGATATGCGGTCAGAGCCAAAGCGTTTGCCGATCAAGCTGCTTGCACATCCACTCAAACCGGAGGTAACCGCGACAATTACGGTAATGAACGATATTCTGCCCAGCAATCCCATGTTGACTCCCGCACTATCGAAAAGAAATTAATTCTGAAAAAAGTGCTCTGTCACGTGATCATCAAGTATACCGGTAGCAACTAAACATCACTAGTCAAACTTCTCGCTCCCTTGCGGAATGGATGACTCGGCGATCTGGGAACGATTGTATTTGAAGCCCCGAATTTCAATTTCCAGATCGGAAATCTTCTGGTTCAGCCGCCTAACTTCCCACTGTCGACGTAAAGTAGAAGGTGTCGATACGAGTGCCACAATTGCACCTCCGATGGCAAGCGCCAACAGCAGAACAACGGCCAAGGAGCTTTCAAAGTGCCACATCATCATAGTAACGGTAACGGGTATGTTGTTTTGCAATGCAAAAATCACCGTGAAAATTGCAAAGAATATTGCCACTAGTGAGACGAGCTGCATACATCCTCCGTTTTCTTTTATTCCTGGATAAGCACCGATCGCTTAATTTCGTCATAACCGGAACCAAGGTTTGTCCATTGATGCATCGGTGCATTGGCAGCGTGCAATCAGCAGTTCGACTGCGCCGACAATCAGGCGTTCACGGCAGCATGAAGAACCCGGCCCATTATGCCTATCTTGTGGCAGGAGTTTAACGGAGTTTTGCTAAAGAATGCGGCTGGACTTCATCAGTTTCAAAGGCCATACTGACCGGAATAATTGCAATGGACGGGTGCGCGACAAGTTGGCGCTTTGTCGGCTTGCGATTGACTAGTTAGCCGGGGTCGATTCACGATGTTGTTCGATGTCTTCAATATAGATTCCTGGGAACGCAAAACATGATTTGTAACCAATGTGGCCATGAGCATGCAATCGAAGAAATTGAACTGACATTTGCCCGCCCTGATGAAGTGGCAAAGATGGATGACCTGTGGCGGCGCCTGGAAGTTCAGGAAGACGATGATCTATGCGTAGTTACCAGCGGTAGGTTTTTCGTGCGCGCAGTATTGCCGCTGCAGGTTGAAGCGAGAGAGCAGCCTTACAACATCGGCATTTGGGTCGAGATTGAACGCAAGGCATTCAGAACGATTCTCGACCTGTGGTCCGATCCGCGGCAGGCGGACGAACCGCCGATACTGGCATCTATTGCCAATCTCATGCCGACCCTTCCTGACACCATGGGACTTCGGGCTACCATGCGTCTCACCGGCCCGACCACGCGGCCGACGGTACATTTGGTTTCAATCGACCACCCGCTATTCAGCGAGCAGTCGCTCGGGATATCGGCCCACAGAGCCCACGAGTACAGTTCATCCTGTTCGTAGTTGGTCTCCATCGACGGCAAATATAGAGACGAGCAGCAGATGCGTCTGGTGTCGAAAAATGCAGTTCTGTCGCGTGAGGTCCCTTGCGGCGCGATTGACGGTTAGCGGCGCTCGTGTTCAATCGCGCCGCGATTTAGCTATCCGAGCCCCAAGTGGTTCATCTGTTGCTCCACTTGCCGGTACGCTCCAGATCGCAATACAACCGTTTCCGGAATGATGGAAGAATTTACAGCGAGGTTTTGATTATCTTGTCGGCGTCCGCCGACATTAACTCGATTTCAGCATCGGTTATATCCAGTATCTGCATACACGTGTTACCCAGCTTGAGCCATTCTTCAGTGTGACACAGCCCGGTATTTTTTTGCAGAAGGTATTCCGACAGTTGGGCCAGCGCAACAAGTTGAAGGCTGCTGTTTGTTAGTGTCTTTGACGGCTGGATAATGTCGTCGGAGTCATGGTGATGGCGTATTGCGTTGCTGGTGTCGTCGCTCAAATACCAGCTTTGCGCGAGCAACGCGCCTACGGCCGCGTGATTGGTCGGAAGATGTCGGTCTTCAACGGCAGTGAAATTCACAAGTGTTTCAAAATTTGCCTCGGAGAGCACATCGTAGTAACCCACAAAATGGGACAGCAGTATCGGTATCCCGCAGTCACGGAAAAGCGCGTAGGTATACGCATCGTCCGGCCGAATCGATTTGAAATCCAGCTCCCTGACCAGCCATCCGGATAGTCTGGCGACATGGGCAGATGAAAACCAGAAACGTTCAAGTGCCGGACTTTTCGGTAGCGCGTTGCGCAGCGATACGCCCGCAACTGCCTTGCTGGCAACGTCAAGGCCGAGCGCGAGCAAGGCTTCCTGCACGGTCGTCAGCTTCCTGCTGAATCCGAAGTAGGGCGAGTTGGCCGTTTTGATCAAACCTGCCGAAAGGCCGACATCTTCCGCGATAAGTTTGGATAGGATGATGAAATTGGGTTCCTCGCGACCCGCTTCTTCCTTGATGCGGTCGAGGATCGCGGGGCGCGGAGGAATCCGGATATCCAACAGGGATTTCTCAAGTTTGTCGCTGACCGTATTTTCGCTGGAGTTCATATCTGCCTCGCTTTCATCCACCTGATCATCAAGTCTTCCGGCATGGGGCGCGCGTGAAAGTAGCCCTGTATGGCGTGTACGCCGGCTTCCTGCAGCGAGTCCAGTTGTTCCTGCGTTTCCACTCCTTCGGCGACTACTGTCATGCCCAGTTCCTTGCCCAGTTGGGTGAGTGCCTTGACCACAGCAAATGCGCGGCGGTCTTCAGGAAGCACAATCACAAACGCCCGGTCCAGTTTAATCTTCGTTGCGGGGATATCCTTCAGGTTTGCCAGACAGGAATAGCCGGTGCCGAAATCGTCAATTGCGAGCGATATACCCGCATCGCGTGCCGCGCGAAGATTCTTCTGGACAACATCGGATACGTCCATGAAAAGTGATTCGGTCAATTCAAGTTCGATCAGCTCATGTCTGACACCGGTGCAGATCAGCGCGGAATGCAACGCTTGCGAAAAGTTTGGCGACATCAGCTGCGCCCTGGATACGTTAATCGCTACCTTTGTAGCCATATCGGCCTGATCAAGATTATTGGCAAACTCGCAACCGATGAACATGCTCCAGTCGCCAAGGCGGGAAATCAGGCCGGTTTTTTCTGCGACCGGGATCAGCTTTCCGGGAGGAACGTTGATGCCGTTAACTTCGCAACGCATAAGCGCTTCCAAGCCATTCAGCCGACCGTCGAAATCGATGATGGGCTGATAGTGCAGTTGCAGGCCGTTACTTTCAAGTGCTGAATGAATTTGACTCTCGACTTCCAGTTCTTCTCGCGCGAGCGCGATGTTTTTGTCGCCGCTTTGCTGCAGTTCATGCGACACGATAATTTGTCCGCCGCCAGCACCTTTGGCAAGGCTCATGGCGCGATCAGCGCGAGCCAGACAGGAATGGGGGTCTTCATTTCTTTCCTGAACCGCGACGCCTATGCTAGCCGACGGATGAAGAAGAATATCGCCGACTGCAAGCCGCATTTCTATGCGATTCAGGAGATTGAAGGCGAAGTGCCTTGCGGTAGACATATCGCTATTCTTCAGGATGCAGACGAATTCATCGCCGCCGATACGACACCACTTATCATTTACGTCCGTCATGTTGCGAACTCGTTGGGATATTTCAGAAATCACTTGATCACCGCCCCGATGTCCGAAGCTTTCATTAATCTGTTTGAGTCGATCCAGACCGATCCAGATAAATGACAGTGAGCAGCCTTTACCGCGCGAACTCAGATTTGCGATGTGAGAAAAACCGCCGCTTCGGTTAAGAAATCCGGTTGTTCGGTCAATGAATGGCATTGTTCAATTAGGCTGCACCAATTGACGATGCAGAAGAATATCACTCTATAAGAAATAAATAAACAGTAATAAAACGTATATTCAAATAGATATAGCGGTTATTTGAATTGGCACATTAGGAGCGTGTGAGCCGGTCGTACCGGTGCATTGGCTGGTCGATCGTGCAATATGTAGCTCAAGGAGCTACTTCCAGGATACGTAGGCATCTTGCTTGGCAGCGGCGGACAACAATTCGATAAGCGGCAACGCTCGGTGCGCCATGCTCACGTGCAATTTTTCTTCACCCATGGAGTTGTTTGATGGTGCAGGCGCTCCCGCGTCTATGGTGGCTCGCAATTTGTCCAGTGCGATTGGAACATCTTCCGGCCTGAGCGCACCGGGAACCGTTTCGCTGTGGCCCATCAATCTTAGCAAAGTTAGCGCGACATCACCAAACATGGTGATGTCGGCATAGGCTTCGGTCGTAAAAGTTACCAGCATATTGAACTCCTATGAAAGTAATGGAGAATGGTTGTAGACGGGTAACCGTCTGGTTTGATAATACTCGCTGTTACTAGGGAAGTCGCAGAATCACTAGTACAGCACCCGATTTCGCGCAGTTATACGGCATCCCGCTCATGTTCGGTTGCATCGCGGTGACAATTGAGGTGGGCATTGGTCATACATCGCCAAACAGGTTCCAGTGCCGGCATCGAACTACGTTGTTGCGCACCATGAGTTAGCCATAGAATGCGGACTATTGACCCGGAGCCCGGTACCCAAGAAGCCGTTCGCATTGAGCCCTTTGACTTGTCTCCGGCAAGCCTTGTCGAAATGTTAATGGATTCTTGTGATTCCACAGGCTGAGCGTGTGCTGTTGGGGCAGACGCCCCTTAGCGTCAACTCCACACGCAGCTTGCCTGCCATTGGTAGATTCACGGCCCACACTTTGCGGGTAGATCCCGAACGGCAGGCAAGTTGAATGCATTCCGAACTAATAGTCATACGAGCGGGAACAACGTGAATACACCAAGAATTATCAAACATCTCGTGATTCATGGACTTGTTCAAGGCGTTTGTTTTCGCGATTCCATGCGCCGGGAAGCATTGCGTCTTCAGGTCAATGGTTGGGTGCGAAATCGCCCTGATGGTACCGTTGAAGCCCTGGTTCAAGGTAATTCTGAATCCGTAGATGCCATAGTTGCATGGGCGCACCGCGGCCCGTTACATGCCCAAGTAGCGCGCGTTGACATCGGTATGGGTAGTGGCAACCATGATAGATTTGAGGTCGTCGGGTAGCGTCCGGCAGTATTTTTTCCTGTGCTGAACGGGCGGGATTGTTCGCTAAGACAGCCAGTCGCGCCCGAGCAACTTTAGATCGTCGTCAAATCGATATAGCAACGGTACACAGGCTGGTATTTCCAAGTGCTCGATAGCTACCGGCGTGATATTTTCCAGATGCATGACCAGACCGCGTAGCGCATTGCCATGGCTGATCACCAGCAATTTCACACCGGCAGCAAGACGGGGTGCCAATATTTCGCGCCAGTAGGGGAGCAGGCGGCACTGACAATCCAAAAGACTTTCACTGGCGGGCAAAACGTCGGGATCGATATCGTCATATAGCGAGTCAAAACGGGGATGTCGCGGATCGGAGAGATTCATGGGCGGGGGTGGCTCCTGATAGCCCCTCCACCAGCGGCGCGACTTGTCCTCGCCCCAGATGGCAAATATCTCTCGTTTGTTCAATCCCTGCAATTGGCCATAGTGGCGTTCGTTCAGTCGCCAGTGCGTGAATCGGGGAATCGGCGCATGTTTCGCGGCAGAGAGCAGATAGTCCGCTGTCTGGTGCGTGCGCAACATGACAGAGGTGTGGACCTCGTTAAAACGAATGCCCAAAGCGGCAAGTTGCTTTCCCGCTGCGGCTGCCTGAACCTTACCTTGGTCGCTTAGCGGAATATCTATCCAGCCCGTAAAGCGGTGCCCCAAATTCCATATGCTATCGCCGTGGCGTACAAGAACCAAACGATGCTCTGCAGAATTCATTCGGCGGATTCCAGCAGGACATTGGCCAGATGATGGTGGTCATCCCATGCTTCAAGATGCCAACCTTGGCCGTCAAAACGAAACCAGTTGAGTGCGCAATTCGGAATGACAAAATCGCGCGGTGTATGCAGTGGCCGTCCGGTCGCCTTGCGATATACAATATCCAGTACGCCTGCATGGCTGACCGCAGCGACGAGCTGCTTGCTATGGTGTCGCGTCAGGGAGTCGATTGCTTCAGTGACTCGTTGCGCGAACCGGCGCATGCTTTCACCGCTTTCAAAGTCATAGTCGAGATCGCGTTCCGTATAGTGGGCATAGGCATCCGGAAAAGTTCTTGATCCTTCAATTGCGGTAATTCCCTGAAAAATGCCGTAGTGCCGTTCACGAAGTTCCGGCATTTTTCTTACTTCCAGACCACGCCGATCAGCAACCATTCTGGCGGTTTCATACGCGCGACCCAGGTCGCTGCTGTAAACGGCTGAAAAATTATAGTGCGCTGCGTTGAACGCCATGGCCAACGCCTGGTTGTGACCGGTTTCGTTGAGTGCGATATCAGTTTGCCCCTGAATGCGTTTTGCAACGTTCCAGTCTGTTTCGCCATGGCGTATAAAACAGATACGGGTCGGCATTATTGAATTGAGCGAATAGTCGGTTGGCCCGTCAGTTTTTTGCGCAAATGAAAATGATCCTGGTCATTGTCTCTTTGCCGTGGCGATGACGGAATTTCGCCGGTCGATTTCCAGTTCAAGTGATGCGGCGTGATTGGACGATCAATTTACCACCCATGCGCCCTCTACGAGTAATTTGTCGCCGTCAAATATTCTTCCCAGATACTTGTCACCGAAAACAACCGGGCCGACACCCTTGGGCGTACCTGTCATCAACAGATCGCACTGTTCGAATGTCAGAAAGCTGCCAGCCTCTTTCAACATTTCGTTAGGCTTGTTCAACATCAGGTCGTAGCCGCCAAACTGGACCAATGCGTCATTGATGAAGAACTCCATGCGCAAATTCTTGATGCCTCCGGCAAAGGTTACGAATTCGCTGAACACTGCAGAACGGTCAAAAGCCTTGGCTCGTTCCCATGGCCAGCCCTTGGTTTTCAGCTCGTACTGAAGTTCCCGTTTGGTCAGATCCAGCCCGAAACCTACGGCTCTGAGTTCTCCCGACGTAATCAGAAAAGTTATTTCACCTTCATAGTGTATGACCTCGGAATTGCTGGAATAAACATCACGAGAAATTGCCGAATTCGGCTTGATAAATATCACCGGCTCTAGTGTAGCCTCGTTATCAAGCTCCTTGATATGTTCCGCGTAGTTTCGCCCTATACATACTACTTTTGACGGATGCACCTCTTTTCCGTCCCATACAATTGGATTCATCGACACCTCGTTTCGAAAATCGTCCAAATATCGCAGCTTCAACTCAACAATCGAATTGCGCGACAACAATCCTTACCATACAACTCACCTGTGATTCACGCGGCGATACGTAACCAAAACTCTACAACATCAGCAACGTCTGCACGAAATATATATCACCCTGTGCGCTATTGGAGCTGCGCCTGAATGCGTTCTTCGAAGTCGGTCCAAAGTGCAGCGTTAATCCATCACGCGCTTCGGCCTTTGTGTGCTGGACGTTCCGGCTATTTTTTTGGTCGACCCGAGAATAATAGTAACATCGACACCAATCAGCCGATTGATGAATTCGATCAGGGAAGTCAGATCAGGTGGTGACAAGGCGATTGCTTTCACGTCACTTCCCGAGGGGACCAGCGCCATCGCTCTCTTCTGCGTGTCTCCCCCCGTAATCTGCATGAAGAGAATATTGACATTCTCTGCGTGAGCAGAAAATGCTTGATCTGTGGTTCTCAGTCAAGATCAGGCGGCTAAATTGAGCACCGCCAGAGTTAACAGAATGTTCCTGACCATCATTGCGTTGCCTGCTGTTATCCTTTAACACCCTTCCGAGCAATAGTCCGTGTCTCATCAAGCCCAATACGTACGCAGACGGCCCGAACCAGTGTTGGATAGCCAGTCTCAATCAATTTACGCAAACGGCATGCTTACTGCGTGGTTCGCTGCTCGCCCTGCCTCTTCCACAATTCGTAGCATTCGAGACCATAAAAATGCGTTACGTAGTCTGTAGCTTCCGGTATGGCTGCTTCGGATTGAGGAACTTCCTTCAAGCATATCTCGCAGGCAACCAGTTCTCGTTCCATGGTTACATCTTCCTGATTCATAGTGCACCTCCACGCGATAACTAGTCACGATATTTAAAGAATCGGTATCAATTTATAGGCCAACGATCGAGGCGATCGGATCGACCTTCCTTACCTTGTTCAGTATCTGTTTCCCGTTGATCGCGTCCGGGTCGTAGCGCACCATCAATGCGTGCGGATGTGCATGCCTGTCAAATTCTGCACAGTCCACACCGATGCTGCTTTCTACCCATGACGCCAATTGGGATCTGCGTTCTGTGTCCAGTTCCGGATGTACATATATCAGCATATCAGCTGTATTCATCATCTTTTCCTCCCTGTTGAATAGCGTTCATCTCAACCAGACGAACAACGGAATTGCAATATTGTCCGGGACGTCAGGCGGACCAGCCGAAGGAAGGATCGCTGGCATGCGGGGGCGCGGGTACACCAGCAAGTCGTGAGCCCTGATTGATCGGCCCTCTGGGGAATAGCTCATAAAGATATCTGCTGCCGCCCTCATCAACGAAATCCTGCTCAAGCATGCGCATTGCTTCACGCGTGTTCCCAGCCTGTCCTTTATCCCGGAACAAATTTCGTAGCAAGTAGATCACGTGCCAATGGGCATCGGTCAGTTCGCCTATTCCTTCCTGTGTGGCCATCTGCCTGACCTTAAGCGGGGACCAATGGTCAAGATCAAACATGTTGCCATCCGGGTCTGCGCGCAGATGGTCTTGATAATTCATCGTATTGTTGATATTCAGCATTTCATTCTCCAAATTGGTCAATAGTCACGTTGATGCAGACATTCGAACGGCGAACGGAATATCCAGACGGTCGCCATTACGTAAGTTTGCTGGTCCAGTCGTCAAGCGGTACGCAATGGACGCCGCCAATTCGACACATTATTTCGTTGCCGGAGGGGTCGCGCAGATTCACATAAGGACCGTGGCCGAAATGAGCGTAGGAATCAAACTGGCTTGATTCTGCAAAGATGAACGATGCGGCATTACCGATTCTGACTTCGAGTTTGCCACCGTGAGAAATTCCGTAGTCATGCCAGCCATTTATGCCGGAGCATCCTGCCAAAACCGGCGAGGTATTGTTTGTGGCCCTATCGATCCAGCCGACCAACTCTGGCTCCAGCATTTCCGGGTCCGATTCCGCGACGGAAAAGGCCAGTTTTCTTGCCGCTTCAAATCGGGTTTGTTCGCTGTCGGTTGCTGGGAAAGATTCCAGATTGAGGATTTTCATGGTTACCTCCCTCGAAGAAGTTGAGGGGCATCGCCATCGTTAATTGCACGGCGAATGCCGTAGTCGAATAATCACATAACATACTAGATTAGTCAATTATTGGCCATGTTCAAGTTAGTGCTAACTGGCGGATATTGGTCCTCGATTGGTGGCGATATCGCCCGTCGCGATCAACGGCAATAATTATCCATTCGGCCGGTTAGCTAGTCCCATTTATGGAATTGTTCATCTCGATTGGCCGTCTTTATCGATTATTTTGAGACATATAAGATGCACTCACATTCTCGCAACTGGATACGATGATCGCGAAGAATTGTACTGCGGACCAGGCGATTGTCTGGACTGACAGTAAATGAATCAGTTGGCATGACGAAATGCGCACTGACACCCTAACCCGAAAGGAACCATGACATGAACACGATCAATTCAACCCAATCTATACACCGCGGCCAGCCACATTTTGACGAAAATATATTCAGAAGAATCAACGGCAATATTGCCCGACTGGTCGCAACTCCAGTCCTCAACACACTTCTAATACTCGTTGCCAGGATATTGGCATCCGCTATTTTTGTTGGAGCAGGTATCAGCAAGCTGGGCGCGGGTTATGCTGGCACGCAGGGCTATATGGCGTCGGTTGGCGTTCCGGGAGAGCTGCTTCCTTTGGTGATTGCGCTGGAGATTGGTGCAGGCCTATCGTTGCTCCTTGGATTCCAGACCCGTTTGGTCGCGTTTCTTCTTGCGGGTTTCAGCATCATTTCGGGAATATTGTTCCATTCTGGCGCAGATCAGATGCAGCAAATCATGTTCATGAAAAATCTGGCGATAGCCGGTGGTTTGCTGGCGTTCAC
>JBARHR010000293.1:0-9749 GCA_049799335.1 Gallionella sp. | reverse complement strand
GCCATAGCCCATCAGGAACAGGCCGGAAATCATGCAGATGGGCCGGGGTTTGTGCGCAAACCACCACAACACTGCGAAGAGTAATATTCCCTCGAGCGCGAATTCATAGAGCTGCGACGGGTGGCGCGGAAGGTTGTCGACGCGGGGAAATATCATCGCCCACGGAACATCCGACGGGCGTCCCCACAGTTCACCGTTAATGAAATTGCCGATGCGTCCGAACGCCAGGCCGGGTGGGACCAAAGGCGCGATGAAGTCGGTAAGTTGCAGCCAGCGCAACTTCTGCTTGCGGGACAACCACGCCATCGCAATAATCACGCCCAGAAAGCCGCCATGGAAGGACATGCCGCCCTGCCAAACCGAGAAAATTTCCAGCGGGTGGGCCATGTAGTAGGAGGCTTTATAGAACAGAACATAGCCCAACCGGCCGCCCACTATCACCCCGAGCACACCGTAGAACAACAAATCGTCCAGCAGCTGCCCGTTGAGCTTGGTATCGTTCATCAGGGCAATTCTCCTACGCCCCAACCAGAGAAATACGACGAAGCCGGCGAGATACATCAGGCCATACCAATGGATTGCGAGCGGACCTAGTTGCAGTGCGACAGGGTCGAATTGCGGATGAACGAGCATTGGGGGAATTCAGGTAGAATCGATAGCCGATTATACGGGCTTCCGGGTTAAACGCCCAATACCACACGATACTTCGACTGCATAAGGGGAAAACTAATGATTACAGCGCAGCAATTGAACAAGCAATTCGCGATTCCGGGTGAGTTGAATTTTCGCGATGATGCCAGCGGTCTAATTGTCGCTGAAATAGGCAACACAAAAGCAACAGCGATGCTGTGTTTGCAGGGCGCGCACCTGATGAGTTGGCAACCGAAAGATCAGTCCGTGCCGGTGGTGTGGCTGTCACGGGATGCCAAATTGGCGGCGGGAAAGTCAATACGCGGCGGCGCACCGGTATGTTGGCCGTGGTTTGGCGCGCACGCGACTGAATCAGGATTCCCCGGGCATGGCTACGCGCGCACTGTTCCCTGGCAGGTGGTCGAGTCAGGCAACGATCCGGATGGTTCGACGCGCTTGACGTTGCGACTGGTTGAAAGCGAAAAGACTCGCGCCCAATGGCCGCATGCGTCGCGAATAGAATTGACGGTCATCGTGGGGCTGTCGCTGCGCATGGAAATGACTACCGAAAACACCGGGGCGACAGACTTTCTCATCGGGGAGGCGTTGCATACCTCTTTGCAAATTGGAGACATTGGGTCAGTACGGGTAACAGGTCTGGACAACTGCGAATATTGGGACAAGGTGGGCGGTTCCGCGCTCAAGAAGCAATCCGGAGCGATTACATTTGACGGTGAGGTCGATCGTGTCTACATCAATACGGGTACGGTATGTGTAGTCGAGGATGAGAAACTCAAGCGCCGCATCTATGTTTCCAAATCGGGTAGTCGTTCAACTGTGGTGTGGACCCCGTGGACAGAAAAGGCCAACAAGATGGGCGATTTGGGACGGTCCGACGGCTGGCGCGAAATGGTGTGCGTGGAATCGGCCAACGCGCTGGAAAATCTGGTAACGGTTTGCGCGGGAGCTCGGCATACACTGGTCGTTGAATATCATGCCGAATCGGCTTAGCGTAGCGAAGAAATTCTTCATGCTGCGCGCGGGCGTGCGAAAGCCAAAGGATAGATACGCGCGACAGCGACCGTGGTCGGCTGTTTTGTCATTGCAAAGGTGATGTGGTTTAATCGCGCCCATGAAATTTCCTTTCCAGAACGTCGCAATTATAGGCAAACACAATACTCCGGAAATCGCCGGGCCGGTGCTGCGTCTGGCCGAATTTCTTACCACCAGGGGCGTGAAAGTGGTGCTGGACAGTCTGACCGCCGAACACCTGGGCAGCCAGCCGCATACGGTGATGAGCGTGGCGGAAATCGGTACGGCCGTTGATCTGGCTATCGTTATCGGCGGTGACGGCACAATGCTGAATATTGCCCGCACGCTTTCACTTTCCAACATACCGCTGGTAGGCGTGAATCAGGGACGACTGGGGTTCCTCACTGATCTGACCATCGACAACATGCAGGACAGCGTCGCCGATATGCTGGACGGCAAATTCATAACAGAGGAGCGGTTGCTCCTCGATGCGCGCGTGATGCGCGATGATGTCGAGATATACACGGGTCGTGCGTTTAATGAAGTCGTAGTACACCGCAACAATGTAGGCAGCATGATCGAGTTCGAGGTGCGCATCGATGGCGAATATGTATACAACCAGCGTGCCGATGGCCTGATAATCTCGACGCCGACCGGCTCAACGGCGTATGCGATGTCCTCGGGCGGTCCTATCATCCATCCCGGTCTGGAAGTGCTGGAGCTTGTGCCGATTTGCCCGCACACACTGAGCAATCGGCCGATCGTCGTAAAGAGCACGTCAGAGGTGGAAATACTGGCACACCGGAGCGCTGAAATTCATGTGCGCTTCGACAGTCATACCGGCTACGATCTGCAGTTGCATGACAAGATCATCGTTACGCGACACCCCAGCCTGGTTTGTCTGCTCCACCCGGTCGGTCACAGCTATTACCATACCCTGCGCGAAAAATTGCTCTGGAACCAGACTTTGTAAATGCTGAAATTTCTGGGCATTCGCGATTTCGTCATCGTTTCCGAACTCGAGCTGGATTTTTCATCCGGGTTTACCGCACTCACCGGTGAAACCGGCGCGGGCAAATCGATCCTGATTGATGCATTGTCCTTGGCGCTCGGAGAGCGTGGTGATGCCGGCATGGTGCGCACCGGCTGCGAACGTGCCGAGATCGCCGCGGAATTTGATATCGCGACATCGGCAAGCGCGCAACAGTGGTTACGGGAACAGGATCTGACCGGTGATCCGGATGTGTGCTTGTTCAGGAGAGTGCTGGAGGCAAGCGGCCGTTCCCGAGGCTACATCAATGGACGCAGTGCCACGCTGCAGCAAATGCGTGAGGCAGGCAATCAACTGTTGGATATACACGGGCAACATGCACACCAATCGCTGTTGCGTGCGGAAACGCAGCGCGAACTGCTGGATGGCTACGCCGGCAGTGCCGCCGATGCCGCGCAGGTCGCCGAGAAATATCGCGCGTGGCAGACCCTGCGCAGCCGCCGCGTAGAATTGACGGAGAATGCCGAGGCGACCGCGGCCGAACGGGATTTGCTGTTGTTCCAGCGCAAGGAACTGGAACAGTTGCAATTCAACGGGACTGAATGGAAAACGCTGCAGGAAGATCACGAAAGATTGGCGCATGCGTCGGCGTTGCTCGACACGGCAGCATTTGGCGTGGAAATTCTAAGCGAGGCCGACGGTGCATGCCTTGTGCAAGTCGGGGTGCTGGTGGCGCGGTTGCGTGCCGGGATGTCGCATGATGCCAGCCTGGGTGAAACGCTGCGTATGCTGGAAAGTGCACAGGCTGAACTGCAGGAAGCTGTCTATGCGTTGCGTCACTATCAGCAACATATGGACGTGGATCCCGGACGACTTGAAACACTTGAGCAGCGAATTCAGAGCGTGATGAGCACTGCGCGAAAATATCGGGTTACGCCGGACGAGCTGGATGACGCACTGCAAAAAGTGATCGAGCGACAGGCCGAGCTGGGTGGTGATGCCGACCTCGAAGAATTGAGGCTGCGGGAGAATGATGCGCAGCGGGAATACCAGTCCTCGGCACGCAAGCTCTCGGGCGTACGCAAGAGCGCCGCGCACCGACTGGCGGGAGAAATTACTGCTGCGATGCAGACACTGGCGATGCAGGGCGGAAGCTTCGCGGTGGCGTTGCCGCCGCTCGATGAGGGTAGCGTTCACGGCCTGGAGGCGATTGAATTTCAGGTGGCGGCAAATCCCGGTACCCCTGCGCGCAGTCTTGCCAAGGTGGCGTCGGGCGGTGAATTGTCGCGTATCAGTCTGGCGGTACAGGTAGCCACCTCCAAAGTGGCCAGTGTGCCGACGTTGATCTTCGATGAAGTGGATAACGGCATAGGCGGCGGCGTCGCAGAAATTGTGGGCAAGTTGCTGAAGCGACTTGGCAGACACTATCAGGTGTTGTGCGTCACGCACCTGCCGCAGGTTGCCGCAGCGGCCGACCATCAATGGCAGGTGAGCAAGGGCGTCGCTGCCGGAGTCACGTTAAGCCATATAGCGGTATTGAAGGGCAAGCAGCGCGTGGAGGAAATCGCGAGGATGCTCGGAGGTGTACAAATAACCGAGACCACGCGCAAGCATGCGGGTGAAATGTTGGACGGGTCCGCGTGAGGTATCATTACAGCGGTTTTGTTTTGATTTTGGGGATGTGATGCGCTCTGGTTATATTTTGCTATTATTGGTTTTACTTGCGTCGGCACTGGTTTCCTGTAGCTCCTACAAGATGGATATCCGTCAGGGGAATTATGTGACCGCGGACATGCGCGGCAAGCTGAAGCTGGGTTTGTCGAAGCAACAGGTCAAATATGTGCTTGGCACGCCGATGATCAACGACGTGTTCCACGCCTACCGTTGGGATTACGTGTATCTGCTGGAACGTGCCGGCAAGCTGGCCGAAGAGCAGCGTCTCACGCTGTACTTTAAAGGCGAGAATCTGGAACGCATCGAAGATGCCGCTCCTTTCAAAGCCGCTGTCGCCACATCAAAGGACCCGAATAATGTCACAGATTAAGATCGCTATCGCCGGCAGCGGCGGCCGCATGGGAAAGATTTTGCTGGATTGTGTTTTGCAGGCCGATGACATGTTATTGCACGCGGCGCTGGAGACCAGCGGCAGCGAGCTGTTGGGTAACGTCGTTGGCGGCGGTGTAAAGATAAGCTCCGACCTAGTTTCTGCAGTGCAGGGTGCGGACGTACTGATAGACTTTACGCGTCCTGAAGGTACGTTGCGCCATCTGGACATCTGCCGCAAGCTCGGCGTGAATATGGTGGTTGGCACGACCGGGTTCAATGCGGTGCAAAAGGCGCAGCTGGCCTCGGCGGGAAAGGAAATAGGCATTGTGTTTGCGCCGAACATGAGTGTCGGCGTGAATCTCGTATTCAAGCTGCTGGAGACTGCCTCACGGGTACTCGCCGAGGGCTATGACATCGAGATTGTCGAGGCGCATCATCGCCATAAGGTGGATGCGCCTTCCGGGACCGCGTTGGGTATGGGCGAAGTGGTTGCGCGGACGTTGGGGCGCGACCTGTCCGAAGTGGCCGTGTACGGAAGAGAAGGTGTGACCGGTGAACGCGATCCTTCCACTATCGGCTTTGCCACGGTGCGCGGTGGCGATATTGTCGGTGACCATACGGTGCTGTTTGCAGGCACCGGTGAGCGCATCGAAATCACTCACAAGGCGAGCAGTCGCGCGACATTTGCGCTGGGTGCGCTGCGCGCGGCGCGATTTGTTCGATCCAATCCCGCAGGGCTGTACGACATGCAGGATGTGCTGGGACTGAAATAAATATCTGGCGTTTGCGTTTGTTCCGCCGCCCGCAATGCTGCCTGTAAAAGCAAGCTACATTGCCAGCATCTTGACTCCGATCAGAATCAATATCACTCCGCCGAATACCTCCGCCCTGCTTTCCAGCCGGGTTCCGCTGCGCTTGCCTATCAGTACACCCGACCAACTGAACGCAAATGTCGTTGTGCCGATGATAAGACAGGCGACGTAAACGTTGACGTCCAGCAGTGTCAGCGTGAATCCCGCCGCCATTGCGTCTATGCTGGTGGCAATGGCGAGCAGGAGCAGCATTTTGTCGGTGATGGCCGAAATATCTTCTTCGATGCCTTCGTGCAGACCCTCGTAGATCATCTTCGCACCGATCAGTGCCAGAAATCCGAACGCGATCCAGTGCGCGTAGTTCTCCACCCATCCGAGCACACCTTTCCCGCCCAGATACCCGATGAAAGGCATTAGCGCCTGGAATACGCCGAAGAACAGGCCGACCTTAAGTCCAATCTTCTCTGATTTTGCCTTGGCGCCGAGGCCTATCGAGACCGCAAACGCGTCCATACTGAGGGCGATGGCCAACACGATGATTTCAAACATGACTGGATAACTCCGGAGAGGCGGGATTACGGCTCGGGCGGCAGATAGGGGGATTCACCATTGTAGTTTATTCACTCGGGCAAGAATTAAGTCTATGTCGCGACTAGCTTCGTGCTTCAAGGCTGTCAATTGTGAAATGATCGGGAAGGGCAGTTTGATCCATACGCCGTGAACAATAGGAACGCAGTTCTTCTTCTGTCGCGGCAAGATTGGCGTGCAAGGTAACCCTGGCATTGAGGCGCGTCACGCCCTGATCGTCCGGTTCGCGCCTGACAGTGGCATAGGCGATCGCGGGATGCTCGTACAGCGTTTCTTCAATTTGCCGGGGGAAGACCCGCTTGCCGTCGCGTATCAGCATGTTTTCCTTGCGCTCGATGATGGTGAAAAATCCGTTGTCGTCCATGCTGGCGATATCGCCGGTGGCCAGCCAACCGTCCCGCAACACGCGTCCGGTGCTGCCGCGCCCATCATTGATTGCATTGCCTCCGTAGCCGGAGAATACCTGCGGACCTCGCACCCACAACTCTCCAACCTGCTCCGATTTGAGTAATGCGCCGGTTTCAAGATCGACAATCTTTGCTTCCGTATCGGGTAACGGCAGTCCAACCACGCCGCTTTTCCTGCGGCCCGCCAGCGGCATTGCCAGGACGGCGGGAGATGCTTCCGCTACCCCATACGCTTCGACCAGTCGACCGCGGGTAATCTTCTCGAACATCTCGCGTATTTCCAGCGCCAGCGGCGCACCGCCGACCGCGCATACCCGGATCGATGCCAGTCCAAAGCGCCTTACGCCGGGTGTATACGCCAATTGCTGGATGATCGGGGGTGTCGTCGGGAAATACGTCGGCTGGTGCTTTTTGACCGTTTTCAGCAGCAGCGGAATGTCGCCTTCCGGAACCAGTATCAGCGTGGCACCCAGATACACTGCAAGGTGCAACAGTCCAGTCAGTCCGTATGCCAATGACAACGGTTGCTGGGCCAGAAATCGTTCGGCACCCGGTCTGGACTCCGGCAACCAATGTCGCAACTGCAGGGCGTTTGAAGCCAGGTTGCGATGCGTCAACGGGATTGGCTGTGACGGACCACTGCGACCGTAGGAATAGACGATAGCGGCAACCTGTTCCACGGATTGCTGCATATCGGGCGCGGCGTTGCGGCCACGCGCCAATATCTGATGCAATTTGAAAAATCGCGGCTGCCGACCGGGCAGGCGCATCTCCCGGGACAGCCATGGAAGCATGTGTCCGTCCTGTACATTGTGCAACAGCAGGAACTTGAGCTTTTCGCGCCACCCCATGTGGTCTTTGCGTGATGCAAAAACAACATGACGCAGGCTGGCCACGCGCGGATCGGATAGCAAGGGGGTGTTAAGGCCGTGGTAACGATCCGTGGCAGCGATCAGCATTGCCGGTTTTGTATCCGCAATTCGGCCGAACAATGTTTCCACGTCGGTGTTGGCATCCGTCAATACTGCCACGCCGCCCATTTTCAGAATGCCATAGTAGGCGATGATCCATGCAGGAATATTGGGCAGGGCCAGCATCACGCGATCGCCGGGCTTGATTTGCAGCGATATCAGACCGTGTGCAAACCGGTTCGCGAGGCGGTCAACGGTGCGCCAATCCATCCGCCTGCCGAAATAGTTGACCGCCGTAGTTCTGGCAAATCGTCGCGCTGTCGCTTCCAGCAGACGCGGCAACGTGACCGTGGGCAATTTGATTTGATACGGGGTGCGTGTATCGTAGAATTTCAGCCAGGGGCGATCTGCTTCCAGTGTCTTGAGCGCCAGGCGTCGCTGCGATTTTTTCCTGGTCTTGTATTCGTACAACAGCAGCGGATCGATTTGCGCGTTCAGGAATCGCTCAATACTCCGGTTCACCGCGTCAGGTCGCTCCACCATAACCTGATGCGCCGATACCGGTATGATTACTTCTTCGGCACTGGGGATCAGCTTGGCGACTTCTTTGTACGCAGATTGTGAGAACAGGATGTCGCGTTGTCCGAGGATCACCATGGTTGGTGATTGAATCGCCTTGAGATAGTCGGTGCCATCCCATACTGCCAGGCCATTTTTGTTTTGCAGATAAACCACATGCGCCGGCGGATAAATACGCGCGGCGTTGAAACCGACGTAGGGCAGCACCGTTCGTATCCAGGTGAGAAACGCCGGTGGTATGCGCAACACGTTGCGTCCCGCCCAGCGCAATCTGAAGTGTACGGCCGATGAGATGATCACCAGTGAACTGACGCGCTGTGGATGCCGGTTCATGAACAGTGAGGCGATTGCACCGCCGAAGGAATGGCATACAAGTACAAATTTGTCCTGAACCTGCAGCACATCGAGTGATGTCTCCACGTCTGCGACCAGTTCGGGTACATCATAGCGCGCGCCTGCGGCCTCGGTAGGCGCATCCGTGTAGCCATGCCCGCGCAGGTCGAGTGCGATCACCCGGTAATCAGTCTGGAACTGGTCCAGTTGCTGTTCCCAATACGCGGCGCGTCCGCCGAAGCCGTGAATGAACACCATCGTCTGTGCCGCATCTCGTGCGCCGCCTTCGACCACACTCATTTCCAGCGTGCCACCGTTGCTTAGCCGGTTGGGCAGCTTGATGGTGTGGCGGTGCAAATCAACGTCGAAACTCATGGCGTCACCGGATAAATCCTAAAGCGGAATCAAGTGAAATGCTACATCACTACACGCCTCGAATTTCCGCAAGCTAACCTGCCAGCCCCACATAGACATTCTGTACATCGTCGTCTGCGTCTATCGCTTCGAGGAACGCTTCCACTTCTTCACGTTCCGTAGTGTTGCTCAGTGTGACCGGATTCTTCGGTCGATAGCCTAGCTGTGCGGAAGTTACGGTGTAACCTTGCGCAGGCAGCGCCTTGCAGACGAGGTCCAGATCGGTGACTTCGGTGATAAACAGGGTTGCGCCTTCATCGGATGCTTCGAGGTCTTGCGCGCCCGCCTCGATGGCGGCTACTTCCGGGTCCGCATCTTTTGAGTTGGGCGTTGCTTCGATCATGCCGACGTAGTTGAAATCCCATGCGACGGAGCCTTCAGCGCCGAGCTGACCTTTGCGGAACAGGACGTTGATGTTGGACTTGGTGCGGTTGATGTTGTCGGAGAGACATTCGACGATCACCGGGACGCGGTGCGGCGCAAAACCTTCGTAGACAAGGCGCTCCAGATTGGCGCCGCCATCGAGCAGACCGGCGCCTTTTTTGATCGCACGATCCAGTGTCTCTTTCGGCATGGAGGCTTTCTTGGCTTGTTCGACGACGAGGCGCAGCCGCGAATTCAGGTCGGGGTCGGCGCCACCTTTTGCGGCGACCATTATTTCCTTGGACAGCTTGCCGAAAATTTTACCCTTGGCGTTCGCTGCAATTTCTTTATGTCTGGCTTTCCATTGTGCGCCCATATCTGTTCTCTGTAATTTGGTTGATACAAAATTCCCGAGGGCGCATCTTGCCTTAAGTGGCGGGTGGGTTCAATCGGGAATGTGTGCTGACACTTCCCTATCCCGCACGCGGGAGTTCGGAAGAGTCGCTGTGTTGATGATGGAACTGCTCCACTCTGGGTGTGCTCTTGCCGAGCAATACGTCGATGAGATGCGCCACGCCGAATTGCTGGCCGGTGCGATAGACACAAGACAGCGCCATCTGCGCCGCATGGGTCGCATCCCAGG
>JBARHR010000292.1:0-9085 GCA_049799335.1 Gallionella sp. | reverse complement strand
AGACCGTGTACGATAATGGTTGGCGGCGCTTTGGTCAACCTTTCGCACGACAATGACTTGGTTTCAAGCGCTAGGGAGGGCAATTTGTTACCATGCAAACTCTTTGCAAGAGGTGACAAACTGAGCACGCCCTACGACCTGAACCAGTTTCTCAGCAGCATCGAACGACGCGCGTACAAGCATGCCTTGTTTGCGGTGCGTGACGCGCACACTGCAATGGATATCGTTCAGGACGCCATGCTGAAGCTCGCTGAAAAATACGGCGATAAGCCAGCAGATGAGCTACCAATGCTGTTTCAGCGCATATTGCAAAACACGATACGGGACCAATTCCGCCGGCAAAAGGTGCGATCGGCCTGGCTTACGCTATTTTCCGGTATGCAATCAAAACAGGATGATACGGAATATGACCCCTTGGATGTGCTCGAAGATGGCGATAATCAATCGGCGCCCGCTGCCCCGGAGGCCAGCTTGCAGCAAAAACAAATCATGAATATCGTCGAAATCGCGCTCAGCAACCTCCCTTCTCGTCAACGCGAAGCCTTCCTGCTGCGTTACTGGGAAGGATTGGATACAATTGAAACAGCAGCTGCGATGGGGTGCTCCGAAGGCAGCGTAAAGACCCACTGTTCTAGAGCAAATCACGCACTCGCCGCGGCGCTTAAATTAAAGGGAGTCGAACTGCCATGACCTCAGAACTGGATCAAGGGAAAATCGCTCAATTACTGACACAAAGTTCGATGCAACTTGATGAGGACACATTGTCCAAACTGGCTGATGCGCGACATAAAGCTTTGTCCCGACAGCGCGCACACGCGCCGGCAGCGGTATTGAGCGGAGGAAGCTGGGCGCACCACCTGGTACCCCATTCTGCCAATCAGTGGCTGGTTACCGGAGCCCTGGTAGTCTTGTTCTTGTTTAGCGCGGAATACTTACAGCATACGCAGGATCAGCAAATTAGTGAGATCGATGTGGCGATCCTGACCGACGATCTGCCGATTGACGTATTTGTAGATTGAAATCAACAACTAAGGCCAGAATGCACGGTAGTCGTTTGCTTATCAAATCCTCGTTAATCGGATTACTGGTCATTCCATTTTTGTTCTGCATTGCGATAGATGCAGCGGCTGAGCCATGGCAGTCACTTAATCCCGCACAAAGAGAAGCGCTAGCTCCATTGGCGCAACAATGGGACACATTAACCGATATCCAGCAAGATCGCCTGATCAAGACCGCGAATCGATATAAGCATCTGACGGCCGAACACAAAAAACGCTTTCAAGATCGCCTGACAGTCTGGAGCAAGCTCACGCCAGAGCAGCGCGCTGCCGCGCGAGAAAAATACCAGGCATTCAAAAAAGTTCCCGTGCATCAGCGTGAAGAAGTCAAGAAGATGGTCAAGGAAGAACAGGAAAAAAAGTCACAAAAATCCGAAAACTGGGTACCGAATTCCGAGGAGTAGTCTTGGAATCTAAAGTCGCTGGAATACAAGCCATCTCCGATGAAAAGGGTTAGCGTCTCTCGGTCCGCCAAAGCACACTTACACCCAACAGCAGGTAAACGCCTGTCATCGTTGAAGCACTGAAAAACGGCTGCCAGTCGTAAAGTGCACCCAGACTGCCGACCAGTCTTCCGAAGAAATGGAAAGACAAGCCCAGTACTATTCCCAGAAACACCATCGCACTGATTCCGCCTGACCGTCGATTGTAGGTTGCAAAGGGTAACGCCAGTAACATCATGACCATGATGGAAAATGGGTAGACCAGCTTGTTCCACAGGGCAATTTCGTACTGCCCGCTCTTCTGCCGGTTATCCTGTAAATGGCCTATGTATTGGTACAAGTGCCAAAGTGACATTTGTTCAGGCACCACCAGCAATACGCTGAAAATTTCCGGGCTTAGTGCGGAATGCCAATCTTTGCTAAGCAAATCAGTCACGTTCACCCCAGATGCGGCGAACTCCGTAACCTGAACCTCATCGAGTTTCCACAACCCCTGCTCACGATAACTTGCGCGCTTGGCATTGGTAATTCCCAACAGGTGGTAATTGTCATCAAACTTATAGATTGAAACGTTAGATAAACTGGTATCCGGCATCACACTTTTCACGTTTACGAACGCGCGCTCATCCTTGACCCAGACACCTGATCGGAATTCCTTTAGCGTCACCTGGGCATTCCTGGCCTTGAGCCTCAAATTCTGGGCCATACGTTCGCTTGGGGGCGACAGCACTTCGCCAAAAATGAAGCTTAATATCACCAAAGGCAATGCAATCTTGAATAGTGCGCCAACCATCTGCAATAACGATGCACCGGAAGCACGATAGACGGTAATTTCCGAATTGGAGGCCATCTGCACCAATGCAAAGATCGTCCCCACCAGCGCCACCACGGGAAATAATTCGTAAATGTGACCCGGCACTGTCAACAACACGAACAGCAACACATAGCCCAGGTAATATTGCCCCTCGCCCATCGAACTCAGTTCGCGTATAAAATCCAGAAACGCAAACAGCATCAGCAATGCGGCAAGCACCAGCGCGATGCTGGCATATATTTCCCGACCCAAATATCGCGTTAGCAAGTTCATATCCGGTCTATATTCCGGGTGGCGGCGGGGCCGCGGACGCGGCCGCCTTGCGTCGGAGGAAGGGCGTTCGGCGCAGTGAAAACAACGACATACGGCGGGCAAACATCAGCACAGTCAGCCCGAGCATTGCCGCATGTATTCCCCACAATCCGATACCATGTGACAGTTTTTCCTGGCTCACCCAGCTATTGGTCACACTGATCATATTGCTATAAACCATGTACAACACCAGAGCCATGAGCAAATTCAATGAACGGCCGGCACGCGGATTGACATAGCTCAACGGAATCGCCAGCAGGGAAAGTACCGCCGCGCTGATCGGCAGACCCAGCCGCCAGTCAAGTTCAGCGAGATTCCACGGCGATGGATCGCTCCAAAGCGCCGGAGTTGGCATGGTACGCACCCAGATGCGTGCCTGTTTGACCGGGACACTGTCGATGCGTATCGCATAGCGATCGAATTCGATGATGCTGTAATCGCGTTGCCCCGGTGTTCCTTCGTATCGCGTACCATTGAACAGCACCAGAAACCGATCACCGTTATCCCGCGTCTCCTGCACACCGCGGCTGGCCACCATGGTTCCGATCTTGCCGTTCTGGGTTGACTGGACGAAAACATTGCTGATTCGGTTGGATCCGGAATCAACGTTCTCGATGAAATAGACGCGGTCAGCCTGGCCGGACTCGCGAAACATCCCGGGCGTAGCCGCAGTCACGTCATCGCGACTTTCCATTTTATTCCTGAACTGATCGGCTTTAAGCAGCGCCCAAGGGGTCAGTACCAGGCTTAACGCCGCAATCAATACGACAACAGGCAACGCATACCACAGTACCGGCCCGATCCATCGCGTCAGCCCGATACCCGAACAAAACCACACCACCATCTCACTATCGCGATAGGATCGAGACAATGTCATCAGTATGGAAATGAACAAACTGATGGAAAGCAACACCGGCAAATAGTTCATGGCACTGAATCCAAGCAGTGCCAGTACCGCATCGACCGCTATGCGTCCGCTGACCGCATCGCCCAATAGTCGTATCAGTTGGCTAACCACCACAATGCCGACCAGGACGGCAAAAACCAGCAAACCATTGCTGACAAATTCGCCTACCAAAGCGCGCTGAAAAACGGTGTTTCGCAACGGCTTTGACTTTATGGGAGCGATTTGCGGATAATCGGACATCTAGTAATGGGCTATTTCAATATAGGAGTAACAACGCGTGGAATTTAGCATAAAACAAAGTCTGCCGGAGAAGCTGCGTAGTGGTTGCCTGGTCGTTGGCGTATACGAGGGCGGAAAACTTTCCGCGGCTGCCCAACAACTCAGCGACGCAACCAAGAACGCCTTCGCTGAGATCATCTCTCGCGGAGACATGAAGGGTAAGTCCGCCACCACCGTGTTATTGCACACGCCACCAGGCATGACGGCTGAGCGAGTGATGCTGGTTGGATTGGGCAAAGCAGCGGAAACAAGCAAGAAATCGGTTCTGGAAATTCTGCGTGCAACACTCACGGCGCTAAACAATACGCCGGCAAAGGATGCATCGCTCTACCTGATTGATGAATTGGCCGCTGCACTGAGCGCGACGTCAACCCCTAATGATTCTTCCGACCCATCACTGTCATGGATCGTCAGGCAAAGCGTATTCATCGCGGCAGAGCAGGCGTATCGCGCCGACGGTCTCAAGAGCAAACCGGGCGAGGCTGCAAACCTGAAGCATCTGACGTTTTGCACTTTGCAAAAGCCCGCCTCCAGCCTGAAATTGGCGCTTGCACAGGCCGCAGCAACCTCTCGTGGCGTCGAACTTGCCAAAACGCTGGGGAATCTGCCGGGCAATGTCTGCACGCCCGCCTATTTGGCGACCCAGGCGCTTTCCCTGGGTAAGACCTACAAATCGATCACCACCACCGTTCTGGAAGAAAAAGACATGCAGAAACTGGGCATGGGATCCTTTTTATCGGTCACACGTGGCAGCGAACTTCCCGCCAAGCTCATTACGATGGAATACAACGGGGCAGACAAGAAACAAAAACCCATAGTACTGGTCGGCAAAGGAATTACCTTTGATTCCGGCGGCATCTCGCTGAAACCCGGTGCCGAAATGGACGAAATGAAATACGACATGTGTGGTGCAGCCAGCGTACTTGGCACTATGCAGGCAGTCGCCGAACTGGGGTTGAAACTCAACGTGGTCGGGGTAATTCCGACCTGCGAAAACATGCCCTCAGGCAAGGCGACCAGACCCGGAGACATCGTCACCTCCATGTCCGGCCAGAGCATCGAGATACTCAATACCGATGCCGAAGGCAGGCTGATCCTCTGTGATGCGTTGACCTATTCCGCGAAATTCCAACCGGACACGATTATTGATATCGCCACGCTGACCGGTGCCTGTGTCATCGCGCTGGGCCATGTTGCCAGCGGCCTGTTCAGCAATCAGGGCACCCTTGCGCAGGAGCTGCTGAACGCTGGCGAACAATCCCATGACCGGGCTTGGCAATTGCCGTTATGGGAAGACTATCAGCCATTGCTGGACAGCAACTTCGCCGACATGCAGAACATCGGGGGCCGGGCCGGCGGTACGATTACCGCTGCGTGCTTTTTGGCACGCTTTACCCGGGACTATCGCTGGGCGCATCTGGATATCGCCGGTACGGCATGGAAATCCGGCAAGGAAAAGGGAGCAACCGGCAGGCCGGTAGCGTTGCTTACACAATATCTGATCAATCGCACCACATCAAAGTGACAAAGATTGATTTTTACACCGGCAGCGACGACAAACTGCGAACTGCATGCCAATTGAGTCACAAGGCGATGCAGAACAGCCTGAGAGTATTGCTGCATGTGGCAGACGAATCAACCGCGGACAAGCTGGACAAGCTACTGTGGCACTTTCCTCCCACCTCTTTTTTGCCCCATTGCCGCAGCGGCGACGCGGATGCAACAAACTTTCCGGTAGTAATTGGTCATGAGGAATCTTTTCCGCACTTTGAGTTGTTAATCAGTCTGCATAGTGACTGCGTAAATTTTTTTAGTCGCTTTGAACGCGTAATCGAGATCGTCACTACTGACCCGGAAGATGCAAAATTGGGTCGCGAGCGTTTCAGCTTCTACCGGGACCGCGGCTACGAAATGCGACACTTTGATCTACGGAAAAAAGCCTGAGCCATGCCACGCGACACCCGTCCCGAATCTCTCCCCATCCTGACCGAAACGGCCGACGGCACATCCGTCATTCCGATATTGACCGAAGCGATCGATGAACACCTTGCCAATACCGCGAACTCGCTGCAACTCAGCGAGGACCAATACCAGAAGATGGCGGATATATTGCTGCCGCAAATAGAAATCGTACTGTTTGACGCAATCGAATCTGCCCTGTTCGCCGACTGGAAAACTGCAATGATGCAAGTTCGCGGCGAATTGCCCGCACTCATCCGCAACGCACTGCAGGAAGTTAGCCCGACCCATTGAACCGGAGCAGGTCGATGCGTTCATTCGAGCCTGTATAATCACGCCCTTTGTGACTCTCCGCACCCGCAAGTAAAGTACACCATGGAACTGCCCAAAAGTTTTGAACCGAAAAATATCGAATCTCACTGGTATCCCAAGTGGGAATCCTCCGGCTACTTCAGTGCCGGCACCGAACCAGGAACGCATGGAAACTTCTGCATCCTGCTGCCGCCTCCGAACGTCACCGGCACGCTACACATGGGACACGGCTTCAACCAGACACTGATGGATGCGTTGACGCGCTATCACCGCATGAAGGGCGACAATACCCTGTGGCAACCGGGCACCGACCATGCAGGCATCGCCACGCAGATCGTGGTGGAACGCCAACTCGATGCACAAGGTGTTTCGCGCCACGCCTTGGGCCGCGAGAAGTTCATCGAAAAAGTGTGGGAGTGGAAAGAATATTCCGGCAACACCATCACCCAACAAATGCGCCGCCTCGGCACCTCTCCCGACTGGTCGCGCGAACGCTTCACCATGGATGCCAGTTTGAACAAGTCCGTCACCGAAACTTTCGTGCGCCTGTTCAACGAAGGCCTGATCTATCGCGGCAAACGTCTGGTGAACTGGGACCCGAAACTGCACACCGCAGTAAGCGATCTGGAAGTGGTGCAGGAGGAAGAAGACGGTTTCATGTATCACATCCGCTATCCGCTGGTCGATAAGGATGGTGTGCATGGACTGACTCACCTCACCGTCGCCACTACCCGCCCCGAGACCATGCTTGGCGACGCGGCTGTGATGGTGCATCCCGAGGACGAACGCTACAAACACCTGATCGGCGGGCAAGTGCAACTGCCGTTGTGCGACCGCGCCATCCCAATCATCGCCGACGAATACGTGGACAAGGAATTCGGCACCGGCGTGGTCAAGGTCACGCCCGCGCATGACTTCAACGACTACGCGGTGGGACAGCGTCACCAGTTGGAGATGATCTCCATCCTCACGCTGGACGCCAGGATCAACGAACACGCGCCCAAACAGTATCAGGGCATGGATCGCTTCGCCGCACGCAAACAAATCGTGGCCGATCTTGAAGCCGCAGGCGTGTTCGACAAGACCGAGAAACATAAACTCAAAGTACCGCGCGGTGACCGTACCGGGGTCGTCATCGAGCCGATGCTGACCGACCAGTGGTTCGTGGCGATGAGCAAACCCGGCAACGGCGGCAAGAGCATCACCGAGCAGGCGCTGGAATGCGTGAGCTCCGGAGAAATCAGGTTCCATCCCGAGAACTGGGTCAATACCTACAACCAGTGGCTGAACAACATCCAGGACTGGTGCATCTCGCGTCAATTGTGGTGGGGCCATCAGATTCCGGCATGGTACGGTGTGAACGGCGAAGTATTTGTCGCCCACGACGGAGCCGAAGCGCGCAAGCTCGCCGACAAGGCCGGTTACGCCGGACAACTGGATCGCGACAACGACGTGCTCGACACCTGGTTCTCTTCGGCGCTGTGGCCGTTCTCCACGCTGGACTGGGAAGTAGGCAAACCGTTCGACGCGCAGAACGCTTTCGTCAAGCAGTACCTGCCCTCCTCCGTGCTGGTCACCGGTTTCGACATCATTTTCTTCTGGGTGGCGCGCATGGTGATGATGACCAAACACATCACCGGCAAGATCCCGTTCAAGGATGTGTACGTGCACGGTCTGATCCGCGATGCGGAAGGGCAGAAGATGTCAAAATCCAAAGGCAATGTGCTGGATCCCATCGACCTCATCGACGGTATCGATTTGGATTCGCTGGTGAAAAAACGCACCACCGGATTGATGAACCCCAAGGACGCGGAGAAGATCGAGAAGCGCACCCGCAAGGAATTCCCGGCCGGCATCACCGCGTTCGGCACCGATGCCTTGCGCTTCACGTTCGCTTCGCTGGCCTCTCCCGGTCGCGACATCAAGTTCGACATGCAACGCTGCGAAGGCTACCGAAACTTCTGCAACAAGCTGTGGAACGCCACGCGCTTTGTGCTGATGAATTGCGAAGGAAAGGATGTTGGGCTGGATGAAAATATGCCGCTGGAATTCTCTGCTGCCGACAGGTGGATGATCAGCGAATTGCAAAAGGCAGAAACCGAGATGGTGACGCACTTCGCCGACTACCGCTTCGACATGGCTGCACGTGCGGTGTACGAACTTGTATGGAACACCTATTGCGACTGGTATGTGGAACTGGCCAAGGTGCAATTGGCGCTCCCGCACCCCGACCCTCTCCCCGGGGGAGAGGTGGCAAACGAGAAAATCAATTCTTCAATTCTTGCGCAACAGCGTGCCACTCGCCGCACACTGGTACGCGTGCTGGAGACCATCCTTCGTCTGGCGCACCCGATCATCCCGTTCATCACCGAAGAATTGTGGCAATCGGTCGCACCGCTGGCGAATGCCAAGGGCGACAGCATCATGCTGCAAGCCTACCCCAAGGCAGACAGCGGCAAAATCGATGAAGCGGCCAGCGCGCAGATCGCTTTGCTACAGGAACTCACCACCGCGTGCCGCAGTCTGCGCAGCGAGATGAATCTGTCGCCTGCTGCACGCGTGCCGCTAATCGCCGCTGGCGATGTGTCAATATTGAATGCGCTCGGACCTTACATCAGCGTCCTCGCAAAGCTGAGCGAAGTGCAGATTGTCGCCGAGCTCCCCGATGGCGATGCACCCGTCTCCATCGTCCGTAATTTCAGGCTGATGCTCAAGGTCGAGATCGATATTGCTGCAGAACGCGATCGTCTCGACAAGGAGATCATTCGCCTCTCCAACGAGATCACCAAGGCTCAATCCAAGCTCGGCAACGAAAGCTTCGTCGCACGCGCCCCGGCCGCAGTTGTGGAACAAGAGAAGAAACGTCTGGAAGAGTTCGTCGCGACGCTGATGCAGTTAACGGCCCAACGTAAGAAGCTAGTGTAGTGCTGCACTCTTGATGGTACATATGCGCCGCCCTTGTAGGTCGGGCTAAACGGATGTCGTGGGTCTCAGGTAGGGT
>JBARHR010000291.1:0-3710 GCA_049799335.1 Gallionella sp. | reverse complement strand
GCGCAAGGCGTCGGTTGATGTGCCCTGGAAAGGCGGAAAATCAGTCCCGGTTTCGCAAGGCGGCTGGCAAACGCAGGGTCCATCGGCAATCCCCTTTGTCGACAGTGACGCGATTCCCACGGCTCTTTCCGCCGCCGAGATGCGGCGCATCAGGGATGATTTTGCACACGCCACCAAACGCGCGCATCGTTTGGGACTCGACGCGATCGAACTGCATGCCGCGCACGGCTATCTGATGCATCAATTTCTCTCGCCACTGGCCAATCACAGAAATGACCAGTACGGTGGCACGCTTGAAAATCGCATGCGTTTTCCGCTCGAGGTATTCGCCACAATACGTGAGGCGTTTCCCGCTGGCAAACCTGTCGGTGTGCGCATCTCGGCTACGGATTGGGTCGCAGGTGGATGGAATATCGAGGAAAGCGTGCGGCTGGCTATGGAATTGCGAAATCGAGGCTGCAATTTCATCGATGTGTCCAGCGGCGGGATGTCACCGCTCCAGGAAATCCCGCTGGCGCCTGGCTACCAGGTTTCGTTGGCCACAAGGATACGCCGCGAGTGTGCTATGCCAACGATTGCAGTCGGACTGATTACCGATGCGGAACACGCCGAACAGATTGTGGCCTCAGGCGACGCCGATATGGTCGCTTTGGCGCGAGGCATCCTGTATGACCCGCACTGGCCATGGCACGCGGCGGCAAAACTCGGTGCCCAGGTTCGCGTGCCGAACCAGTATTTGCGCTCACAACCACACGGCGTGAAAGATCTGTTCAAGAATGGATAAGTATCCGAGCTCAGCCACCGCTCAAAGCTGTGGCTGAAACGCTGTGCTTACCCGAGCCACTTGCGCGCATTCTGGAACAAATGCAACCAGGCACCGTTCTCCTGCCAGTCGCCCGGATGCCAGGAATTTTGCACGGCGCGGAATACACGCTCCGGATGCGGCATCATGATATTGAAGCGACCATCCGGCGTAGTCAACCCGGTGATGCCCTGAGGTGAACCGTTGGGATTGAGCGGATAGGCTTCGGTTGCATTGCCGCGATGATCGACGTAGCGCAAAGTCACCAGCGATTGCGCAGCCTTGAGTCGCTTTTCATCGGTGAAATCGGCATAACCCTCGCCATGCGATACCACCACCGGTATGCGACTCCCTGCCATGTCGCCGAAGAATATCGACGCGGATTCCTGAATCTCGACCGTCACGAAACGCGCTTCGAATTGTTCGGACCGGTTCCGCGAAAAATGCGCCCAGTGCTCCGCACCCGGAATGATCTCGTGCAGGTTGCTCATCATCTGACATCCGTTACACACACCGAGCGCAAACGTATCCTTGCGCGCAAAAAACGCCTCGAACTCATCGCGTGCCCTGACATTGAACAGGATCGATTTCGCCCAGCCTTCCCCGGCACCGAGTACATCGCCGAAGGAAAATCCTCCGCATGCCGCCATGCCAGAGTAATCGGCAAGTTTTGCGCGCCCGCTGATGATGTCGCTCATATGTACATCGACCGTTGCAAAACCGGCACGGTCAAATGCCGCTGCCATTTCAACATGGCCGTTCACGCCCTGTTCGCGCAATATGGCAATCTTCGGCCGGTTGCGGAGCAGCGACGGCGAGATGTTTTCATTCGGATTGTATGTCAGCTGCACTTGCAAACCCGGATCGGCAGCATCCTTCAGCCGATCGAATTCTTCAGTTGCGCAAGAGGGATTGTCGCGCAGCTGTTGCAACTGGTAACTGGTTTCAGACCAGATGCGCAGCAAGTTCACGGCATTTTCACTGTACAGCTGCTCACCGTGGCGCAATATTTCTATCATCCCGGATTGGTTCAATGTCGCGATCCTGTGCACCGATTTCAGACCGGCATCATGCGCCATCGAGATCACGTGAGGTATGTCAGCGTCGCGCACTTGCAACACCGCGCCCAACTCTTCATTGAACAGCACGCGCAACAGATCGCCCTTGGCTTCGTCGAGGCTGATCGTCAATCCGATATGCGAAGCGAACGCCATTTCGCACAAGGTGGTAAATACTCCACCGTCCGAGCGGTCGTGATAGGCCAACAACCTGCTTTCGCTATTCAGTGTCTGAACCAGTTCAAACAAGGATGACAGCAGCCGGGGATCGTCCAGGTTCGGCGAGACATCTCCGACCTGCTTGTGTACCTGCGCCAGCGCCGATCCGCCCATGCGATCCTTGCCCTGACCCAGATCGATCAACAGCAGCGTGCTTTCGAGGTTCGCGACCAGTTGCGGCGTAAGTGTATGACGCGCATCCTGGCACGGCGCAAAGGCTGTCACGATCAGCGAAAGTGGCGCAGTGACGGATTTGGTCTGATTCCCGTCCTGCCAGACGGTTTTCATGCTCATTGAGTCCTTGCCTACCGGAATGGAAATCCCGAGTTGCGGACACAGTTCCATCCCGACACTGCTTACGGTATCGAACAGCGCGGAGTCTTCGCCGTGGTGGCCCGCCGCAGCCATCCAGTTGGCCGAAAGTTTGATGTCCGAAATCTTTCCGATGCGCGCGGCAGCGATGTTGGTTATTGCCTCACCCACCGCCATGCGTCCCGATGCGGTTGCGTTTACCAGAGCCAGCGGCGTGCGTTCACCCAACGCAAAAGCCTCGCCGCGATTGCCGTTGAAGCTCATCAGCGTGACCGCCACATCGGCAACCGGCACCTGCCACGGGCCAACCATCTGGTCGCGTGCGGTCATGCCGCCAACGCTGCGATCGCCGATAGTAATCAGGAAATTTTTGCCGGCCACCGACGGCAGGCGCAACACCCGTTGCACGACCTCACTGATATTCATCGTGCCAACATCGCAGGCGCTCAAACGGGGAATTTCACGGGTCGCGGTACGCGTCATTTTGGGCGGCTTGCCGAGCAGTACCGATAGCGGCATCGATACCGGATCGTTGTCGAACTCACCATCATGCACGACCAGCAGTTCGTCCGCGGTTGCCTCCCCGACTACCGCAAACGGGCACCGTTCGCGTTCGCAGATCGACCGAAACTCTTCAATGCGATCCGGCAATATTGCCAGCACATAGCGTTCCTGGGATTCGTTGCACCAGATTTCCCTGGGGGACATGCCGGATTCGTCCAGCGGAATCTTGCGTAATTCGAAATGCGCCCCGCAACCGCCACCGTGCACCAGTTCCGGCAACGCATTGGACATGCCGCCGGCACCGACGTCATGGATCGAGCGTATCGGGTTGTTTGCACCCAGTTGCCAGCAGCGGTCGATGACTTCCTGCGCGCGCCGCTGCATTTCTGGATTGCCGCGTTGTACCGAGTCAAAATCCAGATCCTCGGCGTTGCTGCCGGTATCCATGCTGGACGCCGCACCGCCGCCTAATCCGATCAGCATGCCCGGACCACCAAGATGCACCAGTAGCGTTCCGGCAACAAATTGGCGCTTCTCGGTGTGTATCGCGGAAATATTTCCCAACCCGCCCGCAAGCATGATGGGTTTGTGATAACCGCGCATTTCGCCACTGACATTTTCTTCGAAGGTGCGGAAATAGCCCGCCAGATTCGGGCGACCGAATTCATTGTTGAACGCCGCTGCACCAATCGGGCCTTCCAGCATGATTTGCAGCGCAGAGACGATGCGATCGGGCTTGCCGTAGAAAGATTCCCAAGGCTGCTCAAAACCGGGGATATTCAGATTGGATACCGAGAAACCGCACAAACCAGCTT
>JBARHR010000290.1:0-3793 GCA_049799335.1 Gallionella sp. | reverse complement strand
GCGCTAGGGTCAGCCGCCATAATGACTGATATGCACATGGATCACGAAGCAGTCGCGGCAACCATCCTGCATGCGGTTCCATTATATCTCGCGGACTGGCGTGAAAAAATTGAAGAGCGCTTCGGGGCCACAGTGTCCATGCTGGTGGATGGAATATCGCGCACCGAGCAAATTCAGCAATTCAGCGAACTTTACAGTGCGGACAAGAGGGAAAGGAAAAAGGGAGATGACGTCCAGCAGATAGAAAGCTTGCGCAAAATGTTGCTTGCCATGGTCCAGGATATCCGCGTGGTATTGATCAAGCTGGCAGAACGGACCCAGACGTTGCGGTGTCTGTCAGGTGCGTCGGACGACACCAAGTTGCTCGTCGCTCGGCAGACGCGTAGCATTTTTGCGCCGCTAGCCAATCGTCTCGGCGTGTGGCAGCTCAAATGGGAGCTGGAAGATTTATCGGTACGCTATCTTGAGCCGGAGTTGTACAAAAAAGTCGCCCGATTGCTGGATGAACGCAGGATAGACAGGGAGCAATATATTGCCGCCGTGGTCGCGCAATTGGAGCAGGCGCTGGACAAGGCGGGCATCAAGGCCGAAGTAACCGGTCGCCCCAAGCATATCTGCAGCATCATCAACAAGATGAAACGCAAGCAGGTGGATTTCAGCGAACTCTACGATGTACGCGCGGTGCGGATACTGATCGACGACCAGAGCGGCGATGCCATCACCGGATGTTATACCGCGCTGGGACTGGTGCATGAGCTGTGGCAGCCGATTGTGCGTGAATTCGACGACTACATTGCGCATCCCAAGAGCAACAATTACCGATCCTTGCATACCGCAGTTTTCGGACCGCGCGGACTTGCGCTAGAGGTGCAGATACGTACCCTGGAAATGCACCAGCATTCAGAGTTGGGTGTGGCTGCCCACTGGCGCTACAAGGAAGGCGGAAGATCCGACAGCGATTTCGACGAAAAGATCGCCTGGTTGCGACAAATACTGGAATGGAAAGAGGATCTGACCGATGCGGGCGAAATGCAGGAGCAGTTTCGTAGCGAGTTGTTCCATGACCGCGTCTACGTGCTGACACCGCAGGGCAAGGTGATCGATCTGCCCAAGGGCGCGACGCCGGTTGATTTTGCCTACACGCTGCATACCAATCTGGGGCATCGCACCCGTGGCGCCAAGGTCGACGGTAGTATTGTTCCTCTGAATTACAAATTGAATAATGCGCAGCGGGTGGAAATCCTGGCGGCCAAACAGGGTGCGCCAAGTCGTGACTGGATCAACCCCTCGCTCGGTTACCTGCAGAGCCCGCGCATCCGCGCCAAGGTGCGCGCCTGGTTCAAGAGCCAGAACTACGACGAGAGCGTCGCACAGGGGCGGGTGCAACTGGATCGGGAGTTGCACAGAATCGGGATTAGCTCGATCAATCAGGAAAAACTCGCGCAGCGTCTGCATTTCAACAAGCTGGACGATCTGCTGGCGGCAATGGGGCGCAATGAAGTTACACCAAGAAAGATAGCGGTGGCGATACAGGAGGAGATTCCAACCCGGATTATCGACGCGGCAAAGCCGGTTGCGGCGCGTCCGGCGACGGGACGCTCGGTGAAAGCCGACATAACGGTGGGCGGCGTGAACAATCTGCTGACGCGTATCGCCAAATGCTGCAACCCGCTTCCCGGCGACAACATTGTCGGCTACGTCACGCGCGACCGTGGTATTACCATACACCGGCAGGATTGTGCCTTCATGACGCGGTTGACCGAAAGCAGAAATGACCGCCGGCTCAGCGCTCAATGGGAGTGAGGTGAATTAGAATTCGGTTCGTGGCGAATTTCGAGGCGGATTGTTCAGCGAAACCGCCAAGGTGCCGGAGCGTCTGTGCAGGTCTCTTTGCGGGAACGGTATTTCCGAATGGCGCTTCGCCAACTCATCTTCTAGCGCCCACAGTTATTGCGCCTGAATTCGTCCAGGCGATGAAATTGACTCTGGACCCACCCAGACGACCAGTTCGAAGTCCAGACTGCTGTCGCCGAACTTGACCAGCCAGTCGTCCGGCTCGCGTCCCTGACTGTTCACAGCTCCCGCAACACTTGGCGCGGCGGCAATGGCGGCTTCCCTGACCAATGGCTTGTCACTGCCATACGCTACACCGAAAGGAATGTTCAATCTCCTCGCTCGCCTAGCGTCCAGTTTACGACTCGACCGGTGATGAATTCCGAATCGGGCACGATAATGTCAATCAGATCGGTAGTCGTTATCCGCGTATAGCGCAAGTTGATTCCAGTCACTTTTCCCATCACGACTGACTGCAGGTCGACGATATCGTCAACCTTGATGATCATTTTCAATGAGGATGATGGTGCCGGAAAAAAGCTGATGATATTCTGCAGGCCAAATCCAAGGCACACGCCAAGCGCACCGCCAATGACAGCAAAGCTGGTCACGTCGAAGCCCGGGTAGCCAAGACCGATGGTCACGCCGATATCCAAACTACGTAGCGACCGATTCGACTGAGTGCATACCAACCTGGCGTCGGAGCCTTGTCTTGCTCGCGCCCTGTCCTGTCAACGGCAATCTCGAGAAGTATGCCTATGCGCCGGACGTGCAAAACGATGAATAGGAGTCCCATGAACCGAAACAGGTTTGTTTGCGTATCCGCAATCAAACACCATGGAACAAAAGCCGCAGTCGTCAATTTTTCAAACAGCTCCAGCACGACTTCCATTGCTTGGGCTCCCGGTCGAAAAATACAGAGCCACTCTACACACTGGCAGAATAGCAGCAGACGCGAAAAGTCTTAATGTTTCTCAATCTGCGATAATGCGTTGTCAATCGATAGACAAATTCTGAAAATACCAACAATGATTATTACGCTATTGATGATTGCGGGGATACTGTTTCTAGCCTTGCAGCTTGAAGAAAAGCTCAAGGTTCCTTCCCCGTTGGGCTTGATAGCGCTCTCGTTTGCCGCCCATTATGGCTTTCAGCAAGCGCCGGTATTGACCGGCGATGCCGAACATTTCGCCGCCCTGGTGATCCTGCTGTTGCCGATCTTGCTGATTTCAGATTCGCTGGAGTTCAGGTTGGCAGATCTCAAGGAGCACGGCCTGAGCCTGCTGTACCTGACGGTAGTTGCGGTGGCACTGTCGGTGGGCATGGCTTTATTCATGTCCGGATGGATATTTGCCAACTACACGCTGTCGACTGCTGCGATCGTTGTGCTGTTTGCCATGGTGCTGGCGACCGATCCGGTTTCGGTGGTGAGCATCTTTTCAAAGTTTGAACTGCCACATAAACTCAAGATACTGGCCGAAGGTGAAAGTCTGTTCAACGACGCAACAGCTTTGATCATCTTTGTTTTTATCGGCTTGTTTGCCTTGGGTGGCGGTGAAATTACCACGGCTTACGTCACCGAAATCAGTCTTGCGGTGATATTCGGGTCACTGCTCGTGGGGATCGTGGTGGGACTGGTCGGGCTGGTACTGATGAAGACCACCGAAAATCGCATCGCGGAAATGATGGTGCTGGTCATTGCCGGTTACGGTGCGTTCGAGTTGTCTGAACACTTTTACGTATTGCTGAATATGTTTGGCGGTCACTCGCATATGCATTTGTCGGGGATATTGTCCTGCATCTTCGCAACGATCACAGTGCATCACGTCATGACGCAGGCGATCGCCGAAGAGAACGAACAGATTGTCCGCGACGAAAATGAATTGCGCCAGGAAGTGCTCAATCGAAACGCAACGGTCAATCTTATCGGCAATGTGTTGGGCCGGATAAAGGCCACCAT
>JBARHR010000289.1:0-4067 GCA_049799335.1 Gallionella sp. | reverse complement strand
GACTTACTCAAGACCGTGCATTACGAGGCTACCCGCGCCGGCCTCGATCCGCAATTGGTGCTGGGTTTAATCGAGGTCGAAAGCGGATTTAACAAGTATGCCGTATCACGCGTCGGCGCACGCGGCTACATGCAGGTAATGCCGTTCTGGGTGGAACAAATTGGCACGCCGGATCACAACTTGTTCGAACCGCGCATCAATTTGCGCTACGGCTGCACCATCTTGCGCCACTATCTGGATATTGAACGCGGAAATTTATACCGCGCACTTGGGCGCTACAACGGCAGTCTCGGCAGGTCAAAATATCCCAATCTGGTGCGTGCCGCATGGCGCAACCATTGGGCATTGCCGGGACGAGAAACCAAGGTTCGCCGCGGTACGCCAACCAGCTAACCAGCCGAATTAGTCGAAGCTATTTGTTGCTGATGTAGGTTTCGATGACGGCGCGTGTCACCTCTCCCGCCTGGTAACTCACCTGCTCGCCTTGGGGATTGTACAGATAACTGGCAGGTAGCACGTCTACCGTGCCAACCTGTGCCGCCGTCTTGAAGTCACCGAGCACCACCGGATAGCTCATACCATGTTCCCTGGCAAACGCCTTGACACTTTTTTTCGTCCCGGACTGCATCGCAATCCCGATCACCACCAGATCCTTGTCCTTGTGCGCCTCGTGCAAGCTTATCAGCTCCGGGATCTCGTTCAGGCAGGGCGGGCACCAGGTCGCCCAGAAATTCACCAACACCCATTTGCCGCGATAGTCAACAAGGTGATGAGCCTTGCCCTGCAAATCCTGCAGCTTGAAGTCCGCTGCCTGTATCAGTGGACTGCATACCAGCAACAGAACAACCAGCCACACTCTCTTGATGCGTTTGGCAAAATAGCTTACCGTTGCACCCTGAGCGAAATCGTTGCCGAACATTATTCCCTTGTCCATCACCGGCACGAAGTCTGCTCAATGGCCGTGTTTCTGCTTCGATTGACCTTCCCCATCGGATTCGCCACTATCTCCGGACTCCGAAGCATGCGTCAGGTATAGTGCCAGCGCAATCAGCGCGATACTCGCACCGAGATAGACCAAATCAAGCGGTGAGCCGATCTTGATGTTCAACGCCTCCTCGAATAGCGTGACAATCAGGATCATCAGTATCACCTTAGCCAATCGCGATTTCAGGTCGTCAAGACTGTTGATTACCAGAATCTTGCTGGACGACTTGCTGCCGTGTGCCTGATCGATGTCGCTGATGAACAACTCATACAATCCCAGCGAAAAGATCAGCATCACCGTCGCCAGCAGGTAACCGTCAACCACCTCGACAATATGCGAAACGGTTTTGTCGTGCAGCAACTTGCGCGCCTCTTCGTCCAGACTGCTGTCTGCGTAATGCATTGCATGCTGAAACAGGCTGACCACATCCACCGTTGCCATATAGAAAATCGCAAATCCTGCCAGCAAGCTGCCTACGACCGCCGCGATAATGACAAAGCGGCTGTTCCACAGCGCCCCTTCAAACAACTTCTCGATAAAACCCATTACTCCTCCAGATGAAAAAAGCCGCGCATTAAAGCGCAATCGGTGATACTCAGCAAGCGGGCATTATATCGCCCCGTAACGTCACGCGTTGTACTCTGCAAAAAGTTCCTGCAGGTTCATATCGGCATCCTTTTCAAATTGCCGGATACGCTCTAACAACCATCTATTAAGTGGGTAATTTCCGTTTATAGGCATTATTGTGCCGCTGTCGACCACAAACAGGCGCAACAGCTCCCGGGTACGTATACGGCTCGCGTCGCGCATCATCAACCAGCCAAGTCCCTCTGCCTTGCGTACCATATCTGCGCTGGCGAGTTTATCGAGGATAAATTCCAGTCTGTCATAGCCGATACGCAGCACTTTGGACAGCTCAGGGAACGTGACAACCTTCCCCTGCTCGAAGTTGGCAAGCATCAATTTCAATACGTGCAGGGCATCAAGTAACTGACTCGTGGCGGGTGCTTGCTCAGTCGATGGCGAGCGCCAGTGGGAAAGGGACGCGGCAATAACTGCGCCGAACAGGATGGTCAGCCACGACAAATATATCCAGAGCAAGAATATCGGCACGCTGGCGAAGGCGCCGTACACCAATTTGTAGGTATTGAAATGGCTCACGTAGTACCCAAATATCCGGTTCATGACTTCAAACAGCGCCGCAGCGATGACGGCCCCGATCAGGGCATGGCTGCGCGGCACATAGCGGTTTGGCACCAACCTGAATAGCATCGCAAACGCCAGCGTCGTCAGAATCACCGGCAAAATTTTCAGCGCACCCACACCAAACAAAGGTACGTGCTTTGCATATCCCATGGATAGGCTTAACAGCCACGATGTCAGTGACAGGCTTACCCCAACCAACAGCGGCGCAAGCGTCAATACTGCCCAGTAAATGACCAGTCGCCTGACCAACGATCGTGTTTGTCTTACCCGCCAGATCACGTTGAACGCATGATCGATGGTCAACATTGTCGTCAACGCGGTGACCGCCAGAAAGCCTATCCCGACGGTGGTTAGTCTGGCCGCGCTTTCGGCAAATTGCTGCATGTATCCGGTAATCACAACCCCTGCCGTTTCCGGCATCAGGTTCTTCAACAGATACGATTTGAACTGCAGCGAAATATCCTCGAACACCGGAAACGCTGAAAACATCGACAGCGCAATCGTCATGATCGGAACCAGCGACAGCAGCGTGGTGAATGTCAGGCTTGCGGCAATCTGTGTACATCTGTCATGGATGAACCGCGAAAAAATAAATCGCGACAACGCCTGTATATCCCGTAAATTTCTGATCATTCGTTGACAGATTCCCTATAATTGCCACATGACACCGCACAATGACATTTTAGTACTTTACTACAGCCAGTACGGTGCAACCCGGCAGATGGCGCAGCTGATTGCACGTGGTGTGGAACAGGTGCCAACCGCTCGCGCCCGGTTGCGTACCGTTCCGAAAGTTTCCACGGTTTGTGAAGCAACAGAACCCGGCATTCCCGACAGCGGTGCTCCCTATGTGGAACTGAGCGATCTCGAAGAATGTATCGGCCTGGCACTCGGGAGTCCAACTCGTTTTGGCAATATGGCGGGCGCAATGAAATATTTCTGGGATGGCACCGGCGGATTATGGATGAAATATGCATTGGTCGGCAAACCTGCGGCATTGTTCACGTCGACCGGCACGATGCATGGCGGGCAGGAAAGTACCCTGCTGTCGATGATGTTGCCATTGTTGCATCACGGCATGCTGATCGTGGGGCTGCCCTATTCGGAACCCGGACTCAACCGCACCACTGACGGCGGAACGCCCTACGGCGCAAGCCACGTAGCCGGACTCGCCAGCGACCGCGCGATCAGCGACACCGAAAAGAAATTGTGCATGGCGCTGGGGAAACGACTTGCAGCAACCGCACTAAAACTTTCCGCTTGAGGACATCATGGATAATGCACGTGAAGCCAGAATAATGTTGCGATCACACCGCTACGGGGTGCTCAGCACCTTGTCTAAGAAATTCGAGGGCTATCCGTTTGGCTCCATCACCCCTTATCTGGTGGATCACGACGGGAGTCTGCTGGTACTCATCAGTACGCTTGCCGAACACACCAAGAATATTCTGAACGAGCCGCGCGTCAGCCTGATTACCCACAATCAGCGCGACCCGCACATACAGACGCAGGGCCGGGTTACGCTACTGGGTAACGCCGTCCTTGAGCTCGACCGCGAGCAGGCCGGAATTCGCTACTTGCGTTATTTTCCCGAAGCGCGCAGTTATTTTGCGATGCACGACTTTTCTTTCTACCGCATACAACCGGTGGCGATCCGCTATATCGGTGGGTTTGGCCGTATCCATTGGGTGGACATGGCCAACTACGCACCATCACCCTATCCGCTAATCCAACAAGAGTCAGATGTGATCGCGCACATGAATGCCGACCATCAGGAGACAATGCGCAATTACTGTCTTCATTTCCACCAGCGCGAGACGCTGGAAGTCGAAATGCTGGGCGCAGACCTTGATGGCTTCGACGTGCGTACCGACGA
>JBARHR010000288.1:0-9246 GCA_049799335.1 Gallionella sp. | reverse complement strand
GAATTGGTAAATATAATCTCAGGCTCGTTCGTGGTGAGCTTGTCGAACCATGAATTGCCCGTCGACTGGCTCAGGGCGAACGGCCCCATTAAGTTTGAATTATTTCTTCAACAACCGCCCCGCCACCGCCGAGAGCTTATCGACCATCATCGCGTCTCGCGCTTCCGGTGCGGTAATAATGGCGTATTGCAGCGCACTGCGGCAGGTGCATGCCGCGGCGCGGGCGTCGTTCCGCACCAATGGTGCGACTGCCTTCACCAACGCGCGTGCCTTGTCGGCATTTTCCACCAGCACCTTGATGATCGCATCCACGGTTACATTGTCATGGTCTGGATGCCAGCAGTCGTAGTCGGTCACCATCGCCACCGTGGCATAGCAGATCTCAGCTTCTCTGGCGAGCTTGGCTTCGGGCATATTGGTCATGCCGATCACGTCGCACTTCCAGGAACGGTACAGCTCCGATTCGGCCAGACTGGAAAATTGCGGACCCTCCATCACCAGATAGGTACCGCCGCGTACCGCCGGAATGCCCGCCTGCTGCGCTGCAGCGTGCAGATGGTCGCCAAGGCGGTGGCATACCGGATGCGCCATTGACACATGAGCAACAAGTCCGCTGCCGAAGAAACTTTTCTCGCGTGCGAAGGTACGGTCAATGAATTGGTCGACAATGACGAAAGTTCCCGGCGCGAGACTCTCGTGCAACGAACCCACTGCACTTACCGATACGAGGTCGGTCACACCGAGACGTTTCAAGGCGTCGATGTTGGCGCGGAAATTTATCTCCGACGGCGGAATCTTGTGTCCGCGTCCGTGGCGCGGCAGGAAGGCAATGGGCTGTCCATCCAGTTCGCCGATCAGCACCTCGTCGGACGGCTCGCCGAATGACGACTCCGCCTTTACCCAGCGGGTATTTGCCAACCCTTCTATATTGTAAACACCGCTTCCACCCAGAATACCCAGCATCGCCCTCTCCAAATTTTCAACTGACTACCGGAACACGCACCGTTAGCGCGCACATCAATTCATAGCTGACTGTACCTGCAGCGATTGCCACGTCTTCAATCGGCAATCCTGCTCCCCACAACACGACGCGACTACCGATGTCGGCCTGCGGCAGTTCACTCAAATCCACGCATAACATGTCCATCGAAACGCGCCCGACGGTTTGTGTACGCAGCCCATCCACCTGTATCGGCGTGCCGTTTGGAGCGTGACGAGGATAACCATCCGCATAGCCGCAGGCAACGACACCGATACGCATTGCTCGATCTGCCTTGAAAATTGCGCCGTAGCCCACTTCGTCACCGGCCCGTAAATCCTGTGTGGCGATGATGCGACTGCTCAACGTCATCACCGGTTGCAGCCCCAGCTGTTGCGCGCTGACATCAACAAATGGAGACGCACCATACAGCATGATGCCGGGGCGCACCCAATCCGCGTGGGTTTTCGGAAAGCGTAACAATGCCGCGGAATTCGCCAGCGAGCGCGCCACGCGATGGGGTGACGCAACGCTATTGAATACCGCGAGCGGTTCGGCCACGCCGCGCGCTTCATCGGCATTGGCAAAGTGGGTCATCAGGGTAATTTCGCGCACCACCCGATGACGACGCAACTGTTCCATCAACTGGCCAACCTGCTGCGGCGCAACACCGAGGCGATTCATGCCGCTGTTGACCTTGAGCCAGATATCCAGGCTGCCCCGGCGCGGATAGGCGTCCAGCATCGCGGCCTGTGCAGGATGATGTATCACGCACGCCAAATCATACTCTGCCACCAGCGGCAATTCTTCCGGCTCGAAGCAACCTTCCAGCAGCAGGATAGGCTGACGAAAGCCGGCCTCCCTCAGTCGTATCGCGTCGCCCAAATTGAGCAATGCAAAACCGTCCGTTGCCAACAATCCCTCGGCGACGCGCAACAACCCGTGGCCATAGCCGTCCGCCTTGATCGCGCACATGATGCGCGCGGAGGTGGCGCGCCGCGCCACGCCGAGATTATTCTCAAGCGCGTGCAAATCCACTCTGGCTTGTATCGGACGTGGCATGAAAATGGGCTTGTAGCAAGGATTTTTGTCAGAGCGAATGATAGCAGGGGCAATGCTTTCGTGTTATAAAACGAACTGATAAGAAAATAAATCCTGTTGAATGAACCTCGGTTTCTACATCATCCTGGCGGCGCAATTCCTATCCGCGCTCGCTGACAATGCACTGCTGTTTGCCGCGATAGCATTGTTAAAGGACCTGAATTCACCTTCCTGGCATACGCCGGTATTGCAACAGGGCTTTATTGTTTCCTATATCGTACTCGCGCCATTTGTCGGCGCATTTGCCGATTCACTGCCCAAAGGCCGGGTGATGTTCATCAGCAACAATATTAAAATTCTTGGCTGCCTGGCAATGCTGTTCGGCGTTAATCCGCTGGTGTCGTACGGACTGGTCGGTCTCGGCGCCGCGGCCTATTCGCCGGCCAAATACGGCATCCTCACCGAATATTTGCCGCCGGGACAACTGGTATTGGCAAACAGCTGGATGGAAGGACTGACCGTATTGGCGATTATTCTTGGCGCCATTGTCGGCGGCATCATGATCAGCCCGAGTTTCGCCGAGCCGATACTGCACTTGTGGGATGTGCCGTTTATCGATACCAGCTTCAATACCCCGGCCAACCTGGCGATCTGCATCATTGTATTCATCTACCTCGCCGCCGCGATATTCAATCTGTATATCCCGCTGGTAGCCGTCGATCACAAACCGCTCAAACGCAACCCCACTTATCTGGTTGCCGAGTTCTGGCACTGCTTCAGGCTGTTATGGAAAGACCCACTGGGTCAGGTTTCTCTGGCCGTCACGACGCTGTTCTGGGGCGCAGGAGCATCGCTACGCCTGATGTTGCTGGTCTGGGCTGGCGTAGCGCTGCACTATGACATCAGCCACGCCGCGCAACTAACCGCCTGGTTTGCCATCGGCATAGCCATCGGCGCGGTACTTGCCGCAAAGTTCATTAAGCTGGAACATTCCGTAAGAGTTCTGCCGGTAGGCATCGCGATGGGCCTGGTCGTCTGGTTGATGATCCCGTTAACCAACAGTACGCTGGCGGTTATCCTGCTGATCGTCATGGGTGCGATGGGCGGCTATTTTGTGGTGCCGATGAACGCATTGCTGCAGCACCGGGGACACTTGCTGATGGGTGCCGGACGTTCCATCGCGGTACAGAATTTCAACGAAAACCTGAGCATCTTTGCGATGCTGGGATTGTATGCCTTCATGGAAAAAATGGAACTGGGCATCTATGTCATCCTGGCGGTTTTCGGTCTGCTTCTATCGGGGATCATGACCATCCTGTATAGGCGCCACGGTCATGACCAGGACATGGGACAGATGTAGAAGATTTACCGGACCACTGCAGAATCCGACCTTTCCTGCCGTATCTTTACCGCCAGACACAAGTCCTGCCACGTCTTGGCTTTTTCCGATGGCGTGCGCAACAGGTAGGCGGGATGGTAAGTGATAATCAACGGTATACCCTTGTAGTTGTGTACCTTGCCCCGCAAACTGGCGAGCGGCGCATCTCTTCCCAGCAGCGCGTTCGCCGCAACCTTGCCTAGCGCGACTATCAATTTTGGTTGTATCAGTTCAATCTGACGCTGCAGATAGGGCAGGCACTGCTTGATTTCGTCCGGCTCCGGCGCGCGATTTCCCGGCGGACGACACTTGACGACATTTCCGATATAGACGTTTTTGCCGCGTTTGAGTTTGATCGCCATCAGCATGTTATCCAGCAGCTTGCCTGCCTGTCCGACGAAGGGCTCACCTTGTGCATCCTCTTCCGCACCTGGCCCTTCGCCAACAAACAACCAGTCGGCGGTCTGTTCGCCGACACCGAATACCGTCTGGTTACACCCGGCGCGCAGCTTGCATGCACTACAGTCGCGCACGCGCTGCTTGAGGTCCGGCCAGGCTACGTCGCCCACGGTTAACGCGGACACCGCTTCGGATGAACTCAGGTCTGCGGTCAGCCCGGCTTCGACAATGCCAGGTGACTCATCGGACAGCCGCTCGTAACCTGGCGCGGAGGATTCCGTCTGCACATGTACAGCTTGTTTGCCAGACGGCGATGCGGTCAACGCCGGTTGCACCGTTTGCCCGGTGTCAACGGCTGACTCGCTATCGACCGCCTCGGCAGCCGCAGCTGCTCGCCTTACCCAGAGCGGATAAAGATTCAACTCACGCAACACCGCCTCACGCCTGTCCATTCGACTCCCCGATCAGGTTGCACGCCATCACCAGCGCATCTTCCATACCACTGGCATTCTGATAGTAGTTCTGCCGCATGCCTATGGTGACGAATCCGCTATCGCGATACAACGCAACGGCTGCCAGATTCGACGGGCGCACTTCCAGAAATATGCGGTGTATTGCATGGTCACGCGACGCCCGAACTATTTCATTTAACAGCCCGCGTCCCAATCCACTGCGTTGCCGGTTCGCTGCCACCCCGATATTCAACAGTTCCGCCTCATCCAATACCCGCATCAGGATTGCGTAGCAAACTATCTCGCCATCGGCATCATCTACCCAGCACTCGTTGCCGTGACTCAAAGCGTCCGTGAAATTCCCGCGCGTCCACGGGTGGGCCTGCACTGCCTGTTCGATCTTCACTACCGCATCCACGTCGGATGGCGTCATCGGGCGTATCAAGGTTTTGCCTGTAGTGTCTTCTGCAGCTCACGCTCGTGGGTCTTCAATGCGACCTTGTCACGCAGGTAGATTGGCAGCGCCATCGCAGCATCCTCACCGAGTCCGCGTGCAAATCTTGCCGAGGCAATTCGGGCTATCGATGCCGCGCGTGGAACAACAGTGCCATCCACGTCCAGCAATCGACCCGCATAGCGCTGGCCCAGCACCTCGCCTTGTACGGCAAAGCCGCTACCCGCAGCGAACCAGCGGTCGCCCTCCAGCATCGGAGCCTCGTCGGGTTTGCACAGACAGGGTTCGATTGCCGTCAGCCATGCTTCTTCATGCAGCTCATAGGCAGCCAAGTACAGTTCGTTCATGCGCGCATCCAGCGCTGCAACCACCTTTCTATTGCCGGTTGCCTCGGCAACCGCCTGCAGGGTAGATACGCCAACCACTGGCAGATTCGCACCCAGTGCCAAACCTTGTGTTGCACCGCACGCGATGCGCACTCCGGTGAACGATCCCGGCCCCATACCGAAGGCAATGCCATCAAGTTGTTTCAATTTCTCGCCATTCTCGCGCAACAGCCCATCGACCATCTCGATCAACACTTCGGAGTGCTTCTGCCCGACCAGTTCACAATGCTCGATGACCGTGCCGTCCCGCCAAAGCGCCACTGAACAGTATTCGGTTGATGTTTCCAGCGCCAGAATCTTCATCGTGAAGCCCTGAATCAGTCCGCCAGCAACAGCACCACCGCCTGTGCGGCAATGCCCTCGCCGCGCCCGGTATAGCCCAGCTTTTCGGTGGTGGTCGCCTTGACATTGACGGCACTTTTTTCAATGTGCAGGTCTGCGGCTATGTTGGCTACCATCTGAAAAATGTGCGGCGCCATCTTCGGTGCCTGCGCAATAATCGTCGCGTCCACATTGGCCACGCGAAAGCCCTGCTCTCGTACCATGTGCACCACTTCGCGCAGCAATATGCGACTATCGATGTTCTTGAATTTCGCGTCTGCATCAGAGAAATGCTTGCCGATATCACCCAGCGCCGCGGCACCCAGCAGCGCATCGGATATCGCGTGCAGCAGCACGTCCGCATCCGAATGACCCAACAGGCCCTTGTCAAACGGGATATCCACCCCGCCAATGATGAGCTTGCGGCCTTCCGCTAGTTGGTGCACGTCGAATCCCTGTCCGATACGCATCGTCTTCTGAGCCCTCAGGATGTTTTGGACAAAATCAATTCCGCCAACTCGATATCGCGTCGATAGGTCACCTTGAAATTGCTCGCATCGCCTTCGACCAGTTTTGGCTGCAAGCCCAACGCCTCGATGGCGGACGCTTCATCCGTGACATTCTTGCACTGCAACAATGCTTGTGCCAACAGGCCGGCACGGAACATCTGCGGCGTCTGCGCCTGCCACAATTTTTCGCGGTTTTCGGTAGCGGCGATGCGCTGTGTCGCGTCGGCACGCTTCAGCGTATCGGCGACAGGAACAGCCAGAATTCCGCCCACCGTATCGTCACGCAACTCGGTGATCATTTTCGCCACATGTGCCTGAGTTAGGCAGGGACGTGCCGCATCGTGCACCAGCACCCACTCATCGGGCTCCAGCTCCGAGGCCAACAAACCGTTAGCGACGCTCTCGGCGCGCGTCTCGCCGCCACAGAATAGCGGCTGCAACTTGTCACCGAGACTGCTCCAATCGTAGCGATGAAATTGCGTATCGTCGGGTGACAACACCACAAATACGGTGTCGATCTCCTTGCAGGCGCACAACGTCTCCAGCGCATGGGCCATCATCGGTTTGCCCGCGATGGACAAATACTGCTTGGGCAACTCGTTTCCCATGCGTGCCCCGAATCCGGCGGCGGGTACCAGTGCGTAATATTCCGCCATGACTATGCTATCCGAAGTTTTGCACGCATACCCGACCTGTACTCAGGCTGCGGCAGCCAGCGCCTGGGTGATATCGGCAAGGATATCGTCTATGTGCTCGATGCCGATGGACAGTCTGACCATATCTGCCGACACGCCCGCCTTGCCCAATTCCTCTGCACTCAACTGACGGTGGGTCGTCGAGGCGGGATGACAGGCAAGCGACTTGGCGTCGCCTATATTGACCAGGCGCAAAACCATTTGCAGTGCGTCAATGAATTTTGCACCCGCTGCCTGACCGCCCTTGATGCCAAAGGTCAGGATGCCGGAGGCCTTGCCGCCGGTAATCTTCTGGCACACCGCATTAAATTTGCTGTCGGGCAAACCGGCGTAATTGACCCAGCTGACCTGCGGATGACCCTTCAGGAATTTTGCCACGGCCAGCGCGTTTTCATTGTGGCGCTCCATGCGCAAGCTGAGTGTTTCCAATCCCTGTAACAACAGAAACGCGCTCAACGGCGCGAGTGCCGATCCGGTATTGCGTAACGGCACAACGCGACAGCGCGCGATAAAAGCGGCTGCACCCAATGCCTCGGTATACACCACGCCGTGGTAGGACGGATCGGGTTCGTTCAGCATCGGATAACGTGCCTTGTTGGCAACCCAGTCAAATTTTCCGGAATCGATGATGATGCCACCTATGGTCGTGCCATGGCCACCGATATATTTTGTCAACGAGTGCACCACAATATCCGCGCCATGTTCGAAGGCCTTGCACAGGCACGGCGTCGCCACCGTGTTGTCGACGATCAGCGGGATGCCATGGCGATGCGCAATTTCTGCAAGCTTCTCGATATCGACAACGTTGCCCAGCGGGTTGCCGATGGTTTCGCAGAACATCGCGCGCGTTTTGGCGTCGATCAATTTCTCCAGCCCGGCATAATCGTCATACGATGCCATACGCACCTGTATGCCCTGTTGCGGAAAGGTATGCGCGAACAGATTGTAGGTCCCGCCATAGAGCTGGGTGGTGCTGACGATATTGTCGCCGGCGCGGGTGATGCACTGAATCGAGTAGGTGATCGCGGCCATGCCCGATGCGACAGCCAGTGCGCCAATACCACCTTCAATCGCGGCCAGCCTTTCCTCCAGCACCGCAGTGGTCGGATTCATGATGCGTGTATAGATATTGCCGGCTACTGCCAGATTGAACAGGTCGGCACCATGCTGGGTGTTGTCGAACGTGTAGGAAGTCGTCTGATAGATGGGTACTGCTGCCGCCTTGGTGGTGGCCTCTGATTTATAACCGTGGTGCAATGCGAGCGATTCGAGCTTCATGGATGTTCCCCCCGGAATTGGCTTGGTTGTTAGGTTCAAAGTTTGCTGCCGTTTGGCCCGTATTGACCGGGCTCTGATGGCCCGAATTTTGCGACAAACACGGGGCCGAATAATACCATGCGCGACAAGCAAGTCTCACTTCGCTTGCGCTTCCCTTATAATGCACGCCCTGACTAAGTAACACGACCCATGCTGTTTTCCTCGCTTCATTCGCGCCCCCGCTACACCCGATTGCACGGCTCATCCGATGCGCTCGCGCTCGCGCAATTTGCGGCGTCGCACGCGCCGCTGGTGGTCATCGCGGCGAACGCGCTGGAAGCGCAGCGGTTGCTGGAAGAAATACCGTTTTTCGATCCGAAACTGCGGGTTCACCTGCTGCCGGACTGGGAAACCCTGCCCTACGATCATTTTTCCCCGCATCAGGACCTGATATCCGAGCGGCTTGCCACATTGCACCATATACGCAGCATCGGGCAACAATCCGCCCGCCCCCACCCCAACGCTCTCCCGCAAGCGGGAGAGGGGGCGAACGAGAAAGACGAATCTCGAACCTCCGCGTGCGATATCGTCATCGTACCGGTCACCACCGCGCTGTATCCGCTACCGCCGGTCGAGCACCTCGCCGCGTATACCTTCTTCCTGAAGCGCGGCGAAAAGCTGAACGGTAACCGGTTGCGCGAGCAACTTACCTTTGCAGGCTATAACCACGTGCAGCAGGTACTCACACCCGGCGAATACTGTGTGCGCGGCGGCATAATCGACCTGTTCCCGATGGGCAGCGTGTTGCCATTCCGTATCGACCTGTTTGACGACGAGATCGAGACCATCGCCACGTTCGATGTGGATAGCCAGCGCACCCTGTACCCGGTGCCTGAGATACGCCTGTTGCCTGCCCGCGAATTTCCGATGGACGAACAGGGACAGGCAACCTTCCGCCAGAATTTCCGCGACCGCTTCGAGGGCGATCCGTCGAAGTCGCGCATCTACAAAGACGTCAGCAAAGGCATCGCACCGGCGGGTATCGAATACTACCTGCCGCTGTTCTTTGATAAGACCGCTACGCTGTTCGATTACCTTCCCAAAAACGCGACCTTGTGTCTGCATCACAATGTCGATGAAGCCATCGCCAGTTTCAGCAAGGATGCCGCATCGCGTTACAATCTGCTGCGCGGCGACCCGCAACGTCCGCTGCTGGAAACAAAGGAATTGTTTCTGGATGGAGAGCAGTTCTTCATTCGTGTGAAAGACTTTGCGAGAGTGGATGTCATTTTCACACGCGCTCCCTCACCCGTGGCCCCTCTCCCTGCGGGCGAGGAGGAAGGCACCTCCCTCTCCCCTCGGGAGAGGGCTGGGG
>JBARHR010000287.1:0-2054 GCA_049799335.1 Gallionella sp. | reverse complement strand
AACTTATAAATTTAGGCGCTCTAATGTTACGTAACCTGTAAATGTCCTGCCTGTTCCGGTGCGTCAAATTTCCCGTTGGATTACAAAGCGCCCGCGCCGAAACACCACTTGAAGTTCTGGCTGCTTTCGAGACCAGCGCCAAAGGAGACTCAAGCTTCAGGGGTTTTTCGGCGACGCGCGGCGCAACGTTTTACAAAACCAAACACGGTGGAGACTGGAGTTGCTCGACCTGTCATACCGACAATCCTGCCGCACAGGGCAAACATGCCAAAACCGACAAGTCCATCAAGCCCATTGCGCCATCGGCCAATACTGAACGCTTTACCGACATGGCGAAAGTAGAGAAGTGGTTCAAGCGCAACTGCAACGACGTGCTTGATCGCCTCTGCTCGCCACAGGAAAAGGGTGATTTGCTTGCCTACCTGCTATCCATCAAATAGCAACCAACTCAAAAGCCAGTCCGGAGCGACCCATGAAATTGAACTCATCGATTATTTTTGCCTTTATCGCACTGCTTATGGCGGCCATTGCGCAAATTGCCGAGGCCGCGACTACGATCACCCCCGGCGAGTTGCCCTCACTAACCAGTATCTACACTAGAAATGCCGGGACAAATCAAAATGATCTCAGGCTCGGCAATAGCCAACCTTATTTGCTGGCATTAAGTGAAGGAACCGTGGTTAACGGCAAAACCGCTGCTTCAGGACCGTCAACACGTGAATTTCAGCCGCCCCTGTTTACCGGCAGCAACGCACACAAATTTCTCGGACTTGGCACGGTGCTATTCGCCGGCTTGACCGCAATGGCGGCTCCCGATGACGGTTGTGAAACCAACTGCACCACAACACCCCGTCAGACCAGCGGGACCACACACACACGACTTGCAAGAACCACTGCTGCGCTGGCGGTAGCCACCCTGACTACCGGATTGCTGGTTCACTGGGACGATTTTTATATCGAGGACGGGATTACCGATCCGGACAATCAGCACATGCTGCTCGGCACAACCGGCGCGCTGATGATGTTATTCGCGATACACAAATCTGCGAACTCGTCGACCCAAACCAGCCACGCGGTCATCGCCGAGCTCGGTGGTGTTGCCATGGCAGTAGCCATCAAACTGACCTGGTAATGGAGAAGACAATGTCATCGAAATTGAAATTTTCAACTCTGGCGACTGTTGCGCTCCTGTTGACAGGAAACCATGCGCACGCCGACGAAGACTTTCTTTCCTGGTTGTTTGACTTCAGTCGCGCCAAAGAAGTGAAACCCATAGACAACAAAACCTATGAGGAAGAGTGCAGAGACTGTCATTTCGCCTATCAGCCCGGATTGCTGCCTGCAAAATCCTGGGACAAATTGCTCAATGCCAAAGCGTTGCACGATCACTTCGGCGACAACGCCGAGATCGACGCAAACACGCTGAAGGTCATTCGCGACTACGCGATGGATAACGCGGCCGACAAATCCTACTACAAGCGCTCGCGAAAAATTGCCGCTACTTCAGCGCAGGATCCAACACCGCTGCGTATTACCGAGTTACGTTATATCAAACGCAAGCACCGTGAAATTCCCGAAAAGATGATCAAAGGTAACAGCGACGTCAAATCGCTGAGTTTTTGCGACAAGTGCCACACCCAGGCTGCGAAGGGCAACTACGACAATGATACCGTCTCGATTCCGAATTACCCGGATTGGGATGATTGAAATGTGAAACCGTCATGGGCCGGTTTCGATAAATTCGAGCGCGTTGTTATCGGGATCGCGGCAAAATAACGCGCGGCGTCCCGACTGACTGGTGGTATAGGCAACCCCCGCCTGATCCAGTCGCGCGATCAAGTCCGCCAAATCCGATACGGCCAGCGCCACATGCCGGTCCCGTCCGCCGTGTGCAGGACGCACCAATCCGGATTCAGGGTCGGGCAACAACATCAGATGGATCTGCTGCTTATCTGTAACGTCATACCACACTCCCTGATAACTCATCGCGGGGCGCTCGGGATCCACCTTCAGACAAAGCAGTTGTTCATAGAATGCCCGCGACCGTGCAAGAT
>JBARHR010000286.1:0-9130 GCA_049799335.1 Gallionella sp. | reverse complement strand
TTGCAGCGGGGACGGCCATCTGGTGAGCAATACTCGGAACCAGTGTACCCTTCTTGGACGAAGATACAAAGTCAGCATTGGACTTCTTTGCGCAATCGTCAAACTTGTCCATCTTCACGTCCAATCGGGCCGGTATAGAACCTTTGTTTAAGTTGAACACTTCCTGAAATTCAGGACTCATGATCGCGTTGGCAAGGTCTTCCTGTCCTTTCTTTGCTTCGGGTGATTCCTGTTTGAACATTACAAAGCTGTCGATGTTGAAGGTGAAATCGCCCGCGGTACCGGGCGCATCTACGCATAGATAATCCGTTCCAGGCTTCTTTCCAGCAGCGGTAAACTCGCCTTTGGCCCAGTCACCCATGAATTGCATGCCCGCTTTGCCTTGAATGACCAGTTGTGTTGCCAGATTCCAGTCGCGACCGGAGAAGTCCTTGTCGACGTGTTTGCGTACATCGCGGAATGTATCAAACGCTTTGATCATGGTGGCACTCTTAAGCGCGACCGGATCAAGTTTGACCAGCGCTTTCTCATAGAAATCGGCGCCCCCTACGCCAAGTACCACGGATTCGAATATCGTGAAGTCCTGCCAGGGTTGTCCACCGTGCGCCACTGCGATGAAGCCGGCTTTTTCCAGTTTTTCTGCAGCAGCGGGAAATTCAGCCCAGGTCTTAGGCACTTCAGCACCGGCTTTCTTGAACACGGCGGGGTTTACCCACATCCAGTTCACGCGATGCACATTCACCGGGACGGCAACATAATTCCCCTTGTACTTCATTACATTACTGACTACGGGTGGCAGCAATTTGTCCCATTTGCCAGCTTGCGCAGTAGTGGAAAGATTGGCGAGAACGCCCTCGTTGCCCCATTCCTGAATTGAAGGACCTTTGATTTGAGCGGCTGTCGGAGGATTGCCCGATACGACGCGAGATTTAAGGACGGTCATGGCGTTTTCGCCACCGCCACCGGAGACTGCAAAGTCTTTCCAAGTGTCGCCCTTGGCCTCCATAAGTTTTTTTAATTCTGCAACCGATTTTGCTTCGCCGCCTGACGTCCACCAATGCAACACTTCAACTTCCGCGGCACCTGCTGCGAAAGTGGTGACTGCGAATCCGAGCGCGATAGCGAGCTTTAGTCCATTCTTTGTAGAGTTCATGTTTTTGGTCCTTCCCGTTTATGGTTGTTAAATTGTTTCGTTATTTGCACTTTCAAAATATATTTGTAACGAAAGTGAAAATTAACGACGACGCGAAGATAGCTTTATTGTGCAAACGGCATTGATGCAAGACGAAGTGATCGTGTTTCCCTGCGCGAGGTTAGTTACGGCGGTCATTTACACAATCACAAATATAAATTTACACGAGTAAAATTAAGGTGTCAATTGCTATTTTATTTTAATATTCATAATGAATTTCTTATGCATTCAACGCGCAAAAAATAGTATCTATCAGGTAAATGTCACTATAATATACGCGTGTATATAGGCGGTCAGAAATTCCTCTTGGGCTATCAGTTGGCGTGTGCGATCCGGCTTCATGTGCAAATGATGGGAAGTCCTATGCTTGAACTAGCGCCGTAGAATCCTCGGAATACTATTTCCAATGGCCACTTTGTTGACTTGCGGTTCGGTGGAGCGGTAACCGTTGATTGAATCTATGTTTGGAGAGCCGCGCTCTACGACTCATTGCCTATGAACTGAAAAGCGAGTTTGTAGTGTACGTGTGTTCGCGTATCGCCGGTTGGTGTGAGCGCATTCGCTGCAATCGGCGTAACTCGTCAGGACTGGATTGTCATTTCGCCGTCGCAAGCGTCGCTCGACCGCATTTGAGGAATTCGCGGTAACTTTGTGGCGGGTGCCCCAGCAACTCGCTGAAAGCGGTGCTATCGGCGATGCTGCCGGCTGTGAGCATTTTTAGCGTATCGCTGCAAAGCGGACTGGCCGGAAGATGGTCACCGATGCGAGCCGCCACCGATGTCAACAGTGATGGCATTGATATGTGCAGCGCGGATCCGTGTCCCAGTTGTTGACGATAGCTATCCAGCATACCGCGCATGGTGGTTGCTTCGGCACCCGCTGCCGCGACAATCTGGCTCCCGGATTTCGAGTCGGATAGCCACCGTTCGACCGCGGCACTGACGTCATCGATATGCACCGGTTGCAATGTCTGTCGTCCACCAGCGAGCAAAATGTGCAGCGGTAATCTTGCCTGTGCACGGAACATTTTGGCGCTGGCGCCGTCGTCACCGTAAATTACCGACGGTCGCAGGCACAACCAGCGAACTTGTGGTGGTAATGCCTGCAGGGACCTTTCTGCGAGTAGCTTTGTTGAGAAATAAGTGGTGTCAATGCCGCTGTCTACACCCAGTGCAGAGAGGTGAATAATCCGTCCGACGCCGGCTTCGACAGCTGCTGAAAACAATGCTGCCGGTGTATCTGCGTGTGAATTCCGCATCGGGTTGTCGGTACTGTCGCGCAACAGTCCTACTGCATTGATGACTGCGTCGTATCCCTTCAGGCGTGGCACCCAGACGCTCTTTGCGGTGTCTTTACTGAAATCGACTGCGATGTCGTCGGTCATGGCAGGATGGCGTATTGCGCGCGTCACATCATGACCCGCATTCCGCAGATATGCGGTCAGGTGTCTACCGACAAATCCCGTTGCACCACAGATCAGTATTTTCATCGGGGCGATCCGCCTATGCGCAATATTACCAAAGTGGAGAACTGGAAATTGCCAACGTCAGGCTGTGCGGCGAATCAGATATGCTTCCGACTAGTTGCCTGTAGCCGGATCGATAAACGGTTCGCTTAAGCACGGGTCATTTGGTGATGATGGCGGCGTTGTTGACGAAAGTCATGTTGGCGAAGGTGCGATTCAGCTTCTTGCTGCGGAAGTCGGTGATCGTAGAGCCGTTGTCAAACTGAATCGCATCACCCTTTTTTGCTGCGATGCTAGATGTTGCCAGCCAGCGCTTCTGGTTGTTCTGCTTGACTTCCAGGTAGGTGAAATCGGGTATGTTAATGATGCTGATGACAGTGGCCTTTTGCGTTTGCTCGGTGCCGGTTTCGCCGGATAGCGTTCTGGTCTGGTCGTTGCCGTCTACAGAGGGGTGACCTGCAGGAAGTGGCGGCATGGATTCAGCCTGAGGAGTCGTCGTAATATATGGCTCTTGAACCTTTTTCGCATCGCAACCTGCGAGCGTAAGCAAAATCAGTGCGGTGATAAATGCGGTTTGCTTCATGTGTGATCCTTAATAAATATTGTAAGGTTAACGTCCAGCCTGCGCTACCGACAAATCAAAAGGCGATTTGTTTCATCGGAAAGCGAATTAACTAAGAAGTGGACCGCGATTATCCTTAACTTTTGAGTGAAACTGCAAATAGTAACTGCCGGATTGAGATCGACGTGATGGAGCAAGAACACTTATTGTTGCTGTTGTCCCGGGTAATGCCTTATGGAAAGTACCGGGGCAGGTTGATCGCAGACCTTCCCGGAAACTATCTTAACTGGTTTGCGCGCAAGGGATTTCCGCCGGTGAGTTGGGAGCGCAGCTGGCGCTGATGCATGAGCTGGATCACAACGGCTTGTCCTCACTGCTCGATCCCTTGAGGATGTGATTTTTTGATATGCTTATCCTTTTCAAGAATCGGACATCATGACAACGCTATCAACACAGTTCAATGAAGCCATTGCCGGGTTTGACGCAGCAAACTCGGAAGATCCCAACAAGGACAAGTTTGCGGGCAAGGAATATCCCAAGGAACTGCTTTATGCGCAGCGAATGACTGCTTGGCTGGAAAAGTACCAGCCCGACGCCTCCGAGACACTGAGACTTGCGACCCGGGCACAGCATATTTGCCGCTGGAAGATTCCGCGCAGCGACTATGCCATGGATCGCGACGGCTACAACAAATGGAGAACTACGCTGGCCAAGATGCACGGCGACATTGCTGCAGAAATCATGGCACAGGTTGGTTATGATACGCAGGTGTGCGAGCAGGTTAAAACGCTGCTTTTGAAAGATCGAATCAAGCTTGCGGGTCAGGATGGTCAGGCACTTGAAGACGTGATTTGTCTGGTGTTCCTGGAGTTCTATTTTGTCCCCTTCGCGCCGCACTACAGTGACCAGAAATTGACCAGCATAGTGCGCAAGACGTGGCGAAAAATGTCCGAACGTGCGCATCAGACCGCATTGACGCTTGCGCCGACGTTTCCGGCAAAATTGTTGGAAATTGTGAAGCAAGCGATCGCGTAAATTACGTCTGATTGCGCGCGCCGACTCGGCGAGTCTGCTTTGAGGTTTTGTGCATCGAGAGTTGTTGAATCTCCGGACATCCGCTGACGTTCCATTTATCCACTGCGCAAATCAATGCCTTATTAATAATCGTTAATGGGTGTATGTGTACCTTTTATATCGACTAATTGCATTTAAATGGTAGATATATACCTTTTAATATTAGCATATTATGTGTATAATAAATTGGTAGTTTGGTTCCTGTTAGCTTGAGTTATTGCTGATAACTGGGGTAAATTGACCGATGGCGCAATATATGTTTAATACTTTGGATGAACTGCAAGTCATGCTCGGCGAACGTTTACGCCAGTTGCGGCTATTAAAAAATTTCACCCAGCAGACTACCGCAGAAAAGGCGGGAATTTCCGAAAAAGCGATGCGCAACTTGGAGTCGGGCAAGGGGTCCACGGTCGAGACGTTGTTGCGCGTGTTAAAAGCGCTTGACCAGTTGCAGGGGTTGGACCTGTTGGTGCCTGAAGTCGGCGTCGATCCTCTCGCTTTGCTGCGGCAGTCAAAGCGACCCCGGCGGGTTCGGCGTGCACGTCAAACGACCGCGTAATGGATACGCCGGTCATCGAGATTCGCATCTGGGGAAAGACAGTAGGGGCTGTTGCGCCTGATCCGCGATTGGCCTGCTATGTCTTTGCCTATGACCCCGCCTGGCAGCGCGGGGGCGTCGAGCTGGCTCCTTTGACCATGCCATTGACCGGCGGCCGCAATGCAACGTTTGCCTTTCCGAATTTACCGGAAGCCAGTTTTATGCGGTTGCCAGGCTTGCTGGCGGACTCGTTGCCGGATGATTTCGGAAACGCCTTGATCGATGCATGGATGAGCAGCAAGGGCGTTGCGAAGAATGCGATCACGACGCTGGACCGCCTGGCTTATATGGGAAAGCGCGGTATGGGCGCCTTGCAGTTTCGCCCCGGCAAAGGCACGCACCGCGAAAGCAGCGAGCCATTGCAAATGAATACGCTGGTGGAGGCGGCACGCGAAGTGTTAGGTGGAGACCTGAGTGGGGATGCTCTTGCGCAGGCAGCATTAGCCAATATTATTCGGGTAGGCACCTCTGCTGGCGGCGCACGGGCCAAGGCGGTGATCGCATGGAACCCTGCGACAGGCGAAATACGCAGTGGTCAGTTCGATGTCTCCCCCGGCTTTGAACATTGGCTGTTGAAATTCGACGGTGTCGGCAGCGACAAGGAGCTTGGTACGGGGGCTGACTATGGGCGCATCGAATACGCCTATCATTTGATGGCCAAAGCCGCCGGTATAAAGATGAGTGACAGTCGACTACTTGAAGAAAATGGCCGCGCCCACTTCATGACCCGACGCTTCGATCGTGATCAGAATAAACGCTATCATATTCAGTCGTTGTGCGCGATGGATCATCTGGATTACAAACAGCGCGCAACCCATGCATACGGCCAGCTATTTATGGTGATCTCCAGACTCAAACTGGGGGATGAGTCGATGGGTCAGGCGTATCGGCGCATGGCTTTCAATGTTATGGCGCGGAACTGTGACGACCACACCAAAAATTTTGCTTTTCGACTCAAGCAGGACGGCGAATGGGAGTTTGCACCGGCATATGATGTAACCCACGCTTACAACCCTGACGGCGAGTGGACATACCAGCATCTGATGTCGGTCAACGGCAAGTTTTCCAGCATCAACCGGGAAGATTTGCTTGTTGACGCGGACCGTTTCGGGGTGCGGCGTCCCCTTGATATTCTTGCGGATGTACGAGCTGCGCTTGAGAATTGGCCCGACTTTGCCAAAATTGGCGGTATAAATGCCGCAACTTCGGAACGTGTGTGTGCCGATTTTTTACCGGTGTGAAGTTCCCACTCTTGTTCAGAAAGAGCACGTTTTATCAATTAGATGGCCCCAAATATGGTGTGGTCCGAGTGGTGGCGTATAATGGTCCACTAGGAATGGACCTACGATTAATGAAGAGATGTGAACATTGAGTACAATTAGTTTTGAAGAGTTAAAGTTGGCGCCGGAAATACTCAAGGCGCTGGATGAGTCAGGATACAAGACACCAACCCCGATTCAGGCAGAAGCGATTCCGCTGGTGCTGGAAGGCCGGGACTTGATGGCGGGTGCACAAACAGGTACCGGCAAAACCGCCGCCTTTGTGTTGCCGATGCTGCAAAAAATGTTGCCGTTTGCCAGTACCAGCACTTCCCCCGCGCGTCACCCGGTTCGCGCGCTGATTTTGGTGCCTACGCGCGAGCTTGCTATCCAGGTTGAAGCCAGCGTGAAGGCCTACGCCAAGTACAGCAAATTGCGGTCGCTGGTGGTGTATGGCGGTGTGGACATAAAGACGCAGACGCCGCATCTTAAGACAGGAGTGGAGTTGCTGGTCGCAACTCCGGGACGATTGCTGGATCATGTCGAGATGAAGACGGTGCAGCTGAATCAGGTGCAGATGCTGGTGCTGGATGAGGCTGACCGTATGCTGGACATGGGCTTCATGCCGGACTTGAAGCGCATTTTGGCGCTATTGCCGAAACAGCGCCAGAACCTGATGTTTTCCGCAACGTTCTCGACCGAAATCAAGAAGCTATCTGCCGAGTTTCTGACGCATCCGAAGTTGATCGAAGTGGCGCGCAGCAACGCGACCGCTGAAAATGTTACACAAAAAGTATATCTGGTCGAACAGGCGGATAAGCATCTGATTCTCGCGGAATTATTACGTGGCAGCGACGCAACGCAAGTGCTGGTGTTTACCAAGACAAAGCTGGCTGCAGGACGGTTGGCAAAATTGTTGCAGAGAGACGGTGTCGCAGCTGACGCGATACATGGCGACAAAAGCCAACTTGAAAGGGAGCAGGCGCTTGAGGCATTCAAGCAGGGCAGCGTAACTGTGCTGATCGGTACAGACGTTGCGGCGCGCGGATTGGACATAGACCAACTACCGATGGTGATTAACTACGAAATACCGCACGCCCCCGAAGACTATGTCCATCGCATTGGTCGCACCGGCAGGGCAGGTGCATCAGGTACGGCAATTTCACTGGTTTCGCCTGAAGAGGAAAAATACCTCAAGGAAATCGAGAAGTTGATCAAGTGCGAAATTGAAAAGGTAACGGCAGCTATACCACCTGCTGCGAAAGCGCAACGGCCAGCGCGTGGCGAATATCACGAGCGCAAAAGGCACGCACTTGGAGTTGTTGCAGCAAGGAAACCCAGTCATGACTCCTGGTTCGATAAACCTTATGAACCAAGTGCCAGCGCAGGTCCAATCAAGCAGCCGGAGAAGCCATCCAGCAAACCCGCCAAACAGGTCGCTGCACTATTGGTACGTCGGCAGGAATAATTGTTTTCGTGCTGATAGCGACCAGACATGTATTCAGGAAGAGCAACTTACTTCGATGTTTTGCGCCCAGTCAGGCGGCGTAGCGGCATAATCGTTCATTTCAGGTTGTTCATCAAACGGATGGCTAAGCAGCTTTAACAAACGGTCTACCTCGGAAAAATCCCTTTCTTGTTCCGCGCGCTGAATCGCATTTTGCGCCAGATAGTTCCGCAATATGTATTTTGGATTGATGCGATCCATGCGCGCTTTCCGCGCGCTGTCACTACCGGCTTGCTGTTGCAACCGTGCCTTGTATGACGTTGCCCATGTATCAAAGGCCGAGCTGTCGACGAACTGATTTCGCAGTGGATTGTTCAACACATCGTTAACGGTGCTGAAATTGCCCAGTTGACGAAACGAATTGGTGTAATCGATTTGACCGGCGTGCATCATCTGCAAAAGCGATGCGACCAACTGCATATCATCCGGGGTTGCATCGATCAATCCAAGTTTCGCACCCATCAAGTCAGCATAGTGTTGATGGTAGGACGGCGCGTATGCGTTCAGTATGGTATTCGACTGTTCCGCTGAAATAAGTGGCGACAAGGCACGCGCCAGGCACGCAAGATTCCAGAGACCGACCTGTGGTTGCTGGTCATAGGCATAGCGCCCATCCGGGTCCGAATGGTTGCAAATGTAGCCCGGATCAAACGTTTCCATGAAGCCGAACGGACCGTAATCGATAGTAAGTCCGATTATTGACATATTGTCCGTGTTCATTACGCCGTGCGAGAAACCCACGGATTGCCATTGCGCCATTAGTTTGGCCGTGCGTTCGGTCACTTCTGAGAGAAACATCAGGTATCTGCCAGGTTCTTCGGCAAGATGCGGGAAGTGTCGGTCAATAACATAGTCAGTCAACGTCGATATCTGTTCATACTGCTTGCGGTGGTAGAACACTTCAAAAGTGCCGAAACGCACATGCGAGGACGATAGTCTGGTGACCACGGCCGCCGATTCGATGCGCTCGCGATATACCTCTTCGTCGCTGCCAACAATGCATAGCGCACGGCTAGTCGGAATGCCTAACGCATGTACGGCTTCGGAGCACAGGTACTCGCGGATGCTGGAGCGTAGCACCGCACGCCCATCGCCTTGCCGTGAATAAGGGGTGATGCCTGCCCCCTTCAGCTGTAGATCCCAGAGTTCTCCAGTATTGCTCCGGATTTCGCCCAGCAAGATCGCGCGACCGTCTCCCAGCTGCGGAACAAAGCGTCCAAACTGGTGACCTGCGTAGAGCATGGACAATGGCTCCGCCCCGGGAGCAAGCAGGTTGCCGACAAAGTAATTTGCGAAGTCGTCTCGTGAAACCTCATTACAATCGAGATCAATCAGGTGTGCTGCATTTTCGTTGAAACTGACCAGATAAGGTTCTGGCAACGGGGTCGGGTCAATGCGGCTATAAAAGCTATCTGGCAGGTGTTTGTAAGAGTTTTCGAAATTGAGGTTTTCGATTTTGACCATGAAGAATTC
>JBARHR010000285.1:0-1627 GCA_049799335.1 Gallionella sp. | reverse complement strand
ACCCTGATCCCCACCCTCGGCGCTGCCCGCTTTGATGCTCGCGGCGAACTGCGTCTTGCCGAACGACTGAAGGATTGCCTCGAAGACAACGCCTGGGTGTGGCACAACATTCCGGTCGGGCCTTTCGCCTAACACGCTTTCCGCATTCTTGAAACAAGAATATTGACTTGATAGCCCTATCGCCATTACCATCCATCTCGCCATTCTCATTTCAAGAATAAAGAACGCGATGAAAATAAGCAATAAGCAAACTGTACTTAAGCCGCAGGATTTATATGTCCTGCTGGCCTTGTTGAGCCGTGGCGGAGGGAGTGTCGGTTATCCGGAATTGGCGGAGCAGACGGGATTGGCGGTGTCGGCGGTGCATGGCGCATTGAAACGTGCGGCGGTAGCACAACTGGCGATGTTTCAGGATCGACGCCCGGTGGTGTTGAGGACGCAATTGCGAGAATTCCTGTTGTATGGCGCCAAGTATGTTTTCCCTCCGGTCTGGGGTTCGCTGGCGCGCGGTGTGCCGACTGGATATGCGGCGGCGCCTTTGAATGCGTTGATTGCGCCATCTGCCGATCCAGCTCCAGTCTGGCCGCATCCCAAGGGTGCGGTGCGCGGTGTAAGCCTCGTGCCTTTATATCCTTCGGTTCCGGCAGCGGCGCTCAAGGATGAAAAGTTGTATGCCCTTCTGGCCCTGTTTGATGCTCTACGCAGCGGACAGGCGCGCGAGCGCAACGCTGCGCAAAAATTGTTGGATGCGTTTTTTCAGTGAAACCACAATATCCGAATCTGCCCAAGGTGGAGGTGATAGCGCAGGCTCTCGGGGGGTTGCGCGAGCAACTGGTGTTTGTGGGCGGCTGTGCGGTGGATTTGTTGCTGACCGATGCGGCTGCTGCGCCTTCGCGGGTGACATACGATGTGGATCTTGTAGCGCGAGTCACCGCATTGACCGCCTATCACCGGCTGGAAAATGAGTTTTCCAAGCTGGGTTTCAAGCGCGATCTTTCGGAAGATGCGCCGATCTGCCGCTGGCGCTTCGGCAATCTTGAGGTGGACTTGATGCCTGCGGATACCCGCATTCTGGGCTTTGCCAATCGCTGGTATCCGCTGGCGATGAAATCGGCGCAAGTTGTTGCACTGCCTAGCCGGACAACAATACGCCTGATTGCCGCCCCGGTATTTATTGCAACAAAATTCGAGGCGTTTGCGGATCGCGGGCAAGCCGATTTGCTGGGTAGTCACGATCTGGAAGATATTGTGAATGTGCTGGATGGCAGGTCGGAGATTCTTAAGGAAATCACCGCCAGTCCAGTTGAATTGCGGCGCTATTTGGCGGGAAAGTTCGACGAATTGCTGGCAATGCCAAAATTTACGGATGCCCTGCACGGAATGATTTTCCCGGATGAATCACTTGCCGAGCGAGTGCAGTTGTTGCTTGAACGGCTCAGGCTGATTGTCCGATCAAAGCCGCACAAACCGTAAATTGCTGTCACGCTAACCCCACCCCATGGCCACCCTGATCCCCACCCTCGGCGCTGCCCGCTTTGATGCTCGCGGCGAACTGCGTCTTGCCGAACGACTGAAGGATTGCCTCGAAGACAACGCCTGGGTGTGGCACAACATTCCGGTCGGGCCT
>JBARHR010000284.1:0-4250 GCA_049799335.1 Gallionella sp. | reverse complement strand
GCCTATCCCCGTCAACAACCCCAACGTGCCACCCAAGGCGGAAAGTATCATCGCCTCGCCCAGGAACAGGGCCAGTACCTGCCGTTCGCGTGCCCCGATGGCCCGCAACAATCCGATCTCGGCGGTTCGCTCGGTAACTGCCATGGTCATGATCGTTAAAATACCCACTGCGCCCACCAGCAGGGAAATACCACCCAACGCTCCAACCGCGAAGGTAATTACGCCTAACACCGAACTCAATACCTCGAGCGCCTGTTCCTGAGATATCAAGGTGAAGTCCACATTGCCGTGGCGCTCTTTCAGGCGATTAGTGATCAGGCGTTTCACTTCTTCGACATCCGCACCGGGGCGGTAGCTCACATTAATTTCCATCAACCCCGGTCGGTTGAACAACTCCATTGCTCGTGCCGCCGGAACAAACACCGCATCGTCCATATCCAGTCCGAGTATCTGGCCTTTGGGCTCCATTACACCGATGACCCGATACCGCTGTCCACCGATATGCACGTATGCACCGAGCGGGTTCTCCCCCGCGAACAACTCCTTCACCGTCTTAGCGCCGAGCACCGCAACTGCGCGCGCCTGTTCAGCATCCTCGTCCGGCCAGAAACTGCCATTTTGCACACTCATGCTGAACGCGCCGGAGAAGTCACGCCCCTCACCGAATACCGTGGTGCGACGCGTTTTGCCGTTAGCACGCAATTCTGCATTGCCCATCAATCCCGGATTCACACTGTCGACAAAGGGTAGATGTCGCAGTGCGAGCGCATCATCAAGCGACAACGGCCGCACCGATCCGATCACGCCGATACTGGTACCCTGCGTCTGCGTCTTTCCAGGCTGAACGGTGATCAGGTTGGTGCCAAATTGCGAAAATTCCGTCAGGACGAATCGATGCAAACCTTCGCCTATCGAGGTAAGCAGGATGACGGCCGCAATGCCGATGGCGATACCTAACCCGGTAAGAAAGCTGCGCATCCGATAGCTGGCAAAGCTGGACGTGGTCAGTTTGACGAGATCAGAAAAAAGCACGGCAATTTTCCGGTAAGTTAACGGCCGGCCAGCGCCGCGACTGGATCCAGCTTTGCCGCTCGCCTGGCGGGCCATACACTGAACGAGATTCCTGCTGCCAACGAGGTAATGCAGGCTGCAATCACCGCCCACCACGGGGGCGATACCGGGAAATTCGGATAAACCGTCCCGATCACTGCGCTTCCGGCATAACCAAGCATCAGACCCGCGACACTACCTATCACAGAAAGCAGCGCCGCCTCGGCAAAGAACAGCATACGGATCTGTCTTGCGGGCGCGCCCAACGCCTTCATCAATCCGATCTCCTTGACGCGTTGCGCTACCGCAATCAACATCACGTTCATGATCAACACCCCTGCGACGGCCAGGCTGATGGCGGCAATTGCCCCAACCGCAACAGTCAGTGCAGTTAGTATGCGATCAAAAGTGGCGAGTACCGCGTCCTGCGTAATTACGGTCACATCCTTCTCACCGTTGTGTCGCTGGAACAGTGTCTGTTCCGCATCCCGCTTGGTCGCGTCGATAACGTCCCGATTTTTCGCCTCTATCAGGATACGAAACAGCCCGGAGATATTGAATAGTTGATGTGCCGACGCAACCGGTACGATGACAATTTCATCGGTATTGAATCCCATGGATTCGCCCTGGCTCGACATCACACCGATCACCCGAAAGCGCCGGTCACCGAGCCGCACCCATTGCCCAATGGCGGAGTTGGCGCCAAACAGTTCGCGCTTGAGCTTGTTGCCGAGTACGCAAACGGATGCTGCCTGATGAATATCGCCGGCCGGCAGGAATTTGCCGACACCCAGATGCATCTGACGAACTTCCAGCAGGTCGGACGTAGAACCCAGTACCACAACCTCGCGGTTCAGCGCATCACGGGACAAAGCGGCAGTGCCGACGGTGAGCGGTGCTATCCGCCTAACCGATGGGCTGTGCAATATCGCCTCGGCATCATCCAGACTGATTTCACGCGGTATCTGGCCCAGCAGCATGCCCGGTCCGACGCCAGCGGTTTCCGTCCGACCCGGCAACACGATCACGAGGTTGGATCCCAACGAAGCGAACTGGTTGACTACATAACGACGCGCGCCCTCACCCAACGCGGTGAGCACCACTACCGCCGCCACACCAATGGACATCGCCAGCATCATCAGCAGCGTGCGGGTCGGACTGCCGCGCAGGCTGCCGGTTGCAAACAGAAGTACGTCACCGAGTTTCATGTCGCGACCAGTTCGTCACTGTCGATGCGCCCGTCCAGCATGTGCATCTGACGTTTCGCTCGTGCGCCGATTTCCGCATCATGTGTAACGACCACCAGCGTAATACCCTGCTCAATCAGCTGTTCCAGCAAGCGCAACACTTCCCGGCCGGTTTTGCGGTCGAGATTTCCGGTTGGCTCGTCTGCCAACAGCAGCGAAGGATGCATCGCAGTCGCGCGGGCAATGGCGACGCGCTGGCATTGCCCACCGGAAAGTTGGTCAGGTCTGTGGTCCGCGCGGTCTGACAATCCATAACTTTCAAGCAACTGCCGCACACGCTCTTTGCGCTGTTCAACGGGCATACCCGAAAGTATCAATGGCAACTCAACGTTCATCGCCGCCGTTAGACGCGGTACCAAATGAAACGACTGGAAAACGAAGCCGATCTTTTCGCTGCGAACACGCGCTTGCTGATCGTCGTCCAGATCGGAGACATTGCCCCCGTCGAGAAGAAAGGTTCCTGCGGTCGGCTTGTCCAGCAGCCCCATCAGATTCAACAGTGTCGACTTGCCTGAACCGGACGGTCCCATAATTGACAGGTATTCGCCGGCACCCAAACGAAAATTGATATCGCGAATTGCGGTAACACGCTGGTCGCCGACGTCAAAAGTTCGGACGACGTTTTTCAGCTCGATCATTTCGCTTGTTGTGGCGTTTCCGGAATCACGCGTACGCCTGTCGTTAGTCCGGTGCGATCCTGCGAGGATACGATGCGGTCTCCTTCTGACAACCCATCGGTAATCTCTGCGTACTCCCAGTTTGACAAGCCGATTTTCACCGCGCGTTCTTGCAGTACGCCATCGCTGGCGAGCAGCAGCACGCGATTCCGTTCCAGCAGGGTTTGCATTGGTATCCGCAACACATTGCTGCGCGTTTCGTGAATGATCTCTACGTCGGCACTGTAGCCAACCAGAAAATTCTCACTCTTGGCGGCATTGACGAACTCCACTTCCACTTCCACAGTACGTGCCTGTTTTTCCAGTTCCAGCACGTAAGGCGCGATGCGTCTGACCTTGCCAACGAACGTCTGCCCCTTGATCGCATCCAGCGTTATGCGACTCAATTGCCCGATCTTCAGCTTGGCCGCATCCACTTCGTCGATGGGCGCGCTGACATACAGACAACTGTCATCAATTAGATCGATTGCGGGCAGCGTCAAAATGCCCGGCGGAGAAGGCGTTGCGTATTCCCCCAGTTCGCCGCTGATATCGGCGACAATACCGTCAAAAGGTGCCCGCAAAATCAGTCGCTGCAGGCTGGCTCGTGCCACGGCAACGCGCGATTTGCTTTGTTCACCCTGACTTTGCGCGGCCTCGCAACCGGCGCGACTGACTTTGGCAGCCGAGTTCCGCTGATCCAGACCTTCCGCGGAAATGAAGCCGCTCTCCCTGAGTTGGTTCGAACGGATTGCCTCCTTCTCGGCCAAATCCGCCTGCAGACATGCCTGGTGCGCCTCGGTCCGGGCGGTATCCAGTTGTTGTAGCGCCAACTGCTCCTGCGCCCGCATGTCATTGTTCCACAACTCCAGCAATACTTGGTCACGCTTTACCCGCTGCCCCTTCATTACCAGCAAACGGGATATCTGCCCACCCGCCGGCGCGGCAAGTTTCGCGCGGCGACACGCCTTGACGGTCCCGGCGCGGGTGTTGCTGATAGTTGCTTCCACTGTCCCGCGCTCGACCTTGGTGAGTGATACCGGTATCGGAGTCGGACGAAAAAAATACCAGAGAGCGGCGACGAAAAAGACGAATCCAGCAACAATCCAGAAATACTTGCGGAGCGAAATCCCGTGAGGCGGAGAATGCTTCATGTGTATTCCTCAGGATATAGAGTCAGCATATTGATCGAAAGATCAGCGATCACACCTGAATGTCGATGGTGCTGGAGAGAGGAATCGAACCTCCGACCTACGCGTTACGAGTGCGTTGCTCTACCAACTGAGCTACTCCAGCA
>JBARHR010000283.1:0-2738 GCA_049799335.1 Gallionella sp. | reverse complement strand
CTGCTGGGCATCGCATTTTTGCTTCAATACGTTGGACTGTTGGCGGAGCGCTGGTACTTTTTTGCACAGGCCAATCACCCACAGAATTTGTACTACCAAACCATAGGTTAAACACACAAGCCTGATGCCTAGTCGTTCTAGAAAATATTGGTTTTATCGTCTCTTTCCGTTCATGCTGTGGCGGCATAAAGTGGACAAGACTTCCGGTAAAGCCGATTTAATAGCTGGGTTTACCGGTGCCTTGATCGTGTTGCCTCAAGGAGTAGCCTTCGCGACTATTGCCGGCATGCCTCCCGAGTATGGACTATATGCCGCCATGGTACCGGCCATCATCGCCGCGCTATTTGGGTCGAGTTGGCACCTTGTTTCGGGTCCGACAACCGCGATTTCAATCGCAGTGTTTGCCGCTATCAGTCCGTTCGCCGTTCCCGGTTCGCCAGAATTTATCAGCATGGTGCTGACGCTTACATTTCTGACCGGACTTTTCCAGTTGATTCTGGGGGTGGCGCGGATGGGCGTGCTAGTCAATTTCATATCACATACAGTGGTGATAGGGTTTACTGCAGGGGCTGCTATTCTTATCGCGGCCAGTCAGGTCAAGAATTTTCTTGGTATAAATATCGCTCGCGGTGCGCATGTGCACGAGGTCATAGAACAAACGATTGCGCAGGCTGGTAATATCAATCCATACGTGACCCTGGTCGGAATGATTACGCTGGCAACCGGCATCTTGGCAAAGCGCTACCTGCCGAAGTTACCTTACATGATCGTGGCGATGGTGACTGGTAGTGTGGTTGCATATTTATTGAATCTCGAGGTTGGAATAGAAAACACGCTGATCAAAACGGTAGGCGCGTTGCCATCGCATTTGCCACCATTTGTATTGCCGGACTTTTCCCATGAAACCGTTGACAAAGTCCTGTTCCCAGCATTGGTTGTCACCATGCTTGCACTTACCGAAGCGGTCTCAATATCGCGTGCTATTGCGGTCAAGTCCGAACAGCGAATAGACGGGAATCAGGAGTTTATCGGGCAGGGACTGTCAAATGTGATTGGCAGTTTTTTTTCCAGCTACGCATCATGCGGTTCGTTCAATCGCAGTGGGGTCAACTATTCCGCGGGTGCACAGACGCCATTGGCCACGGTGTACGCTTCAATATTCCTGATGTTTATCTTACTGCTTATTGCGCCGCTCGCCTCATTCTTACCCACCGCAGCGATGGCCGGAATATTGTTTCTTGTTGCGTGGGGGTTGATCGATTTTCATCACATCGTTTCCATTGTGCGAACTAGTCGCGCTGAAACGATAACTCTGGGCGTCACACTAATCGGTACACTGGTAAATCTTGAGAAGGGTTTGTTCTTTGGCATACTGTTGTCGCTGATATTGTATCTGTACCGGGTATCGCGACCTGTCATAGAACCGTCGGTACCGGCGCAAGAAGAAGGGGCATATCACTTCATAGATGCACGCGGCCATAAGGAATGTCCTCAGTTCCGCATTATCCGTATCAACGGTTCCATCTTCTTTGGCGCAGTAGATTACGTTCAGAATGGCCTATTGCAAATCGACGAGAACAACCCCCGCCAGAAGACTGTGATGATAATCGCAAGCGGGATTAATTTTGTCGATGTTGCAGGCGCTGAGATGCTGGCGCAGGAAGCAAGGCGCAGACGGAAATTGGGAGGCGGTCTCTACTTCTATCGATGCAAGGATTCAATCTATAAGTTCTTGCGCAAGTCAGACAAACTCGATGGTATCGGTGCGGGAGGATTCTTTCCTGCAAGATCAAACTGGATCAAGCCGGTGTATGCCACTCTTGATTCGGAAATATGTCGGACGTGCAAGGCACGAATATTTGCCGAGTGTCACATCGCTTTGCCTAACGGCGAACCCAGATAACTGTGAGCCTATCCGCCAGAAACTTGTTGCCTTTTCTTTCTTGGTGGCCGTTGCGTGCCGACACTATTAGGGCAGATCTGGTTGCGGGACTTACAGTTGCGCTCGTCCTGATTCCGCAATCCATGGCGTATGCGCAACTCGCCGGCTTACCCGCATATTACGGGTTATACGCCGCATTTCTGCCTGGTATGGTTGCTGCCCTGTGGGGATCGTCGGCCCAACTCGCGACCGGTCCAGTTGCCGTTGTATCTCTATTGACTGCTTCCACGCTTGCTCCTCTTGCCGCATCCGGGTCTGAGCGTTTCGTCGCCCTCGCAATTCTGCTCGCACTGATGATCGGAGTTTTTCAACTGGTTCTGGGCATATTCAAACTTGGCGTGGTGGTCAGTTTTCTTTCACATCCGGTGATTGTCGGTTTTACCAACGCCGCAGCGATCATCATCGGCCTGTCGCAACTCAATAAGCTTTTTGGAATTTCCATGGGGCGAAGTGAGCACTTTTTGCAGGATGTGTGGCGTATGCTTGAACAAGTCGGTGAGACACATCTGCCCACGCTTGCAATGGGCCTGGCAGCGTTCGTGATCATTATCCTCATGAAGCGGTATACGCCCAAACTTCCCAGTGTCTTGTTCGCTGTCGCACTGACGACGCTAGTAAGCTGGGCCAGCGGTTTCGAGCGGAATAGTCATAGCCGTGTCGAATACATCATGGATAGCGAGGTGGCACTATTAGCGAATGAATTCGTTGCGACGGAATCTCGTATTGAAAAAATGAAAGAGCATATCAGTCAGCATTCGGCAGAACTGCAGGAATTTGTCAAACAAGGTGAGGGAGG
>JBARHR010000282.1:0-7083 GCA_049799335.1 Gallionella sp. | reverse complement strand
TTTCAGGTGCGCGCACCAAGGGCGAGTGTCGCCACCTGCCACGAAAACTGTAACCGGCCGTCAGGGACAAGTCGGTGTCAGGCCGCCTCTTGTCCAATGCCGAGCAATTTTCTCAGCCTCACGCACTCGGGGTTCATCGTGCCGTCCGGCATGAATACCGGAAACTCGCGACACACTGACGGACGCTGCGCGTAAATGCCGCAGCGCATATCCTCACCAAGCGCAACACAACGTCCACTGCCCGCCTCGGTGCCCTTCATGCAGGCGCGAAACGGAGTGATCTGCGTACACAGTTCAGCGGGTACGAAACCGCCCGGTTGGGTATCCAGTTCGCCGTGATAGAACGAAACTCGAAAATGACGGCAGCATGCACCGCAAGTTGAACACGGATTGTCCGGCCCCGTCATATCGAAATAGACGCGGCCATCCTCGGTGATGATGCTGGTTTGTGATTGTTTCAAGTTGACCTGCCCAAACTACCTGATCCGCGTCCGACAGACGCACACGCGGCGCGACGCAAACTCGCCAAACGCAAGTTGGAAAGGCTCGCGGGCGTGCTAACAACGCTGGCCGGTTGCCGCAAGCCGCGGACTTCCGCAACATAGCGATGGATGCTCAAGCAAAACTCCGTTGAAAAATACGACAATACCCTGGAAATTCCCGTCCCCCCCCAGCGCAGGCCGGGAGTGCAGGGCATACGCCGCCTCTGCTGCTATTCAATGCCGCGCAATCATACTGACTTCGGCGCGGCATAGATAGACACTGCAACGTCCCGTTATACATTACCGGCGGGCAGCGACCGCATTCCGGGCAATCCGTTCAACAGCACGAAAAAGGCGCCGCTACGCGGACCGCGAAGTTGCTATCGCCAGCCCCGGCCGGGAAGTGAACGCGGATATCAATCCCAGTTATCGACTGGCTGGTCGTTTGGCGCCGGCCTGCCTGTTCCAGTTTCCAGATACTCGCGCAGGCTCAACAGAAATGTCGCCCACTTGGTGCTGCAGTGAGCAGTAAACTCGGATTCCGCGCGCCAGTTTCTGTGACTAAACATCACAATGGTCTGGTTGTCCTGCTCGGATAGCTGAAAGTTGATGTCCGTTCCTATCCACTCGTCGATACCGCCTATACAGCGCCAGCGGACTTCTTTCTGCGGCTCCAGCTTGCGCACCTCCATGTCTATTTGACCTCTCATCTCACCCGTTTTTTTGTGAAACACAAACGCGATTTTTCCCCCGACCTGCGCTTCACCCAGCACTTCCTCGGTCCACCACTGGGCCAGGCCGTCCAATGTTGCCAGGCCTTTGTAGACTTGCGCTACGGGGGCCTTGATCCCGATACGATGAATAATGTCGATCATATAACCTCCAACAATTTAGTTCATTCCATACCCACTATTGTTACTTGCGATATGCAAGCAACATAAATATAAACTTACTGCTTGCAAATTGCAAGCGTTTTGTTAAATTGTATGCCGTATGAAAAAGGCAAAAAGCACACTACGCTCGCACTGCCCCGTGAACTATGGTCTTGAGGCTTTTGGTGACCGGTGGGCGCTGCTGATCCTGCGCGACATTGTCTTTCGCGGCAAGCGGACTTACGGAGAATTCCTCAAGTCCGAAGAAGGGTTCGCCACCAATATTCTGGCCTCGCGGCTGACCAGCCTGATCGATGCGGGAATTCTGCGGCGCGAAGCGCATGAGGATGGCAGGAAAGACACCTATTCGCTTACTGAAAAGGGGCTGGACCTGATTCCGATGATTTTTGAAATGGTATTGTGGAGCGCCAAGTACGACAGCAAATCAGAAGCCAATCGCATTACTCGCCTCGTTGAACTCATCAAAAAGGACAACCGCAAAATAAGTCAGAAAGTGATTGAGCAGGTAAGACGCGGCGAAGGGATAGTCGCGGACTACCTGTCATGACGCTATCACCTGCGCGAAAGCTGGCGGTAGCGATGCCATCGGATTAAAGCCATGAACCTGCACTACGACATGCCCCTGTTCCGTCCACCGTCCGAGGGCAACAACCTCATCATCCAGGCCACGCTGGGCTGCAGCTTTAACCAGTGCAGCTTCTGCGCCATGTACCGCAGCAAACACTATGTCGAACGCCCGCTGCATGACGTGATCGCCGATATCCGACAGGCAGCCGCCGATTGGCCGGATGCGCAACGCGTGTTCCTGGCCGATGGCGATGCGCTGGCGCTGCCCACCGAACACCTGCTCGCCCTGCTGCGTGAACTGGCCGCGACCTTCCCGCGCCTGACGCGCGTCTCCTGCTATGCCACACCCGGCAACCTCCAGCGCAAGAGCGCCGAAAATCTGGCCCTGCTGCGCGAACATAAACTCACCCTGCTCTACTTCGGCATCGAATCCGGCTCCGACCTCATCCTGAAAAAGATCACCAAGGGCACCACGCAAAAGCGCATGGCCGAAGTGCTGACCAAGGCACAGGCCAGCGGCATGAAAATCTCCGCCACCGTCATCCTCGGCCTTGGCGGCACGCAGCACGGCGACGAGCACATTGTCGGCACCATAGACCTGCTCAACAGCGCGCCCGTCAACTACCTCTCCACACTGCAACTGTATCTGGATGAAAGTATCACAGAAGAATTCCGGCGCAAATTCGGCGAACAATTCGAGATGCCGGACGACCTGGCGATATTGAATGAACAGGAAAGGCTCATCAGCGGCCTCAACCCGCCGCAGCCAATCATCTTCCGCTCCAACCACGCCTCCAACGCGCTGGCACTCGCCGGCAATCTGCCCAGAGACAAAGAGAAACTGCTGCTGCAACTGCGTGAAGCGATGGCCGGGCACAGGCCGCTGCGGCCGGTTTTCATGCGCGGGCTTTAAAGCTGAATGAGTTTTCCGTTCGTGGTGCACCCGCAAGGGGTAGGCCATGGCTGTATGGGCATACGCCCCGACAGCACATGCTCAGCCGGTCGAACCACATTCCAATTCCGCAGGCGAAGAACTGTGGCGCGAGAAGGAAAAGCTTGCGCTGGCCTGGCTGGAAGAGACACTGCCTACGCTGAAGGGGCCGCTGACTTCGGGTGCCTGGTTGGGGGTGAAGTGATGAACAAATTACGCTTGCGCATTTATCTAACTACTTATATATTGAACACATTAAGCCGCTCATATTCACCAGTTCAAGCGAAGACGATCTGGCCGCATTCCCGCGAGAGGTGAAGCAAGCCGCAGGTTTTCAACTCTTCCGCGTCCAGGCAGGCCTGATGCCCGCCGATTGGAAGCCGATGCTGAATGTGGGCGCAGGCGCTTATGAGATTCGCATCTATGTTTTGGGCGAATGGCGCGTGATCTATGTGGCGAAATTCGCCGATGCGGTTTATGTGTTGCATGCCTTTCAGAAGAAGACACAGCAAACGCGCAAAGAAGATATTGCGTGGGCAGCTGCCCGCTACAAGCAACTCAAGGAGAGTGCAAAATGAAAAAAGAGAAACTCAAAATCACCAAATCCAGCGGCAACGTTTACATCGACCTCGGATTCCCGCCGGAAGAGGCTGCCATCCTCGCCATGCGTTCCGAACTCATGTGCCGTCTCGAAATCTTGATCCGCGACAAGCAATGGACTCAGGCAGAAGCCGCACAAGTGCTCGGCATCTCGCAATCGCGCGTCTCCGACCTGATACGCGGGAAGTTCGAGAAATTCAGCCTGGACATGCTGATCACACTGGCAACGAGAGCGGGAAAGAAAGTTGAATTGAAGATGGCGGCTTGAGGAATCAAATTCGATAGTAGACCCCATTTCACTCCATATCGCCAAAAATTTATGAACAAACCACTTAAACAAATCCCCAAGTTCGCCAACGAAGGCGAAGAACGCGCATTCTGGGAAAAACACGACACCGCTGACTATGTGGACTGGACAAAAGCGAAACGAACCGTGCTGCCGAATCTAAAACCCACGACCAAGACCATCTCATTGCGCCTGCCCCAGCACATGCTGGATACCATCAAAGCGGCAGCGAATTCCAGGGATGTGCCGTATCAGTCGCTGATCAAGGTTTGGCTGAAAGCAAAGCTGCATAGCCACTGAGCTAGGCAACTATGCACAACCCACCCCGCCCCGGAGAAATACTGCGCGAATGGCTGGGCGACATGAGCGTAACCGATGCAGCGCAAAGATTCGGTGTTGCGCGCGCCACGCTCTCGCGCGTACTGAACGGATCTTCCGGCATATCGGCAGACATGGCCTTACGTCTGCAAGCCGCATTCGGCACCAGGCCGGAAATGTGGATGGGACTACAGGACGACTATGAACTCTGGCTGGCCACCCAGACCAAACGGCCACGCATCCAGCCGTTCCCACTGGCGGCATGAAACCGCGGTCTGTCTCCGATTATTACTAAGCGAGGCTGCCATGCACACAACCAATTTCGGCGAATGGACATGAGCTTGACCAAACAAAATGCGCCTACCATCCCCAACGCCGTGGTCAACAAAGTCATCAATAAGGACCTGACGCCCATCCGCGCCTGGCGTGAACACCTCGGCTTAACCCAGACAGAAATTGCGCGCCGCCTCGGTGTTTCACAATGCGCCTACGCCCAGCAAGAAGCCAAAGAACCCGTGAGGAAGACAACCCGCGAGAAGATCGTCCAAGCGTTGGGCATCGCGCCTGAGCAATTGGCGGTTTGAGAAATCAATTACGATGCTGACCCCATATGACCCCATATCAATATCACTCGTTTTGATGAGGACGCTACGCCCTAGTTGATTGAAATGCAACGGGGTTTTGTGGGGAAGACCTCAGAGCCTGCCCCCTTTGATCATGATCAGTAATAGATATAGGGCATTTGGCATAATTTCCTTTTCTTGACCGTGTAGATGATTTGTATATCAAAGCTCTTGGCTCGTCATTGATAACCGAATAGGGGGTGAATGATGCAGATCTTCAAGAAGATTCGAGTATTAATCCTGTTATCCATTTTGCTTTCAGGCTGTGCTTTTTACGGCCCCGTTAAAAGCAAATTTGATGCAACGGATTTAGAGTCGTCCTTATTATATAAAGGCGCCCAAAATGATATGGCGCTAATGGACTGTCACCCGCAGGGAATAGTTAGTGATACGTCTCAGGTAGTAATGTGTCCCTCTCAAATAATTGGTGTGCTAAAGAGTTGCAAGCAAGAGGAAGCACGCGCGCATACCGTAGAAAGTTTTACCGGCGTTTGGGGGGAGCCTAAATTGCGTGGAAAAAAAGACGGGCTGGAATATCTGAAATATAACAAAAGCATCGCTTGGCGGGGATATTTTATGATTTTCGTGGTAGTCCCGGTACCACTTGTGGCTCCCAAAGGACACAACGAAACTATTCTGTGGTTCAAAAACGGCAAATTATCGCGCGTGATGATTGAGCAAGGAGATTGGAATTTCGAAATAATTCCTATTGCGCCCTTTCCAGCGGGATAGGTGACTGTCCTGCGCCAATACTGGCGTTCTCCAACCACTAAGCGTTATGGGGTCCGTTATGGGGTCCGTTATGGGGTCAGCGTCACAATAGATTTAACGGCATACACCTTCCCCTCCACCTCATTTTCCCTTACCATGCAATTTGAAGTTTCAACCTTCAAATTGCAAATATGCTAAACCGAACCGCATTTTCCACCGCATTGCGTCTGGCGCAGGGTTTTCCTGTGCTGGCGATCACGGGGCCGCGCCAGTCTGGCAAGACGACGCTGGCACGCACGCTGTTTGCCGGCAAGCCTTACGTTTCGCTGGAAGACCCGGAGGAGCGCTCGTTCGCCGATACCGATCCGCGCGGTTTTCTGGCGAGGTTTCCGCAGGGGGCGATACTGGATGAGGTGCAGCGTTGCCCGGATTTGTTTTCTTATCTGCAAGGCGTGGTGGATAAGCGCAAGCGGACGGGCGAGTTTATTCTCACGGGGTCGCAGCAGTTTGGCTTGATGTCCAACATCAGCCAGTCGCTGGCGGGACGGGTGGGGTTATTGCAGTTGCTGCCGTTTTCGTTGGCCGAGTTGAGGGAAGGCGGCTTGCTGCCTGCGACGCTGGATGAAACGATGTTGCGAGGGTGTTATCCGCCGCTGTACGACCGCCCCGTTGCGTCGGGCGACTGGTTTCCAAACTACGTTTCGACATATCTGGAAAGAGATGTACGGCAGTTGTTGGCGGTGCGCGATCTGTCTCTGTTCCAGCGTTTTCTCAAGATGTGCGCCGCACGCTCGGGGCAGTTGCTCAATCTTTCCGCGCTGGCGGCGGATTGCGGTATTTCTCATGTAACCGCGCGGGAATGGATGACGGTGCTGGAGGCGAGTTATATCGTTTATCTGTTGCGCCCCCACCATCAGAATTTCGGCAAGCGGCTGGTGAAGATGCCCAAGCTGTACTTTCTGGATACCGGGTTGATGGCGTATTTGTTGGGTATACGCGATGTGAATACGCTGACCACACATGCCTCGCGCGGTGCGTTGTTTGAAACGCTGGTGGTGTCGGAGTGGGTAAAGCGCCAGTTCAACGCCGGTCAGGTTGCCGAGTTGTATTTCTGGCGCGACAGCGCGGGACATGAGGTTGATCTGCTGGTCCCGAATGGCAATCAGTTCATGCCCGTGGAAATCAAATCCGGCTCCACATTCAACAGCGACTGGACGACAGCACTGCGCAAATTGTCGGCTTTGTTCGGCGATGCGGCACTACTGCCGGGCATTGTTTATGGTGGTGATGGACAGTATGAACGCGACGGCTGTCGCGTTGTCGGCTGGCAGGCGCTGGCGCACTATTGATCCGGCATTTTAAATTAGCACGTCATACCCGCGCGGGCGGGTATCCAATGGCGCGCAAAGCTTGCCGGTACTTGTTTCTGCGGGATTCCGGGTCAAGCCCGGAATACGGAAGTAATACTGTTTACGTGCCGGATCAATAGCTGTGCAGCAAATTTAAATTACAAAACAAAACCTACCTTCGATAACCCCATTCCAAGGCCACCCTGATCCCCACCCTCGGCGCTGCCCGCTTTGATGCTCGCGGCGAACTGCGTCTTGCCGAACGACTGAAGGATTGCCTCGAAGACAACGCCTGGGTGTGGCACAACATTCCGGTCGGGCCT
>JBARHR010000281.1:0-5143 GCA_049799335.1 Gallionella sp. | reverse complement strand
GCTTGATCCATGGCTTTCTAAAGGTTGAAAATTCAAACGCATTGTATGAATGGAACTGCACATCGACCTGACCGAAATGCTCTACCAGCCACACGAATCAAAGCCTTGGAACCCCTGGATTGCCAAGGTATTTTACCGCCGTGGTCTGATCGAAACCTTGGGCCGCGGCACCCTCAAGATTGCTGGTCTGATGCAAGAAGCCGGGTTACAGGCACCTACCTTGCAGCTCAACGCCGACTTCGTGACCATGCCTTCATCCTACCGTCCATCAAGATCACGCGAACAAATGGGGGCGGTTCGGGGAAAATGCCGGTTTTATTTCTTCACCGGCTGGCAGAGGCACCCATCACTTCCATCCCGGAACTGGCACAGCATCTTGGCAAATCAGAAAGCGCCATCGAGCGTGCCATTCGGAAATTGCGTGCCAATGGAAACTGGCACGGCCCCGCTAAGGGTGGCCACTGGGAGCGGCGTAGACCAGCGCGTATAGGTCTGCTGTAGCTGTGGTGCTGGAAACGACTTTCACGCGCGGCGCGTTTAGAAACTGCGTCAATTCGTTACGATTAGCACTCTCGCGCTGACCAGCAGCAAAGCCACTCAGTAGTTCGCCCAATACTGTAACGCACACCACGATGATCGGTGCGTGTTGCAGCACAGCAACAATTTTCTCACCGCCGCGCTAGAAGGCGGTATAAGCGTTGGCATCCAGAGCGATGGTCGCATCGCTTACTTCCAAGGTGCTGCGTCAACCGTAGCAAAAGGAGCTGTATTACGTTCGAAGTCACGTGCTTCTTTGGCACTCCAAGTACCTACCAAGTCGTTGAGATCATCAAATGTTTTCAATACGTTTGATTGGACAGGCGTGCCAGTGTCCTGCAATAGGTGCAAAACAAAACTATTAAGGCTGCACCCCTCTCGTTCTGCCTGACTCCTAAGCCGAGCCAGCACCTTATCATCGAGACCGCGAATACTCATAGTTGCCATGATGTCACCAATGCAGTTAATTTGAATGCGCGAATAGTAGCGCTTAAGAATAAAGAAATCATCAGGCAGTAACGGTTGCAATTAGTGGCGATGGCATTTGGCACCTACCCATTAGACTAAAAGTCACGTGGATTCATCAACTGGCGCTGCCAGGCATTTCGCGACATATCTCCAAACTCAAAGCGCGCCTTTCACCTGTTGATCCGGCATGCTTTGAACGATTCAGTTCGCAGTTCAAACTGACTACGGCTAATGCATGCTACGAATCGCAATGGGCTTGCTGGTCAACTATTGCGGTATTACAATGCCAATCCGCGTAATACTTCAGGGAGGTATCCATGACCACCACACTCACCAGCAAAGGCCAAGTCACCATTCCCAAGCAGATTCGGGATGCGCTCAACCTGGAGCCGGGCTGCTCGGTACAGTTCGGTGTAAACCTGGAAGGTGACGTCGTCATCCATAAAGTTGGCGCACGCACCAGCCGCAAACCTGATCGCTTCGATGCCGTGCGCGGCAAGGCAGACGTCAAATGGCGCACCGATGAGCTGATGGCGCTGCTTCGCGCCGAGTAGTAAATGCTGCTCGTCGACACGAACGTCCTGATCGACGTACTGGAAGACGATCCGCAATGGGCTGACTGGTCAATCACACAGTTGCGTGCCCAATGCAAAGTTCACCATCTGACTATCAATCCCATCATTTACGCCGAACTGTCCTTGACGTTCTCCAGAGTGGAGGCGCTGGATGATGCCATCGACAACCTCGGCGTGTCATTGATGGAGATTCCTCGTCCAGCTCTGTTCCTGGCGGGCAAGGCATTCGCGCTGTATCGCAAGCGAAATGGCAAAGCCAACAACGTGTTGGCCGATTTCTTCATCGGTGCGCACGCGGCAGTGGTTGGCTGTGCGCTGCTGACACGGGATGCTCGGCGATATCAGGCTTATTTCCCGAAAGTGAAGCTGATTACTCCTTGAGCGGTGAGGTGTAAAACCGATACGATGCCGCATCGCTGCGAATCGATCCAATCCGGCAAGGTATTTCCCGTTGCAGCTTTGAGTTGATGAAGCAATTATGCCGCCAACGGCAAAAAATCCTTGGCGTTTTCCAGCGGCCAGTAACCATTGGCTTTAGCGTCGAGAATGGTTACTTCCGCGATTCCATTTGCTGAATAGCCGATATTTACATTCCAACCGTAAGAAACATCCTTAACGATCTTTTCCTTAGAAAACTCGATATGAAGGATGTCATCTTGATCTTCGTAATGGATTCTCATGCTCCGTCCTCCAATTCCCAATTGATCATGACTGTCTTAATTACAACTGCTTCTTGTTCAACTACAGCAGCGCAAATCAAATTGTCAGTTCGTCCATCAATATGCTTGAACATCCATAAATCTATAGCATTCCTATGCTTAATCTCACCCTCTTCGATTACTCGTTGAAGCGTTGCATCATCGATCTGCCGCTTTTCCATGCTTATTCGAGCATGGTGAGTAATCCAAACATTTTTACCAAACCGTCGGCTAAAAAAGTCAGCCATTTCCACCCCCGGTTCTTTCGTGGCGCCCATGGTAGCAAAATTTCCTCATGAATGTATCCATGGGGAATTAAGGATGAACTCTTTTCAAACGCCGGAAAATCTGGAGAGTGAAAATTCCCTCACCTCCAGCGCCTGACTCAAAATCGCCGGAACATCAGGAACTACATTCTCCAGCTGACCGAAATTTTGCTGGGTGAGATGGCCCACTCCGCCGTGTGTTCCTGCAACTGGTGCGATGACCACATATAGTCGCCGATCGCATAACCAAATAAGGCACCAGCGACCGTGTCTGAAAGCCAGTGATCACGACCCGCAACCCGCGCTACGTTGGTTACTGCGGCTACGCCATACAGCCACGGGGCATCGTAGGCCTTCGCATACGGTGTAATCATCGACCACATGACGGTAGTGTGAATGGAGGGCCACGACGTGTCGCCATTGCCTGCGTTCATCGGCGTGAAACTTGCGGAACCTTTTTCAACGCTGGGTCGCGCGCGCCCTACCGCATATTTCAGACCGAGCGCACCGGCAAGCCCCAGGCCGCCAGCCGCGAGTGCATCGTAACTGGTTTGACCGATTAGGCTATTGTCATCGCTCGTCAGAAACATCACGGAAGAATAGCCGATCGCCGCCAGTGGCAGCACGTTGCCGATGTTTTTGATGGTGGGCATGATCCCGCTGGTTCCGTGGTTTGCAGCGTAGCGGTCCATCGGTTTGTCCGCAATTGCGGAGATCAGGCTGATGCCGCCGATTTGCATTACCGAAATCCAGAAGTCGCGCGTAGTAGCCTTGCGGCCAATTCCCGTCAGGTCACCCTGTGCCTTTTTGAAAACGGAATCATGGGGTGTGCTGTTAGGAGTGTTGCCGGTCTGGGCGACTAAAATTGAATTATTTTGCCGAGTACTTTCAGGCAGGAAAATGTCCGGGCCCGTCGAAATTTTAGCGTCGTAGCGATCAGAAGATTCTGCGCGGGCTGCCGTCGTGGAAACCATAATTGCCAATACGCAGGTGATCAATGAGAAAAGTGTCTGGGAAGGACGAACGCGGAAGCCGTTGGACAGGATGCGAGCTTTTTTACGTGCAGGAGAATTATTCAAAGGTACTTTCAAGTATTAGAAAGGTGCAAGAATTAGCAGAACGCGATAGGGTCCATGCGCGCCCAGTGTGACCGTCTGTTCAATATCTGCCGTGCGCGACGGTCCGGATACAAAAGTTACCGCGCGCGGCAGTTGCTTGTGCTCCTTGCGCAATAATGCCCATGCGTCTTCCATGCTGGCAACGATACGGCGTGGGTCGACGATTGCGACGTGGGTTTCCGGCAACAGGCTGGTGGTCGCAGGGGTGTCTGCGCCAGACAGCAGCATCAACGTACCGGTTTCAGCAATTGCGCAAAACGCACCTGTTACGCCCACCGGATCGTCATTGGTTGCGGGACGCGATTGCATGTCCAGGCCTGCGGTATTCCACGGCAGTTTTGCCAGTGATGCCCAGCACGCCCCCCGCAGTGGCAACCGCTTATCGGTCAGATAGTGAGCAAGCAGGTCAGGAATAGTTGACTTGTCTTGTGTCTCAAGGACGTCGCTGGACAGTTTTAGGGCACGCTCCTTGAAACAGGAAACCAGGTCACTAATCTGCGGTGGTAACGGACCACGCGGGTGCTGATCGAGGTGCGCGCGTATTGTGGTAATCGTGGAATTTTTTTGGTTCTGCACAACCTGTCGGGGACGTTGTGCGTCGCGTATTCTGCTGAGTATATTTTCGCGCGCGCTCATTTGTATTTTCCCTGCCTGTACAGTTCACGGAAAGTATTTCCCGTCGGCGCCGGGAAATCGCGTCCATTGGTCCAGCCGGTTGCACCTGGCAGCGAATGGATCATTTTGTTTTTTCCGGCGAACAGGCGCATCAGCCGTACGCCAATTCGCGTCGCTAGTGAATAGATCGACGGGTGCAGCGCCAACCACGTCCATGCGCTGAGCATAAAAGTTTCCTCGCCAGACTTCATGCCGCGTTCCATCTGCTTCTCGCGTAACTTGCGCAATAGGTCTGGTAGCGGAATCTTCACCGGGCAGACTGCCGCGCATGCGCCGCAAAAGGTTGACGCGTTCGGCAAGTCCGGCGACTTCTCAAGTCCGCCCAGCAGCGGCGTCAATATCGATCCCATCGGGCCGGGATACACCCAGCCATAGGCATGCCCGCCGATATTTTGATAAACAGGGCAATGATTCATGCAGGCACCACAGCGGATGCAGCGCAGCATTTCCTGCATGTCGCTGCCGATCAACTTGCTGCGACCGTTGTCGAGCAGGATGATATGGAAATGTTCCGGGCCGTCATGATCTTCAGGATTCCTGGTTCCGGTTAACACCGAGACATAGTTGGTAATCGACTGGCCGGTCGCGGAGCGGGGCAGTAATCTCAGCAGCGTGGTGACGTCTTCCAGCGTCGGCACCACCTTTTCTATTCCGGTAATGGCTACATGCACACGCGGCAGTGTCGTCACCAGTCGGCCGTTGCCCTCGTTGGTGACAATCAGTGCGGAGCCGGTTTCTGCCACCAGAAAATTTGCGCCGGAGATGCCCATGTCGGCATTCAGAAATGCCGGCCGCAATACTTCGCG
>JBARHR010000280.1:0-4646 GCA_049799335.1 Gallionella sp. | reverse complement strand
CCTGCACACCCATGCCGTGCCAGTGATGGAAACGCTCTACGAGCAAATCTTCAATACGCACAATATGATAATTCTGACTGATGCAAATGGCTTGATCATGCATACGCTGGGTGACGATGATTTTCTCGAAAAAGCGGACCGAGTTGCGCTCAAATCCGGCGTCGAATGGTCGGAGCAGAGCAAGGGGACAAATGCAATCGGGACTGCAATCGCGGAGAATAGACCAATAATTGTTCATGCCGACCAACACTATTTAAGTGCCAATCATTTTCTGACTTGCTCTGCATCACCTATTCTCGACTCACAGGGTAAAGTGATTGGAGTTCTAGATGTTTCTGGCGACCAGCGCAGCTATCACAAACATACGATGGCGCTTGTGCGTATGTCGGCGCAAATGATCGAGAATCAATTATTCTTGGCAACTTTTCAAGATTCAATCACTCTGCATTTCCACCCGCGACCAGAATTTATAGGCACGTTGATGGAAGGCATCGCTTCATTCACGCCAGGCGGCCGCTTCCTCTCCGCAAATAGGGTCGGCCTCTGTCAGTTTGACCTTTCGCTCGTTGCACTTCAGTCGCACACTTTTAGTTCCCTATTCGGTTTGCCGGTTTCCGCCATGATTGATCACTATCGTACAGAGACCCCCGGCCTGTTGAACATTTGTCTAAACAATGGTGTCAGGGTTTTCGGACGAGCACAATTTCGTCACACCAATAATGCATTCCAGTTTGTAGCTAGCTCAAGTCACGAGCCAAAAAATCCGGGGCAACAGCGAACCCAGACCAAGCAAAACAGCCAACAACTGTCGAGTCTCAGTTATTTGAATACAGGCGACCCAAAGGTTGCTGTGGTAATCGAAAAGGTAAAGAAGGTGCTGGGACACGCCATTCCGATACTGATAATGGGCGAAACAGGCACTGGCAAGGAATTGCTTGCCCAAGCAATCCACAATGACTCCCCGCGTGCGAAGGGACCATTCATTGCCGTGGATTGCGCATCGATTCCAGAGACACTGATCGAGTCGGAATTATTTGGCTACACTGATGGTGCCTTTACTGGAGCGCGCAAGAAAGGTAGTGTGGGCAAAATCTTGCAGGCGAACGGTGGAACTCTGTTCCTCGACGAAATAGGAGATATGCCCCTGAATTTGCAAACCCGTTTGTTACGCGTACTTCAGGAACGCACGGTAACACCGCTTGGCAGCAATCAGTCTATAGAGGTTAACGTCGAACTGGTCTGCGCCACCAACGCCAATCTACGAACCTTGATCGCCAAGGGAAAGTTTCGAGAAGATCTTTATTACCGAATCAACGGATTGGTGGTAAACCTCCCTCCGCTTCGCGAGCGAATTGATCTCGAAATCGTTGTTAACAAAATTCTCGATAATGAACCAACCGACTTCCCGCATACGATTTCCTCTGAAATCATGCAGATGTTCAAAAAACATAGCTGGCCGGGAAATTTTCGGCAACTGGCGAATCTATTGCGCACGGCGATGGTCGTAGCCGGCGATGTGACGGAAATAAGACTCGAACATCTGCCGGATGATTTTATCGATGACGTCGTAAATGTACCAATTGACAACATTGACAAATCCGCGCCAGCCAATTTTCCAGATCATTCACTCGTCATTGACACTAATCTTGACGAAGTGAAAATTTCCACCATACATAAGGTGCTGGAGGCGAACGGTGGCAATATTTCTGCCACTGCCAAAATTCTTGGTATTTCCCGGAATACGGTCTATCGCAACATCGCGTCAAAGTTTCAGTGATGCATATCAGTTGATTGCTTCGCGTGCTTGCAACGAGCACTCCATCCTGGTTGGCGAAACATGCAAGGCGACGGATGCACTCGCAGTGCTATATTTCAAAGCAAATACCCGAATTGGTGTGGCACATAATTTGCGTCCTATTTTGTACCCATTCCACACTCCCGAAAGGCATTAGAGCCCCATGAATGACGTACATCATTTGAAGATCGAGCCGACAAGCAGAAGACAACCGATTGCAGTGGCAACCACTGCCATGATATGCATGCTGCTGTTAGAAACCAGCGTGGGCGCACAAGAGAACCAGCTAGACACAGTTGTGGTAACTGCCAGCCGATCTGCACAGCGAGTCATGGACACAGCGGCTTCAATTAGCGTGGTGAATGGTCAGCAGCTTCATGACGGACAGCCGGAACAGAATTTATCTGAACCCCTGCAGCGCACCCCCGGTATCTTTGCACTGAATCGTCAAAACTACGCGCAAGACTTGCTGATTTCTTCTCGCGGCTTTGGTGCCAATTCAACATTTGGGGCACGTGGCATCAAGATAATCGTCGATGGCATCCCTGGAACGGTGGCAGATGGACAAAGTCAGATTTCTCATATCGATCTAGCCTCCGCCGATCACATAGAGGTGATGCGTGGCCCATTTTCGGTGTTGTACGGAAACTCGGCCGGAGGTGTCATCAACGTGTTTACCGAAAATGGCAAGCCGGGTGCAGAATTGTCGCCCTATGCTTCCGCCGGGTCATACGGACAAGTCAAGTACGGTTTCAAGGCTGACGGAGAAGACAGGAATATCAATTACGTTTTGGATGTCGGCGCCCTGCATACTGATGGTTTCCGGAATCACGGTGCCGCTGATCGAAAAAATGGAAATGCCAAATTGAGATTCGATTTGGGTAAAGACACAACTGTCACCTTAGTCGCGAACAAAGTTAATGTCAGCGCTCAGGATCCACGCGGACTATCCGCGGCGCAACTGCAAATTGACCCCCGCAGCGCGGGTACCAATACGCTTAGCTTCAACACTCGCAAAACCGTCGACCAGACTCAGGCCGGGCTGACATTGACGCGGCGTATTGATGCGAAGGATTCGATCAGGATTACGCCGTATTATGGTGATCGCCGCATAATTCAATTTCTCTCTTCTACAATAAATGGCGTGATCGATCTACAACGCACGTTTTATGGAATGGACAGCAATTGGGTCCATACAGGGGAACTCGCCGGCATGCCCGTAAAGATGGTCACCGGATTGGACAGCAACCAGAATAAGGATCATCGCCTGACTTTTGCGAACAATGCAGGACAACCACAAGTCGCTGCAAGCGACCAGGATTACCCCATGGATGCGCGCAACCTCGACGAATACTTGCAGGGAGAGCTGCGTCCTACAGAGCGCCTTGCATTCACTGCGGGCGTACGTCATTCTGAAACGAAACTTAGCGCAACAAGTAACAATAAACGCCCTTCATTAGGATTACATACCTATCAAGCCACAACCGGGATGGCCTCAGCGCAATACTATTTGCAGGAAAACACCAACGTGTACCTCTCCTATGGTTCTGGTTTTGATACACCGACGCTTGGTCAGATTCTGTACAGCCAGGAATATGCATCGAACAGTGCTGTACCAAATATCGGCAATATGGGATTGTTGGCTGCGCGCACGCAGCAGTTGGAAATCGGGATCAAGAGCGAGTTGTCCCAAACCGCACAGTTTAAAGCTGCCGTGTATGATGCCAATACAACGGACGATATCGTGATAGGCACCAGCAATCAGGGTAGGACATCCTATATAAATGCTCCCAAGACACGTCGCAAAGGTGTGGAACTGGAGATGCAGTTTCAATTTCCCTATCAGTTGCAGGCTAGCCTGGCTTATACCTATGTAGATGCTACCGTTGAGCAGACGTACAACGAAACGATCGGCACTACTTCCTATAAAGTTAGCAGCGGCAATCGCATTCCCGGCGTGCCCAATCAGGGTCTATTTGCCGAAATGATGTGGCGCAAGCCGGACTCATCGCTTGAATATGCAGTCGAGGGCAGAGCGGCAGGCAGCATCGCCGCAGATGACTTGAATCAGGCCTATTCCAGTGGCTACGGAATAATGAATCTGCGTGCGGTAGCCAGACAAAACACCGGGGGGTGGTCTTTCTCCGAGTTTGCGCGTCTCGACAATGTATTCGATCGCTCCTATGTAGGATCCGTCATCGTCAATCAGGCAAGCAGCGAATTCTACGAAAGCGCTCCCGGGAGAAATTGGTTGGCCGGGTGCAAGGCCAGTTACAAGTTCTGAGTCGTTACTCGGGGGCACCATTGTGTCCGGCACGACTATAAGATAGCGATTTGGCCAGCGTGTAGTGCATCGATGCAAGCAGAAGTTAGTTTCTAGAACGGTGCTGGTGCGATCCCGTCCGTAACTGCGACAAGTGCACAGTCGACTGAGTTCTTCCAAATCGAATCAAATTGGCATTTCCCACGGTATTTTCAGAAATCATTGCGAAATCATCCTACCTAAAGAAAGAGTCTCCTTCCAGTCGAATTCCCGATAGTCAACGGCTGCCTGCATGGTCGTGCCATGCCGGCAATGCCGCAATCGGCTTGTTCACAATTGCCGCCTGACTCAGCGGTCTTCTTTGCGGGTGTATATCCGACGCGGTTGCTCTTCGCTCTGCGGCGGCAGTGAAGAAAATGCCGACGTTAAACTTTCCCTGCATAGTCTCAACTTGCAATAAAGCGGCCACCCGAAGGTGGCCGCAGAAAACAACTACTTTTCCCGATCTGTACTTAGAAACTGAATGTTGCGCCGATATCGATCCCGCGGGTACCGTAGCCACTTGTATTGCCCGGCAGAGTACTATCT
>JBARHR010000279.1:0-1884 GCA_049799335.1 Gallionella sp. | reverse complement strand
GTTTGGTGATCGGGTGATAAGGGTATATCTGCCCTATGATTATCCATTCGCAGTAAAGAAATTTATTGGATTCTTTAGGCCGCGTTTGGGGATTTTGATGGAGACGGAAATCTGGTTCAACCTGATTCACTTCTGTCGCGCGTCCGATACCCCGCTGGTCATGCTGAATGCCCGAATGTCTGCCAAATCGGCGCGCGGTTATTCGAAATTTTCGAAATTGAGTCGAAGTTCCCTTGGTGACATTTGTGCGATTGCTGCGCAAAGCGATATGGACGCGACGAGATTAGTGAACTTGGGCGCGAAGAACGTTACGGTAGTTGGCAACCTGAAATTCGATATTGTTCCGCCGAATTCGCAGATAGTACTTGGTCAGATGCTGCGCCGCAAATTTGGTTACTCACGAAAAATATTCCTGGCGGCCAGTACACGTGAAGGAGAGGAGGTTTTGCTTCTGGACGCGTTTTTGAAGTTGGATATGCCTGAAATTTTGATGGTCATTGTACCTCGACATCCGCAACGGTTTTCGGAGGTTGCCAAGCTGATTGAGGCACGAAAGATTACTTACTTGAATAGAAGTGAACTTGTCATTTGTGAAGCTGATGGCTCGCTTGAGCAACAGGTATCACAGAACGTTCGTTTGGTGCTCGGTGACACCATGGGCGAAATGTTTGCTTACTACGCCGCTGCGGATCTCGCTTACATTGGGGGAAGTCTGCTTCCATACGGAGGACAAAATCTGATTGAGTCCTGCGCAGTCGGCACTCCGGTGTTGATAGGCCCGCACACCTATAACTTTGCCGATGCAACCACTAAGTCGGTAGTAGCTGGTGCGGCTATTCAGGTAAAAGATATTGCGGAATTGGTTGAGACTTTGGTAGAGCTGTTTGACAAGCCTGAAACCTTGTCTGCGATGAAAACAAGTTGCTGGTCGTTCGTCGCCGGAAATCGCGGTGCAACGACAAGAAGTGTTGACCTTATAAAGTCCGCGCTTCTGGCATAGTTGGATATCACGAAAATAGTTCTGCATCAGACAAGAAATTTCCCGCCTCATCTTTGCTGGACAGTTGCGGTGGCGCATCTAGTTTCCAATCAATGGCCAAACTTTTGTCATTCCACTTTATGCAGCGCTCATGTTCTGGAAACCAGTAGTCCGTAGTCTTGTACAAGAATTCCGCAAAATCTGACCGCACGACAAAACCGTGCGCGAAGCCCTCAGGTATCCACAGTGTGCGCTTATTTTCTGAAGATAGCTCCACGGAAACGTTCTCACCAAATGTCGGTGAACTCTTGCGTATATCCACCGCGACATCCAAAACCGCGCCCGCGGTCACCCTGACAAGTTTTCCTTGCGGCCTTTGTATCTGGTAATGCAAACCGCGAAGCACATTTTGCGTCGAGCGCGAGTGATTGTCCTGAACGAAGTCCAACTCATACCCCGTGAGCTCTGCAAATTTCTTTTTGTTAAAGCTTTCGTAAAAAAACCCTCGCTCATCTACAAATACCTTGGGCTCAATGATCAACAAATCCGGAATGGCTGTTTGGATAACCTTCATTTAAATCAGATTTCTTCTTTAATTACCCGCATCAAGTAGTCACCATATCCACTCTTTAACAGTGGTGCAGCCAATTTCTCCAGTTGCAACTTGTCGATGAAGCCCCTCCGATACGCGATTTCTTCAGGACAGGCTATTTTTAAACCCTGACGATGCTCTATGGTTTGTATGAATTGGCTTGCTTCCAATAGTGATTCGTGCGTGCCAGTATCCAGCCAAGCATACCCTCTACCCATCATTTCTACTGACAGTGCTGAGCGTTCCAGATAGATTCGGTTTACATCAGTAATTTCAAGTTCTCCACGTTTCGAAGGTTTCAGGTTTGAAGCAA
>JBARHR010000278.1:0-5075 GCA_049799335.1 Gallionella sp. | reverse complement strand
GGCGACGACTGGCACGAACGATGGTGCGGCACCGTCGCGCTCGATTACCGGAACGCGGATTACTTCGCTACGACTTTCTTGGCGACGGATTTTTTGGCAACCGGTTTCTTGGCCACGACTTTTTTGGCTGCCGGTTTTTTCGCTGCGACTTTTTTTGCGGCCGGCTTCTTGGCAGCGACTTTCTTGACTGCCGGCTTTTTCGCTGCGACTTTTTTTGCGGCTGGCTTCTTTGCTGTGACTTTCTTGGCTACCGGCTTTTTCGCGACAACTTTCTTTGCGACTGGCTTCTTTGCGGCGACTTTTTTGGCTGCGGGTTTTTTCGCGACAACTTTCTTTGCGACTGGCTTCTTTGCTGCGACTTTTTTAGCTGCGGGTTTTTTCGTTGTTGCCATTTTAGTTCTCCATTAAATTAGCCGGATCTACAAACGCACCACACTACACACCTTCACCTTCAATTCAGTCTGGAAACGCTTGCGGCACCAGCACTGTATCCACGTTTAAAAAAACGTGCAACAGTTTTCGTGCATTGGCCGCAAATAATTGGAACATCTATGGCAGTAGTTTCTCCCCCGCATACAACTGCGCTACGGATTCCCGTTCTCGGATCAGATGAACATTTCCGCCGTCCACCATTACTTCTGCCGCACGTGGTCGCGTGTTGTAGTTCGAGCTCATGCTCATCCCGTATGCGCCAGCCGAAAGCACGGCCAACAGGTCCTGGGAGTCAATATTCAATTCTCGATCGCGCCCTATGAAGTCTCCGGTTTCACAAATCGGCCCAACGATGTCGTAGGTGGTAACTGCTGACTGTCTGCGCACCAGCGGCAGAATTTCATGGTATGCGTCGTACAAGGCGGGACGCATCAAGTCGTTCATTGCCGCATCAACGATAGCAAAATTCTTTTCCCCGCCATGCTTGAGGTACTCGACTCGCGTTAGCAATACACCGGCGTTGCCTACCAGTACCCGACCGGGTTCAAAGACAAGCTTTAGTTTGCAATTGCCCAGCGTAGCCAGTACCGCATCGATATAATGCGCAATTGCAGGAGGCGTTTCGTCCCGATAGCAAACCCCGAGTCCCCCGCCCAAATCGAGATGTTCCAGCGTTATATCCTCAGCGGACAAAGCATCCACCAACGCGGCCACTTTTTCCACGGCCGCGACAAATGGACTGACGTCGGTCAGCTGTGACCCGATGTGGCAGTCCATGCCGGTTACACGCAAATTGTCCAGCGTTTGCGCCTTCCGATACAGTGCCAGTGCCTCTTCATAGGCCACACCAAATTTGTTTTGTTTCAATCCGGTCGAAATGTACGGATGTGTTTTGGCATCCACATCCGGATTGACGCGCAAACTCACCGGGGCGATCTTCTGCTCCGATCCGGCGATCTCGTTGAGTCGTTCCAACTCGGCGGACGATTCAACATTGAAGCAGAGTATGTCCTGGCGCAGCGCCATGCGAATTTCCTCGGCCGTCTTTCCAACGCCGGAAAACACCACCTTGCGCGGATCGCCACCGGCCGCCAAAACCCGCTGCAACTCTCCTCCGGAAACAATATCGAATCCCGCGCCCAGTCTGGAAAGCACATTGAGTATCGCCAGATTCGAGTTTGCCTTGACCGCGTAGCAAATCAAATGATCCCTGCTTTGCAATGCCGTGGAAAATTGCTGCCAGGCTTCTGTCAGAAACGAACGAGAATATACATAACAGGGAGTTCCAAATTGTCGCGCAATCTCTGCCAGGGGAATCTGCTCGGCATACAGTATGTCACCTTGATAGTGAAAATATTTTTTCATGGCTGGCGATCGGGTACCGACAGTTGGTTGGATGTTGATTGCGCGGCAATGTGATGTTGCGCATGCAAACCTGCCGGTTCAACTGGCAAAGTAAGCGGACCTTTTTGCCCGCACGACGCAAGCATACATATGGTGATCATAAACATGAGTAGTCGCATCGTCTGCATTCTTCAGGAAAATCGTGAGTTGAAATTATAGATGAGGGAGCCGGGTTGCGCGTCAAGTTTGGCTAGTGGAGACATCAACCGCTGAATTGATCGCAATTTTTTCCGGCCCCCTCAAGAAAATGAAGATTGACAGAGGTTTATCGTATCCGCACTACGGCAGACTTTTGAATCGCTGGCGTAGCCCGGATTTTAGGGTCCTGCTCGGCGCGAGCTGCAACACAAACCGGATCAAACTGAACTGCTATTTGCCGAACCAGCGGGAACGAAGTGCCTTGACCCTGTCCAGTATTCCTTTGCCCGCAACTTGTTCGCTTTCATTCCCGATATGCTCCACCTTGTGTTCCTGCAGCAAGTCGGGCGTTTGTTTATAGGTCAGGTAGCGTTGCAAGGCATCGTGCAAATGCGTCTTCAGCATACCGACATTGATCGGTTTATTCAGGATACGAAACACCTGTGCCTGATTTATCAGATCAATCACCAGGTCGGCGTCGGCAAGTTTGATCGTGACGATGGTCAAGATAAGAGGGTGCATTTGCTTGAGTAGCTTCAACATCGCAATAAGCTTGTCCTGACCCGGCGCAACGTCCGCGATCACGACCGCGATTTCCCGGGACTGCATAATTTGCAGCGCAGACTCCGGGTCCGGCGCGGTAACCACCTGGCACAGTTTACCGGTCAGTTCACGGGTCAATCTGGTTAAGTCTTCGTCAGCCTCGATTACCAGTACCCCGGCGGCCATAGTCGCGGGCAACTCGACTTGAGGCGTTTTGGTATTGGCTAGTTCCAGACCTATCGTTGCAGCCTCGGCGACGATAGTCTTCAATGATTTGTTATCCCACGGTTTGCTTATGAAACGATAAATCTCGCCGTCGTTGATGGAACCTACGATGGCGGCCAGATCTGAATAGCCAGTCAGCAGGATGCGCACACTGCGCGGAGAAATTTCCCTGCTTTGCCGCAGCAGCTCGACGCCCAACATGGCCGGCATGCGCTGATCGCTGATCACCACATGCATATGGTATCTAGTCAGGAAGTCGAGGGCCTTGTATCCGTCGGTAGTGCAAAACACATGGTATCGATGCCGGAACAGTGATTTTAGCGCCGCCAAAATGCGCTCTTCATCGTCTACAACCAGCATGCGTGCTTTTCTGACACCGGTATTGAGGTTGATCTGGCTACCGGCAGTTTCATTTAGCGTCGGTCCGCTATCGATACTTTGCCGAGCGTTGGCATCCGCAAGATGTCTGGATGCATTGAGCAGCATGGTAGAAGAGTCCGGTGGAAATCCGCCGTCGTCGTTGCTTGAGAGCAGCGATGATTCAATCGCCACTTTGAACGCCTCCGAAAATTCTTTGGCGGACTGAAAGCGATTTTCAGGCTTCTTTGCAAGTGCCTTCAACAGCACCTCATCCATGTACGCGGAAAGCTTGGGATTAACTTGCGAAGGTTTCGCCGGCTGCGAATTGATGACCAGATTCATGACGGTTGCAAAATTTCCGGCAAACGGTTTGCGACCGGTCAACAGTTCATAGGCAATCACGCCGATCGAGAACAAATCTGCCAGGCTATCTACTTCCGACCCCAAACATTGTTCCGGCGACATGTAATGCGGCGTCCCGAGCAGATCTCCCACCTGAGTCAAATCGGAAGATTCAATGTGGGCAATTCCAAAGTCATTAATTTTGACGCGGCCTTCCTCGCTGATCAGAATATTCGAGGGTTTGATATCGCGATGCACCACGCCGAATTCATGCGCATAGCCGATGCCGTCCAGAATCTGGCGAATAATCAGACCGACATCCGCGATCCCGTATTGCGTCTTCTGATCAATATGCTGCTTTAGGGTCTTGCCGCTAACCAGCTCCATAACTATATATGCGCCGGCTTCGTCTTCAATGTAATCGTAAATTTGCACGATACGCGGATGAACCAACCGTCCCACGACCTGGGCTTCCTGGCGGAATCGGTTCAGTGCACTGTCGAGTTCGTTGCCAACCTGCGGCAATGATTTGCTGACGGACTTTATCGCCACGGCACGCGCAATAGCCGGATCCCAGCCACGGTAAACGACGCCCATGCCTCCGGTTCCGAGTATGCCCCGAACTTCGTACTTGCCGATTTTCTTCGGAGTAGCCATTAGCGACTATTATCCTTCCAGTTCCGCTTCATTTGCCACCTTCAGCGGAAACCATACCGTGAAACGCGTTCCAACACCGACTTTCGAATCAACACTTATTTTCCCACCGTGTTGCTGGACAATTTTATAGGAAATTGACAGGCCCAATCCCGTCCCTTTGCCGATTTCTTTCGTGGTAAAGAATGGGTCAAATATTTTGCTCAGTACTTGTTCAGGTATACCCCCGCCGCTGTCTGCGACATCTACCGCGACACCACCCGCCTCGGCGCGCGTAGTCAGGATTATCTTCCCCCCGTGCTCGGGCAAGGCCTGTGCGGCATTGGTAACCAGATTGAGGAATACTTGATTCACCTGCGAGGGTGAACAGGTAATTGCCGGAATTTCTCCGTAATTCTTTTCCACAGTTACTGACTTTAATAAATGCTTGGCAAGTAATAGCGTGCTATCCAGGCCTTCATTCAAATTGAAGCTGGTTACCTTGCTGCGATCCAGGCGACTAAAATCTTTCAGGTTGGCAACGATTTCCGCAACCTGTCCGGTGCCATACAATCCGTCATTGACCAGTCCACTGAGTTCCTCAAAGATCTGCTTCTGTCGCAACTCGGCTATTTGTGCAGACGCAAGCTTGAATTCTTTTGACAATTCCTCCGGGCTGTCGCCCGCCCGGAGCAATGCAACTAGTCGTTCGCAATGCCCCAGCGTAAGATCTATCCCTGGTAGCTGCTCGGCTACCGCGCCCAGACTATTCTTGACGTAGGCCAATGGCGTGTTGATCTCGTGCGCCACACCAGCCACCATTTGGCCCAGCGAAGACATCTTTTCCGATTGGATCAATTGCAGCTCGGATTCACGCAGGTGCTGCATCGCTTCGGACAACTCGCGAGTACGTTCCTCCACCCGATGCTCCAGCCGCTGATTGGCCCGCTTTATCCTGAAACCGGAATATGCGAGCAGGATCAGCAATGCCCCGGAAT
>JBARHR010000277.1:0-9325 GCA_049799335.1 Gallionella sp. | reverse complement strand
GGACAAGACATGGTAACTTCTGGAACAAAACAAATGTCTACATTCGATCCGATTGACTTAGACACTTCGTCATTCCCGCGGAGGCATTCCGCTAGTGGAATGTTCGCGCTACTACTGATTCTTCTATCCGCAGTATTTGCCTCACCGGCACTCGCCGCATTCCAAGCCTCCGTCGATCGTAACCCGGTTACCGAGGGCGACTCGTTCACCCTGACGCTCAACAGCGACGAAAGTCTGGATGGCGAACCCGACCTGAGCGTGCTGCAAAAGGATTTCGATGTGTTGGGCAAGAACAGTGGCAGCAGCATGCAAATTATCAACGGCAGCGTCACGCGCAGCGTTCAATGGCAGATCCAGCTCATGGCGAAGCGCAGCGGTACGCTGATAATTCCGGCCATCAAGGCGGGCGACCAATCCACCACTGCCATCGTGCTCGGCGTGAACAAGGCAGATCAGGCCAAGGCCGGACAGGAAGGAGGCGAGCTGTTTCTGGAAGCGATCGCGGAGCCGCGCACGGCTTATGTGCAACAGCAGATTATCTTTACGGTACGACTCTATCGGCTGGTCAATATTGGCAACGACAGCACGCTCAGCGATCCGAAATTTCCGGAGATGGACGCTGTGGTCGAACGACTGGGAGAAGATCACAGCTACCAGACCATGCGCAACGGTCAGGCCTATGCCGTGATCGAGCGCCGCTATGCGGTGTATCCGCAAAAGAGCGGGAACTTCAGTAGCGCCCCGATGCAATTCGACGGCGTGATTGTCGATCGCAACCGTCGCAGCGGTTTCATGTTCGACCCTTTCAGCCAGAGCACGCGCCAAAAGCGGGTCTTTTCAAAAGCGCTATCGTTCACCATCAAGTCCGCCCCCGAGTCCAAGGACAATGCGCAGTGGTTGCCGGCGAGCAAGGTGACACTGAGCGAGCAGTGGTCGGAGAATCCGCCGAAATTCACCGTGGGTGAACCGATCACGCGCACCTTGGTGATTTCAGCACAGGGCCTGACAGCATCACAATTGCCCGCGCTGGGGAGCAATGCCATTGACGGCTTCAAGCTCTACCCCGACCAACCGGTGCTGAACGAAAACAAGAGTGACAACGGCAACACCGGGGTGCGCACCCAGAAGATCGCGATCATGCCGACCCGCACCGGGACCTTCATGCTGCCCGCTATCGAAGTGAAATGGTGGAACGTGAACACCGACAAGATGGAAGTCGCACGGCTACCCGCCAAGACGATCACCGTGCTGCCCGGCAGTGCGGATGCCAACGCCGCGATACCTCCGCCTGCGTCGACTTCGGGTGATGTTGCTACTCAACCTGTTTCCAACAGTGCTCCCTTGGAGATTGGCAAATTGGTCCCTGTTGATCGGGGGATTAGTTGGTGGCCGTGGATTGCATTGTTCCTCGGCATCGGTTGGTTGCTGACACTCATACTGTTACTGAGGGTGCGCAACAAAAATCCGTCCGTGACTGCGGTGAACAGCAATGAAGAACCGCTGCGAAAACTGGAAAGCCAATTTAAACAATATTGCCTTACCAACGATGCAGCCCAAGCGAAATCAAAGTTGCTTGCATGGGCGAAATTGCGTTGGCCGAACAATCCGCCCACCAGTCTTACGGCGATGGCTGGACTATGTGAGCCTGCTTTGGCAAGCGCGTTGAACGAGTTGGATAGGTCGCTTTACGCGAAGGACAATGTGGCTTGGCAGGGAGAGAATCTGTGGCAACTATTCAGCCGAGATAAACCGGGGCCTGGTGCGGAAGAAATGGGGGAAGAAACGTCGTTGAAGCCGCTATTTTTGTCGTCGTGGTCGACTAGATAGGAAGTTAAAAAGAGAATTCTTGCTTGGTGTTATTTCACAGAGGGCCTCAGGGATGGAGTTGAATTGATTTGTGCGTCGAAGGCGCCGAAGACGAATTGTCTTCGGAATAGCAATGAATCACTGGAAAGAATTCGACTACGGTAGGTTCGTTGCGAGGGAAAGATGGAAACCCGTACTTTGAGCGGCGTGGAATTTCTGCGTCTGATCCTGTTGCATATACTGCCCAAAGGATTCAGACGCGCACGCAATTTTGGCTTTCTGCACCCCAATTGCAAGCTGGTGAAACTGCTGCAGTTGATCAAGCAGGTAGTTGTTCCGCCGCCACAACCGCGACCGGCGGTTAGCTGCACCTGCCGTGGTCGGCCGATGCGGATTGCGCGCACGCGGGTTAAATGTGAGGTGAACACATTACGCAGCCTAGTACCGATCCGGGAGACTGCCATGTAGTGCAGCGCACCCCGCAAACCTGCTGCACTCAGCAGGTGATGGTTAAACGCGCTCTGAAAACGGCGGAAATCGCATAAAACAGCCACTTTGTGCATCAGAAACGGAGGTGTCGTTTTGCTGAAAGTGGCTTCTTAAAATATCCGGGGCGTCTCAGCCCTTCGTTGCCAGGACGGATTGAGGATATATTTGCATAGCGATAGTGGGAATCAACTGGGCTCGTCCAACAAACGGTCCAGATCGTGGCTCGCTCCGCGATCACGAATTAACCTTAATCGTTGAACTAACTTTAATCGTTAGGCGCCATTTTGGAACTTGCTGTGGACGAATGCGATTGCAATGCCGCACAGTGAGAACTGAATGGCGTAGTAATCCTTCATTGTCATTTGCTGGTGTGGTTAGGTTAGAAATTGCGCCTCAATGCAATAATGCTTGAATCAAGGTCAGGCGGTTGAATTAGACGCGAAAATTGTCTACGCGACAAGCTTGTTACAGCGCACGCACTTTCACTGTCTTGCCTTTGACCTTGCCTGCCGATAGTTTGCGCACCGCGTCGTGTGCGATGTCGCGGTCGACGGCGACGTAGGTGGAAAAGTCGGTGACGGTAATCTTGCCGATCTGTTCACGTGTGTAGCCCGCTTCGCCGGTGAGTGCGCCCAGCACGTCGCCGGGCCGGATCTTTTCCTTGCGTCCGCCGAGTATTTGCAGCGTGACCATCGGCGGTACCAATTTCGCTTCATCTTCGTTGCTTAGTTCGCTTAGCGCATGCCACTCGGGGGTGATGCGCATCATCTGCGCAATGCCCATCACGCGGCGCTGGTCGGACGGGCTGCACAGGCTGAGTGCCCAGCCGTTTTCGTCGGCGCGCCCGGTGCGGCCAATGCGGTGGATGTGCACTTCGGGGTCGGGGGTGATGTCGACATTGATTACGGCTTCCAGTTGCGCGATGTCGAGACCGCGTGCCGCGACATCGGTTGCCACCAGTACCGAGATGCTGCGGTTGGCGAACTGGATCAGCACCTGGTCACGTTCGCGCTGTTCCAGATCACCGTTCAGCGTCAGTGCCTTGATACCCTGTGCATGTAACGCTTCGAGCAGCGAGCGACATTGCTGTTTGGTGTTGCAGAATGCAAGCGTACTCACCGGGCGATAGTGTTTGAGCAGTGTAGCCACGGCAACCAGGCGGTCCTCGTTGCTTACTTCATAGAATCGCTGGCGTATCTTGCCTTCTTCGTGTTGTTCGGTGAGCTTGACCTCCTTGGTCTCGCGCATGAATTGTCTTGCCAGTCGTGCGATGCCGTCCGGATAGGTGGCAGAGAACAGCAGCGTCTGGCGTTGTGCCGGACAGCGTTTCACGACAAATGCGATCTGCTCATAGAAGCCCATGTCCAGCATCCGATCTGCCTCGTCAAGTACCAGCGTATTGAGCGCCTCAAGATTCAGGGTGCCGCGTTCCATGTGATCCATGATCCGACCCGGCGTACAGACCACGATGTGTGCACCATGTTCGAGGCTTGCGATCTGCGGACGCATGGTGCTGCCGCCGCACAGAGTGAGTATTTTGATGTTATCTGCCGAGCGCGCAAGTCGTCGCAGCTCTTGCGTCACCTGATCGGCGAGCTCGCGGGTCGGGCACAGCACCATCGCCTGCACGGCAAAGCGTCGCGGGTTTAGATTGGTGAGCAGGGGGATGCCGAATGCCGCCGTCTTGCCGCTGCCGGTCTTTGCCTGTGCGATCAGGTCGTGTCCTGCCAAGGCGATGGGCAGACTGGCGGCCTGTATCGGCGTCATGGTCAGATAGCCCATTTGATGCAGGGTCTCCTTCATGCCGGGCGACAGCGGCAGTTCGTCGAACGAATGCTTGGCCGCGGGTGATGTTGGTGCAGACTGATTCACGCGCATCTCAACTCTTGCGACGGCGTGCAGCAAAGGACTTAAATGGCTTTCGTTGTCCGGTACGCTGGTCGAATTCTTCTGCAGGTTTGACCTTGGGCATCAATAATTGTCTACCCGCACTGCTTTTTGCCGACTGATGTTCAGTGATTGCGGCGGCGATCTGTTCCACCGACAGCGCGATGATCTTGTGCTCACCGTTGAGGTGGTAGTCGGCGAGATGCTCCTTGATATTGTGGATGCGCTCCGGGTTCTTGGCTTTTTTCGCGTGATCGGACAGCATCGCTTGTGCATCAGGCGAGAGCGTGTAGCCGGAATCCTGCTCGCCGATCAGGCCGTAAGCGGAGAGTCGATGAAACGCATCGGACAATTTGACCTCGCTGGGGATCGAACCCTGCGACAGATCGGCAGCTGCGATGATTTCTATCAGCGTTGCCGGACGCCGCTTGGATGCGAGCGACAGGGCCAACAGGAGAATCGCATCAACATCGTGAACCGGATACATCGGATAACCTTAGCAGAATTGAATATGCGCCAACCGGCGAGGGGGATGAAATGCACGATGGTTGCGCGCGGATGCGCTATTTTCGCATTTTATCCGCTGACGCGCTCGGGAAGTGGAGTGGCGCTTCGGCACGACCATATCACTCCGCCGTAGGCTCGCATCCGTTTGTTCGCCGGCGCAGCGGGCAACTCGCGGCGTCGCGCCAATCAACTGTTGTTTGTTTTTTGGCAGACTTCCGGCTTCACCGGGGCGCGCCATGGCTGGTACATGGAGACGGTTACACCGCCCAGCACCAGCAGGCCGCCAATAATCTGCGCGGAAGTTGGTAGTGTTCCCAGCAACCCGCCGATCAACATTGCGAATACCGGAACGAGATTGAGGAAGATTGAAGTACGTGCTGCACCGAGGTGCGCAATGCCGATATTCCAGAACAGGTAAGCCAGCACGGTGCCGCCGACCACCATGATTGCCAGCGCAATGCTGGCCTTTGTGTCGAGCGCATGGACCTGGCTGTCACTGCCCATCGCAATTGCGACCAATAATATCGCCCCGGTTGTCATCACCAGACTGCTGTTCGCAATCGCCGATGCGGAAGGCATCAGTTTGCGTGTAAGCACGTTGTACATTGCCCACGCGAGATTCGCGGCGAGCATCAACAGATCGCCGCGAGCGAACGACAAATGCACCAGCTTCACCAGGTCGCCTTGCGAGATGACGATGACAACACCAATCAGGGCGAGTGGCAGCGCCAACAGGTGACGATTCGAAATACGCTCGCCGAGGAACGCGACTGCAAGCAGTGCAGTGAGCAATGGATTGGTGGCCATGATCAGTGCGGCACTGTTGGCCGAGGCGGTTTGCATTGCGTAGAAGAAAAACAGGTTGAAGCCGGTGATGCCGATTGCGCCCATGAGCAGGTATTTCAACGCATGCTGCCTGGCCAGGCCGAACAGGTTTTCGCGCCGCACTGCAGCAATGGCGAACATCAGCGCCGCGCCAAGTGCGAAACGGATGGCTGCCGCCCACAGCGGCGGCAGCTCGGCCAGAATGGGCCCGGCCAATACAAAATTGGCGCCCCAGAATAATGCGGACACGGTCACCAGCAAATAGACAGCCGAGATGCTCATGATTATTTCCAGTAAGGTAAATTGGCATGGTTAAACTTTATGTGTTTGGCGCTTCCGGCACAAACTAAACTTTATTGAGTTTGGAACAACGAAAACTAATGGCTCGACATTTACCGCCGCTCAATTCACTGCGCGTCTTTGAAGCGGCTGCGCGGCACCGTTCTTTTATCCGTGCGGCTGAGGAATTGCATGTCACACCCACGGCTGCGAGCCAGCAGATCAAATTGCTCGAAGACCATCCCGGTGTGACGTTGTTCAAACGCGGCAAGACGCTGGTATTGAATGAGGCTGCTGCAGAGGCATAGAGCCACATTTCCGATGAGTTCGACCAACTGGAGCGCGCCACGTTGCGAGTGAGCAGCGGAACATCGGCGGGCCATTGGTGGTGTCGGCACCGCCGGTATTCGCTTCGTGCTGGCTGATACCGTGCTTGGCGGATTTCTATGCAAGGTATCCGGGTGTTGAAATTAAACTGTTCGCAACCCTCCGGCTGGTAGATTTCGCCATGGAAGGCGTGGATAAGGCGATACGCTTTGGCAGCGCGGCGCAACCTGGACTGACCGTGAAAACCCTGATGCCGGACCGTCGTGCCGGTCGCAACGCCAGCCATTGCCGCGACGATTAAAGTGCCCGCCGATTTTGCGCGCGCCGATCTGATTGGTGATGATTGGCATACCATGCGCAACACCATCCCCGAGTGGAAGGATTGACTGGCCAGCATGGGCGTTGTCGGGACGGCGCTGCGTGTTCGCCGTTTTGGCGATGCGGAGCTTACGATACAGACGGCGATAAAAGGACTCGGTGTTACGTTGATCTGGCATAGGCTGGTGATGAACGATCTCAAGTCGGGACGACTGGCGCGAGTTCAGGATTGCAGCATTCCGTCGGAGTTCAGCTTTCAATTGGTTATGCCCCAGAACAAGACCATGCAGAGCAAAGTTGCCGCGATCCGGAGCTGGTTATTCGAACAGGTTGAGCAACAGAGCAAAGAAGGCGGACCCGCGATAGGCCGTTGCCAATCCCGCAAATGAATGGAGAAACTACATCCGGTTAGGGTAATCTCGGATCAGTTCACTTGACCAGCTTCGCGAGTTTCTTGAACGATTCGGTACCGGCGACTTTCAGCAGCTGAAACACCACCGCTTCGGTGCAGGTTGGCACGGCACCAGCCATGACCATGGCTGCCATTGCTGTCTGCCAGTTAGCGCGACTGCGGCTCATCACCGCATCCTTGACGACGTGCACTTCGAAGCCTGCTCCCAGCAGGTCGATGACGGTCTGCAGTACGCAGACATGGGTTTCCATCCCGGCAACAATGATGTGGGTTTGACCACTTTCTTTGAGTTCTTTTGTGAAGGCGTCGCTGCCGCAGCAACTGAACGCCATTTTTTCAAAACACGGTGCGGTGGGAGCGCGTTGCTTCAGTTCGCCCAAGGTCGCGCCTAGCCCCTTGACGTATTGCTCTGTGAAAGTGATCGGGACTGCCAGTTCTATTGCGCTTTCCAGCAGGATTCCGGTATTTCGGGTGAGTTGTCCCAGCACCTTTGGGTCCATGGCGGCGCAGAGTTTTTCCTGTACGTCGATCACGATCAATGCGGACTTTGCCGGGTCCAGTAGAAATTTGTGTTGGATGGACATGGTTTCTCCTTTCAATAACGCGTCGCAACGGGGCAATTATGATTGAAGTAAGCGGTGGGTGATAGGCAGTGTTTCGCATCCATATCGCCGGCGCATTCGGCATCAGGGTTCGGTAGTCTCAATTTCTCGGTGGGCGTTTCGGTTGCGAGCCTAGGAATATCCGTAAATTAAACTAGGCATATCCCGTGCGTGCCAGTCATTGCCTGATAGTGCAGCCTGTCGACGTAGAATCAGTTGGGAAATTATAATGTCGTACACTCTTGTACGCGAACACAGACGACGTAAAGGTGACCAACATCGAGCGCTCAGCTCGCTCTGTCACGTGAGATGTCTTAACATCTCAGGGTGCGTACAAGTGCAGGGACAGTGACTTGCTGAAGGTCGTGGAATGCGCAAAGCAATAAGGTCGGGGGTGAGCATGCAAGATACGGTCAATCTCCGTCTTACACTTTCCGAAATCATGGAACTGGGCGATGTTCTCTTTGCGACGATACGGCGCATGTTAAGGTAAGGTGTCAGCCCTGCGGAACGCCACGACGACAGGTTCAGACATCTGATATCGGCAGAAACCAAAATCCGCGAGCTGGTCTTTGCTAGTGCCAATTCACAGAGAATGAAAGAAATCCTACATTGATTTCCGAAAGCGACGTGCTTTGAAGGGAGACGGCTTCTTGGTTTGGCGGTCGGTGCGTTGGTTCCAACTAGTAAGTCTCTTTCCTTTCCGGCAACGTGACTTGCGGATGTTTTTTCTTGATGTGAACTTCAAATTCCTCTCTGCGTATCCAGTTGTAGCAAAACGGGCAGGTGAATCTTATGCTGGTTTGATCGGCTTCCGCTTTGGTCGACATCGCCATACATTGTGGTTTCACCCACCTTGCCGCGTATTCCAACTTTTTCCAGGTCGGCATAGTCGGCTAAGTCCTGGACCAATTGTTTTTTCAGCAATTCCTCGGCACGGGAGATTATTTCGCCTCTCGTGTGGCGCTGCTCGATGATATTGTCCCCATTTGGCGTACCCGGACTGTCGGCATTCATGCTCGTCAAGTAGCCGTGACCCATGATCATTCTCCTTTCAATCTAGTCGAGTAGAGTACCCAACGGATTTAAACTGATCCGGTAGTGATGAAGCGACTGTTAGACTTCGCATTTGCTTCTTAGGCCGCCTTTACGTGGGAATATTTCCCATGTTAAGTAGTTTGTGTAAATCTATACCTTGGGTGGTACTATAACTATATGGAAATAAATGACAATATATCTGACGTGGGATTGCCGGAACCTTCCTCATCGCTCATATCTGCAGTACGCCACGTACTGCGACCATTGGTAACATTACTGTTAACCCACTCGATCACATATCCCTACCTGTCGAACTTGCTGAAATCGATATATGTTGAAGTAGCAACCGATGAATTTCACCTGCAAGGCAAGCCACAGACGGACAGTCGTGTCAGTCTGCTAAGCGGTGTGCATCGCAAGGATGTCAAGAATTTGCGACCAGACCGCGCGCTGGAACAGACGATTCCGCCTACGGTATCGCTAAGCGGGAAATTGCTGCAAGCGTGGGGAAGCGATCCAAAGCGTCTGGACGAAACCGGGCGACATCGCCCGTTGCCGCGATTGATGAGCGAAGGCGGAGGGAGTTCGTTTGAAGGCTTGGTCGCGTCGATAAGCAAGGATATTCGCTCGCGTGTTATTCTGGACGAGTGGCTGCGCACTGGAATCGCCAGCATTGATGACCAGGGTCGCGTATGTTTGAACACGGTAGCATTTCTGAAAGAAAGTGATTTTGACGAAAGGGCGTACTTCGTCGGCCAGAATGTACATGACCACCTGGCCGCTGCCGCACAAAATCTGCAAGGGGGGCACCCGCCGTTGCCTGAGCGGAGTATCC
>JBARHR010000276.1:0-27711 GCA_049799335.1 Gallionella sp. | reverse complement strand
ATGCCACTATATTGTAGGGTGCGTTCCACGCACCATGGTGCGCATGGCGCACCCTACGATAGTTCACTTTTGATTGAGAAATGGAATAATTTGCGCTGCGGGAAAGGTGTCGCCCTGTCAGGATTTGTTGCGGCGATATACGACAAAGTGATAATCCAACGGTTCGGGCGTAACCTGATGATGGAATTCACGGGACAACTCGTCCCACGCCGATAAATCGAACTCGGGAAACAGCGTGTCACCCGCTACGTCCTTTTGTATCTCCGTGATGTACAAGGTATCCGCGATTTCCAGAGTCTGTGCATATATTTCCGCGCCGCCGACTACAAAAATTTGCGAGTCACTCGCGCATGCGGCAACTGCCTCGGAAATTGAATTTATCACCATGCAGCCTTCAAGTTCCAATTTGTGGTCACGCGATACCACCACGGTGGTGCGACCCGGCAATGCCCTGCCTATGGACTGGAAAGTCTTGCGGCCCATGATCAGGTGATGTCCCATGGTGAGCGCCTTGAAACGTTTGAGGTCATCAGGACATCGCCAGGGTAGCGAGTTGTCTTTGCCGATGGTGCGGTTCATCGCCATGGCAACGATGATGGACAGGTGAGTCATACGGCGACAGGTGCGCTTATTGCCGGGTAGGGATCGTAATTTTCCAGCGTGAAATCCTCGTACTTGAACGCGAAGATATCCGTGACCGCCGAATTGATCCGCATCGCCGGCAAGGCTCTGGGCTCGCGGGAGAGCTGCAGGTGCGTCTGCTCAAGATGGTTGGAATAAATGTGCGCATCGCCGAAGGTATGCACGAAATCTCCGGCTTTCAGGTTGCATACCCGGGCAATCATCAGGGTCAGCAGCGCGTACGATGCGATGTTGAACGGTACGCCAAGAAAAATGTCGGCACTACGCTGATAGAGTTGGCAGGACAGTTTTCCGTCAGCCACGTAGAACTGGAAGAATGTGTGGCAGGGAGCAAGTGCCATCTTGTCTATGTCGCCGACGTTCCATGCCGATACGATCAGTCTGCGCGAGTCCGGATTGTTCCTGATTTGCGCGATTACATCGGATATCTGGTCGATTACCCGGCCGTCTGGTGCAGACCACGAGCGCCACTGCTTGCCGTAAACCGGGCCGAGATCGCCATTGTCATCGGCCCATTCATCCCAAATCTTGACACCGTGTTCCTTGAGATATTTTATGTTGGTATCACCTTGCAGAAACCACAGCAATTCGTGAATGATGGATTTCATGTGGCATTTTTTTGTGGTGACGAGTGGAAAGCCGTCTTCGAGATCGAAGCGCATCTGGTACCCAAACACGCTGAGCGTCCCGGTACCGGTGCGATCGGATTTTTTCGTGCCGTGATCAAGCACGTGCTGCATCAGGTTGAGGTAGGCGCGCATAATGTTCGAAGTTGAATGCCGGTATAATTGCGGCACTGTTTGAATGACTACCGAAGGCGCAATGCTAGCACAACTCGCCGCAACCTCTGCTCGGGCCAAGTCGCCAATTGCGCCGCACGGGAGCCGTCTTGGGGCTGTAGGTGCTGCCAAGCATGAGTTCCCGAACCAGAAACATTCGAGCTTTATTGGTCGCCGCTGGTGTACTTTGCCGGTGAGTAAATAACCGTTCATTGCAATGAAATCTTGGGCAGGAGGAATAGATGCGGTCTTTCTTGTTTTTGGCAACGATATTTGCCCTGTTCATCGTCACAATAGTATTCGCCTATAAGCCGGCGATGATTGAAGAGCAATACGCGCGCATCAAGGAGCCGATTGAAAAGCACTTTGAGGCTCAAAGAGCGGAGGCTTGGCGTACGGCGAAGGAGGAGGCGTGGAAATTGTGGAAGGCAAACGTTCAATTGCCCGGGGATTGCAGCGAACCGGCGAGTTCCTTGCGGGCATTGGAGTGCAAGAACCTGATGCAGATTGAGGTTGAAACATTCCAGAACAAGTGGGCGGAAAAGGTCGCAAGCGGATGGAAGCCAGAAGGTATGCGCTAGCCGGTCAGCTATCCACTTCCATAGCGACACCTTCAACGCGGAATTGCCTGTGGTCTCGGTGTGCAGTTTGACAATTGTCGGGCTGTTAATTTGCTGCAATTTGTCGCTGTACCAGCTTGCAGAGATATGATCGGCTGATCATTTTGATGGCTGGCGTACGGCGGGAGTAATTATGACGTTAAGAATTTTGGTCCTTTTTGCGGCAGCAATATTTTCTATGCCCGCGTATTCAAGTACCGCGGGTGAAGTAGAGGTCGGTGGATACCTGCGTGAGGCGACCCTGCAGGGCCTTTTCGGCAAGACGAAAAAGTTTTCCGATTACAAGGGCAAGCCGCTGCTCATCAATGTCTGGGCCAGTTGGTGCGGGCCCTGCCGCGCGGAAATGGGTTCGTTGCAACGACTTGCGCGCCGCTATAACGGCAAGCAGTTCAATGTCATTGGCATTTCGACAGATGACGACGGAAAGGCTGCAGCAACATTTATCAGGGAGTCGAAAGTCACTTTCGAAAATTACCTCGACAGTCATGTGTTCCTGGAAAATATGCTGGGTGCGAACACGATACCGCTGACGATACTGGTGGATGCGCACGGTCGTGTGCTGGAAAAGGCACGTGGCGCTTATGAGTGGGATAGTCCGGAAATTGTCGAGGCGGTCGGAAAAATATTCGAGATCAAGTTGAAGTGACCAAATATCGCTGCGGGTTTCGGAGCGGGTGCCGGTTGCAGGTGTATGGTCAGGCCGGTGGGCAGGAATGACGAAATGCTATAATTCGCATTCCCTTTAAGGTGCGGTTTCATGTCAGTAGTTTTTAATTTCAAATCCCATTTATCCGAATTGTTTTCGCAGTCGCTACGCCGGGTTGCCGCCGAGCTGTCCAATCAGGAGGCGGCCAACACCGAGGTGGTGATCGAGCGTCCCAAGCTGGCAGCGCACGGCGACTACGCCTGCAATCTTGGCATGCAGTTGGCCAGGACGTTGCGCAAGCCGCCACGTGACATCGCACAGCGGCTGATTGCGGCAATGCCACAGTCGGACATTGTCGACAGGCTGGAAATTGCGGGCGCCGGCTTTATCAATGTGTTCGTGACAACGGCAGCCAAACAGCGTGTCGTGCAAGGCGTATTGCAGGCCGGCGCCGGCTACGGAAACGTGGATATTGGAAATGGCCGCAAAGTCGGCGTGGAGTTCGTGTCGGCCAATCCGACCGGACCTCTGCATGTGGGGCACGGGCGGGGTGCTGCAGTGGGCGATTGTCTGTGCAGCCTGCTGCAGGCGGCGGGCTGGAACGTGACCCGCGAGTTTTACTATAACGACGCCGGTGTGCAGATTGACAATCTTTCGATGTCGGTCCAGCTGCGATGCAAAGGGGTCACGCCGGATGATCCGGCCTGGCCGGACGCGGGATATCGCGGCGACTACATCGCCGATGTCGCGCGAGCCTATGTCGCGAAAGAATCCGTAACAACCGACGACCAGCATGTGACCGCCAGCGGCGATATTAATGATATCGAGGCGATACGCCATTTTGCGGTTGCCTATTTGCGGCGCGAACAGGATCTCGATTTGCGCGCGTTTGGCGTTGGCTTTGACGTCTACTCGCTGGAGTCCGGTTTGTATACCGACGGCAAGGTAAACGAGGTGGTTGACCGACTGATCGCCAGCGGACACAGTTATGAGCAGGATGACGCGCTTTGGCTGCGCACCACCGATTTCGGCGACGACAAAGACCGGGTGATGCGCAAGAGCGACGGCACCTACACCTATTTCGTGCCCGACATCGCCTATCATCTGGACAAGTGGCGCCGCGGATTCACGCGCGTGATCAATGAACAGGGCGCAGATCATCACAGCACCATTGTCCGCGTTCGAGCCGGATTGCAGGCGTTGAATATGGATATTCCACAAGGCTGGCCGGACTATGTGTTGCACCAGATGGTGACCGTGCTGCGCAACGGCGAAGAAGTGAAGATTTCAAAACGTGCCGGAAGCTACGTGACATTGCGCGATTTGATCGATGAAGTGGGGTGCGATGCCACGCGCTATTTTCTTGCGGCGCGCCACCCGGATTCGCAATTGGTGTTCGATATCGATCTGGCAAAGTCCAGGAGCAACGACAACCCGGTTTACTACATCCAGTATGCCCATGCGCGCATCTGTACGGTGATGGATTCCTGGGGCGGCTCAAGAGACGATCTGATCAAGGCGGATGTAACGTTGCTGAATAGCGACTATGAGACTGCGTTGCTGCAACGCCTGATAGATTTCCCGCAAGTGATCGAAAGCGCCGCACAGGACCTGGCACCGCATGTGATTGCATTCTATCTGAAGGATTTGGCCGCAGATTTCCACAGCTACTATAATGCGTCACGGTTTCTGGTTGACGATGAAGCGCTTAAGCTGGCGCGGCTCACGCTGATAGCGGCAACGGCGCAGGTTATTCGAAACGGCCTGGCTTTGCTTGGCGTCAGCGCGCCGGAAAAAATGTAACGGCACTCGGGTTAAGGGTTGGTTAATATGGGCAGCAACGGTGGCAATAGAAGCGGATCGCAGGGCCGGGCGGGTAATCCCCTGGTGGCGGGGATATTGGTCGGTATGGTTATCGGCGTCGCAATCGCGGCAGCGCTGGCATGGTACTTGATGAAGTCACCGACACCGTTCCTGCAAAAATCACCGGTTGCCGACAAGTTGCCGCAGACATACTCCGCTCAGAGCGCACCGGTAGCGACCGCTCCCGCCGTGACTGATAAACCCAGGTTTGAGTTTTACAAGGTCTTGACGGACAAGCAGGAAAGCGTCGTGGCGTTGCCGGACAAGCGTGCTGACAAATCCAAATCGTCGGAATCCAAGGCGGTTAACGGTTTTGAACCCAGCCTGCTCCAGGCCGGTTCATTCCGGAACGCCGACGATGCCGACAAACTGAAGGCCAAACTTGCGATGCTGGGTATGGAGGCCAACGTTCAGTCTGCTGCGATTCCGGACCGGGGCGTGTGGTACCGGGTGCGCCTGGGACCCTACAAGTCCGAGGAAGAAATCAATCGCGCGCGAACCTTCTTGAAACAAAATGGGGTGGACAGCACTCCAATGCGGCCGCAATAAATTTTTTGATAACGCATAAGGAGCAATAAGTGAACAAATTGATCAAAGGCTTGTTGATAGCCATCGCGGTTCTGGTTGGCGGTGCGGCGTTTGCCCAGGCGGAATTTGGCAAGGATTACAAAATGCTGAGTCCGTCGCAGCCTGTCGGCGGCAAAAAAATCGAAGTGCTGGAGTTTTTCTTTTACGGATGTTCACACTGTTATCACCTCCATACGCCGCTGAGCGCATGGGAGAAGACCATGCCCAAAGACGTCGAGTTGACTTTCGTGCCGACGATATTCCGCGATTCGATGGAGCCGATGGCGCGCACCATGTATGCGCTTGAGAGCATGGGGCAGTTGGGTAAGGCGCATGAACCTTTATATCGCGCGTGGAATGTGGACGGAGTGGAACTGTATGACCTGGACGCCATCGCCGATTTCGTCGCAAAGCAGGGTGTTGATCGTGCGAAGTTTACGGCTGCATACAATTCGTTTTCGATGCAGAGCAGGGTATCTCGCGCCAAGCAAATGGTCCGCAGCTACCGCATTGAGGGAACGCCGACCCTGATTGTGGACGGAAAATATGTCATAACCGGCTTGCAACCGGACGCTACCATCCGCGTATTGAACGAGGTGATCGATATTGCACGCAAGGCACGATCGGTCCGCAAGTAAGCATTCAGCCGGGGCAAGTACTCAATATTTCAAACCTTGGTTACTGCGTTTGACAGATCAATGGCGCAGTACGTCCTAATCAGCGGCGCGTCGAGTGGTATAGGTCTTGCCCTCGCGCGCCACTATCTCAATGACGGCGCGACTGTCGCCGCCATTGCCAGACGCGGCGATCTGCTGGCCGCCCTGGCAGCGGAATTTCCCGGTCGGGTATTCGCTTATGCGTTGGATGTACGGGACTCGGTGGCGATGAAGCAAGCCGCGGGCGATATCGTCGCGCGCGGCGGATGTCCCGACGTGGTGATTGCCAACGCCGGCGTCAGCATCGGTACACTGACGGACTACGCTGAAGATATGGACGCGTTCCAGCAGGTCATGGATATTAATGTCATCGGGATGGTGAAGTTGTTCCAACCGTTTGTCTCTGCAATGCGTGCCGCTGGCAACGGCACCCTGGTAGGCATCGCGAGTGTTGCGGGTTTTCGCGGATTGCCCGGTGCAAGCGCCTACTCCGCTTCCAAGGCTGCAGCGATATCCTATCTGGAATCTTTGCGGGTTGAATTGCGCGGCAGCGGTGTGAACGTCGTGACTATCTGCCCGGGATATATCAGGACTCCAATGACGGCCGTCAATCCGTACCCCATGCCGTTCATACTGGACGCTGACGATGCCGCGAGGCGCTTTGCCCTGGCTATCGAGCGGCAATCGGCATTTGTTGTGATCCCCTGGCAGATGAATTTAGTCGGATTATTGCTCAAGCTGCTTCCACGCTGGTTATACGACAGACTGTTTGTCAACGCACCGCGCAAGCCGCGCGTTTACAATCCCGAGTAGATCGCGTCCTCTCGGAATCCGGGGCTTTCCGCTTTGCCAAGTTGACAAGTTTTCTGTATTCTGGGAACCAGTTAGGCTTTATGAAGTCCGACATCGGCCTTTGGAACACTAGGCTTTTTACCAACCTGTCAAATTATTTTAAGGAAGTTATGATGAAAACCATTTATATTCTGCTGGCTTTGGTTGCCTTTGCCGGTAACGCAGTTGCTGCAGAAACCCAGGCAAGCACCAGTCTCATGAAGGTAGCCGCGGCCAAATATCCGAATAAAGGCAAAGTACTGGAAGTGGACAATTCCTCCATGTACACCTATATGCAAGTTCAGACCGACAAGGGGCCGATTTGGATCGCTGCTTCCAAATCCACTGTTGCCAAAGGTAACACCATCAGCTATCCAGACGGCGCAGTCATGACCAACTTCCACAGCAAGTCGATGAACAAAACCTTTGACACGATCATCTTCCTCGATAAGGTCGAAGTGTTGAAGTAAGCGTTTCGCTACACAGTAACACAGTAAAATCCCCGGTTATTTGCCGGGGATTTTTTTGCCCGCCTATCAGCCAGCCAGTTTACGTTTCAACACTTCATTGAGCTGAGCAGGATTTGCCTTGCCCTTGCTGGCTTTCATCGCAAGGCCAACGAAGAAGCCGAACAGCTTGTCCTTGCCGCTGCGGTATTCCGCGACCTTGTCCGCGTTCGCGGCAATAATCCCGTCCACCAGTGCCTCAATGGCACCGCCGTCGGATACCTGCTTCAATCCCTTGGCTTCAATAATCGCATCTGCAGTGCCGCCTTCTGCCCACATGGCGCGGAATACTTCTTTTGCGCCCGAGTTGGAAATGGTGCCGTCAGCGATGCGGGCCACCATGCCGCCAAGTTGCTCGGCAGTGATCGGGCATTGCGTTATGTCCAACCCGTCGCGGTTCAATTGCGCGCTGACTTCGCCTATGACCCAATTGGCGCATATTTTCGCAGGGATTGAAGATAGACCTTCACGTTCGCCTACTCGCACGCTCGCGGGCTTAGTTGATTGGCTAGTAGTTTCACCGGAGGATAGCGGAGCGGGCATGACGATATGTAGCGCGGCTTCGAAGAAGTCCGCCATCTCACGCGTAGCGGTGAGGATGCTGGCATCGTAGGCTGACAGGCCGAGTACGTTCACATAACGCGCCTGTTTGGTCTGCGGCAACTCCGGCAGCGTGCAGCGTACCCGTTCGATCCATTCAGCAGAAATTTCCAGCGGCAACAAATCGGGATCGGGGAAGTAACGGTAGTCGTGAGCGTCTTCCTTGCTGCGCATGGCACGAGTCTCGCCGGTATCCGGATTGAACAGGATAGTGGCCTGGTGCACGCTGCCGCCGTTCTCGATGGTGTCTATTTGCCATTGCACTTCGTAGTCGATGGCCTGCTGCATGAACTTGAACGAGTTCAGGTTCTTGATCTCGCGGCGCGTGCCCAACGGTGAGCCGGGTTTGCGCACCGACACGTTCACGTCGCAGCGGAACGAACCTTCCTGCATGTTGCCGTCGCTGATGCCGATCCAGCGCACCAGCGAATGCAACGCTTTGGCATAGGCCACGGCTTCGGCCGCGGAACACATGTCCGGCTCGGAAACAATTTCCAGCAACGGTGTACCGGCACGATTAAGGTCGATGCCGGTCATGCCGTGGAAGTCGCCGTGCAAGGATTTGCCCGCATCCTCTTCCAAGTGGGCGCGCGTGATGCGCACGGTTTTCTCGTAGGGTGTTAATCGTGAGCCTGTCGACGGGCCAGAAAGAGGTTCGACCTGGATGGTCAATGCCCCCTGGCCCACGACAGGCAGATCGAACTGGCTGATCTGGTAACCTTTGGGCAGGTCGGGGTAAAAGTAATTTTTGCGCGCGAACACCGAGCGTTGCGCGATATGAGAGCCGGTGGCGAGGCCAAATTTGATGGCGCGTTCCACCGCGCCCTTGTTCAGTACCGGCAACACTCCGGGGAGCGCGATGCTCACCGCGTCGGCCTGAGTGTTTGGCTCGGCCCCAAATTCGGTGGAGGCGCCGGAGAAGATTTTTGTATTGGTCGAAAGCTGGGTGTGAACTTCCAGACCGATGACGATTTCCCAAGTCATGTCGTTTCCTTACAGCCCCTGCGGCGCGCGGCTGTGCCAGTCGGTCGCCAGTTGATATTGGTGCGCCACATTCAGCATACGCGCTTCGTCGAAATAGTTGCCGATGATTTGCAGGCCAACCGGCATGTTGTTTTCGCCAAATCCGCAGGGAATGGACATGCCTGGAAGGCCGGCCAGGTTCACGGCGATGGTGTATATGTCGGACAGGTACATCTGCACCGGATCGTCTCCCTTCTCGCCCAATTTGAATGCGGTGGAAGGCGAGGTCGGGCCCATGATCACATCGCAATGTTTGTATGCTTCGGTGAAATCCTGCGCGATCAGGCGCCGTATTTTTTGTGCCTGCAGATAATAGGCGTCGTAGTAGCCGTGGCTCAGCACGTAGGTGCCGATCATGATGCGTCGTTTCACTTCCGCACCGAAGCCCTGCGCGCGGCTCTTCTCGTACATGTCGGCGAGGTCGCTGTACTCCGGGGCGCGGTAGCCGTAGCGAACGCCGTCGAAACGCGACAGGTTGCTTGATGCTTCCGCCGGTGCCAATACGTAATACACCGGGACGGAAAGTTTTGAATTCGGCAGGCTGATGTCAACAATGGTCGCACCGAGTTTCTTGTACTCGGTGATGGCGGCTTCGATCGCCCGGGCCACGTCCCTACCCATGCCCGCGGCAAAGAACTCCTGCGGCAATCCGATGCGCAGCCCGGCCAGCGGCATGTTCAGGTCGCGCGAGTAATCTTCCCGGTCGCGCTGCAACGAAGTTGAATCGCGTTCGTCGAAGCCCGCCATCACGTTCAGCATCAGCGCCAGGTCTTCCGCGCTGCGCCCCATAGGGCCAGCCTGATCGAGACTGGAGGCGAACGCGATCATGCCGTAGCGCGAGCACACCCCGTAGGTCGGTTTCAGCCCCGAGATGCCGCAAAGGGCCGCAGGTTGGCGTATCGAGCCGCCGGTGTCGGTGCCGGTGGCGGCAGCGCACAGACGCGCAGCTACGGCCGCTGCGGTACCGCCGGAACTGCCGCCGGGCACGCGTGTTGTATCCCAGGGATTCTTGACGGTGCCAAAATAGGAAGTCTCGTTGGATGAACCCATCGCGAATTCATCCATATTGGTTTTGCCCAGATTGACCGCGCCCGCCTGGTTGAATTGTTGAATCACATGCGCGTCATACGGCGCGATGAAATTTTCAAGCATCTTTGAGCCACAGGAAGTGCGCCATCCCTTGGCACAGAAAATGTCCTTCTGCGCCAGGGGAATTCCAGTCAACGGCTGCCCGTTGCCGTTAGCCAGCATTGCGTCCGCGGCACGTGCCTGACTCAGGGTGAGGTCGCGGTCTGTCGAAATAAAGGCGTTCAGGGAAGGATTGAGTGACTCGATGCGATCCAGGTACAGGCGCGTTAATTCCACGGAAGATATGGACCTGGTGCGCAACGCAGCAGCCAGTTGCGCGAGGCTGGAATTCAACATGGCGGCTTACTCGATTACTTGTGGTACAAGGTACAGCCCTGACTCGACCTGCGGTGCGACGGATTGAAACAACTCGCGCTGGTCGGTCTCGGTAATAATGTCATCACGCATACGCTGGGAAACGTCCTGCGCATGTGACATAGGTGTGATGCCTTCGGTGTTAACGGCCTGCATTTCGGCGATCAAATCAAAAATACCCGACAGCTGATTACGCGCAACCGTGATTTCCGCTTCGCTCATGGCGAGCCGTGCCAAACGGGCGACTTTCTGTACATCTGCATGGGTTAGCGACATAGGAAATACTTTATTGAATTAAGGCTATTAGGGTATCATAGAAGAGTTTATCGGCGCATCTCTTTGATTTCAGGTTGACTACAGGACATTACATGTTTGGATTTTTTAGCGGCTATTTTTCTAATGACCTGGCAATTGATCTGGGTACGGCAAATACATTAATCTGGGTACGCGGGCAAGGCATCGTTCTGGACGAACCATCGGTCGTCGCGATCCGCCAGGAGGGTGGGCCTAACGGCAAGAAAGTGATACAACAAGTGGGGATAGCCGCCAAGCAAATGCTAGGTCGCACGCCCGGCAGTATCACCGTAATCCGTCCGATGAAGGACGGCGTGATCGCCGATTTTACCGTTACCGAATTGATGCTCAAGCATTTCATCCGCAAGGTATACAAGGCGGGCATATTCAGTCCCAGTCCGCGTATCGTGATTTGCGTTCCGTGCGGCTCGACCCAGGTGGAACGCCGCGCGATTCGCGAATCCGCAGTGGGCGCAGGTGCCCGCCGTGTGGAATTGATCGAAGAACCGATGGCCGCTGCAATTGGCGCCGGTCTGCCGGTTGAAGAAGCGACCGGTTCGATGGTTGTGGATATCGGTGGCGGAACCACCGAAGTCGGCGTGATGTCGCTCGGGGGCGCGGTCTATTCGGGTTCGGTGCGCGTTGGCGGCGACAAGTTTGACGAAGCCATCATCAATTACATCCGCAGGAATTACGGCATGCTGATCGGCGAAACAACTGCCGAGGAAATCAAGAAGACCATCGGTTCAGCGTTTCCGGGCAGCGAAGTGCGTGAAATGGAAGTGACCGGACGCAATCTGGCGGAAGGGGTGCCGCGCAGCTTCACAATATCCAGCAACGAAGTTCTCGAAGCGATGACCGATCCGCTCAACAATATCGTCAGCGCCGTCAAGACCGCGCTGGAGCAAACGCCGCCGGAACTGGGCGCCGATATTGCCAGCAAGGGCATGGTGCTGACGGGAGGCGGTGCGTTGTTGCGCGACCTGGACCGATTGCTGATGGAAGAAACCGGATTGCCGGTGCTGATCGCCGAAAATCCGCTGACATGTGTGGTGCGGGGCTCCGGCATGGCGCTGGAGCACATGGACAAGTCGACCAGTATATTTACGACAGAATAGTATTATCCCAAGCTAACCTCAAAGGACACCGATGGATCGTCGTTGATGGATCACACGCAATCCTTTCGATTTTTCAATCGCGGGCCAAGCCCGGTGGCGCGGCTGGTGTTCTTCTCGGTACTTTCCCTGTTGCTGCTGTTTGTAGATGCCCGCTATCGGTATTTGGAGTCCACGCGCGGCGCATTGTCAGTGGTGCTTTCCCCTATCCGTAAACTCGCTTTGTTGCCCGGCGCGCTGTGGGAGCAAGCCGGGGATTTTTACGTTACCCAACGCCGCCAGCAGCGAATTCTGATTGAACAGCAGGAGTCGCAACGCCAGCATCAGCTGGATTCGGCGCAGTTACTGCAGTTTGAGTCGTTGCAAGCGGAAAACCAGCAACTGCGAAATATGGTCGATTTACCATTGCGCGGTGCATATTCTGGCCAGATTGTCGAGATTGTCTATGCGGAACGTGACGTTTTCAAGCGCAGATTGCTGGTTAACAAGGGCGAAGACGCGCACATACGCATCGGTCAGGTGGTGATGGATGAGACCGGCATTGTCGGTCAAGTCACACGCGTCTACCCCGGGCTCGCAGAGGTTACCCTGATCACCGAGAAAGATCATGCCGTGCCCACCGAGGTCGTCCGTACCGGGTTGCGCACCATCGTTTTCGGCGCCGGGGACACCAGTCGGCTATCGCTGCGTTATATGCCAACCAGCGCGGACATAGAGATTGACGACATTCTGGTTACCTCGGGAATCGACGGATTGTATCCACCGGGGATTCCTGTCGCCAGGGTAATTTCCGTAGAGCGGGATCCTGCGTATCCTTTTGCGCATGTGTATTGTTTGCCGATAGCCGGAGTGGATAAACACCGCCACCTGATGGTGCTGTCGGATCTGCCTAAACTTACGGAGCGGCCGGATGCAGAAAAAGCGCCCGTTCGCGGCGATAAACGGAACAAGGCGAGGACCAATAAGTGATGCCTGCGCCGGGAATACGCGCCAGATCGGAAATCCAGCTGCCGGTCAGCAACGTTTTTATTCTGTTGAGCGTCCTCTCCGGACTGTTCCTGGACGGCTTGCCCTGGCAGGGCATCTGGCTGATGTTGCGTCCCGATTTTGTCGCGGTAATTCTGCTGTACTGGTGCATGCACAAGCCATGGCGATTCGGTATCGGTTTGTCGTGGGTGGTGGGGATATTGGCAGATGTTTCTGACGCGAGCCTGTTTGGACAGCATGCGTTGTCCTATACCTTGCTCGCATTCGGCGGGGTGGTGCTGAATCGCAGATTGCAGATGTTTGACTTGCGCCAGCAAACCATACATGTGTTTGGCATCATGGTGCTGACCTACTCGTCTTATGCATTGGTACACTGGTTATCGGGCAGCCATATGGAATGGCTTTACTTCCTGGGTTGCCTGACGTCGACTTTGCTGTGGGCGCCGCTCAGCTTGCTGCTGCAGACGATGCGCCAGAGCCGCTTGGATCGTGAATGAACAGGCACGTTGAGTTCAAAAACCACCAGCGCGAGATCTATCACTTCCAGTTGCGATTGGTCGTCAGCATCGGGTTTGTCGCGGTGCTACTGGGAATCCTGCTGCTGCGGTTCGTCTACCTTCAGGCGGTGCGGCACAGTTACTACCAGACATTGGCCGAGAGCAACCGTATCTCGGTCGTTCCTGTCGTTCCCAATCGCGGGTTAATTGTCGATCGCAACGGAGTCGTGCTGGCACGCAACTATTCTGGTTACACGCTGGAGATCAATCAGAGCAAAACCGGCGATGTGGACGCGACTATCAATGAGTTGTCCGAGTTGGTCGAAATTACTTCCAAAGACCGCAGGCGCTTCAAGAAATTGCTTGCCGAGAGCCACAATTTTGAAACACTGATGATACGCAACCGTCTAAGCGACGACGAAATTGCGCGTTTTGCCGCCCAGCAATATCGATTTCCGGCGGTCGAAATTAAGGCACGGCTGTTTCGCGATTATCCATTCGGCGAAAAAATGTCCCATTTGATCGGCTATATCGGGCGCATCAACGAGGCCGATGCGGAGCAACTCGAAAAAGACGATTTGTCCGCCAATTACCGAGGCTCCGACTACATCGGGAAAACGGGTCTGGAGCAAAGTTACGAAAGCGATTTGCACGGTACGACCGGCATAGAGCAAGTCGAGGTTGATGCGGGTGGTCGCGCGGTGCGCATGCTGTCCAATACTGCGCCGGTCTCAGGCAATACGCTGGTATTGAGCGTAGACGCCAAGCTGCAGGAAATTGCCGAGCAATCATTTGGCAATTATCGCGGCGCGCTGGTGGCGATTGATCCCAACAATGGCGAGGTGCTGGCGTTCGTCAGTAAACCCGGCTACGACCCCAATCCATTTATTGATGGTATTGATACGCAAAGCTGGGATGAGCTCAATAACTCTCCCGATGTTCCGCTCAATAATCGCGCATTGCGCGGGCAATACCCGCCGGGGTCGACCATCAAACCTTTCATGGCACTGGCAGGCCTGAATTACCACACCCGATCCCCCGAGCAAACCATTAGTGACCCGGGCGTGTTTTATCTGCCGGGTAGCAGTCGTCAATACCGTGATTGGAAGGTGGGCGGACACGGCAGTGTGAACATGTTCAAGGCGATCCAGATGTCGTGTGATACCTACTTTTACGGCCTTGCTACCGAGTTGGGCATAGACAACATATTCAATTACCTTTCCAGATTCGGGTTCGGCCTCAAGACCGGGATCGATCTGGAAGGCGAGGCGATCGGCTTGCTACCTTCACAGGAGTGGAAGAAAAAGCGCTACAAGCAAATCTGGTATCCGGGTGACACCGTGTCAGTCGGTATCGGGCAAGGCTACAACCTGGTAACGCCGCTGCAATTGGCCTTCTTTACTGCAACGCTGGCGAACGATGGTGTGGCCTACCAGCCGCATCTGGTGAAGGAAGTCCATGGCTCGCTGGGTGAAAATAAACGTCTGATTGCCAGCGAATCGATCTTTGATCTGAAGATAGACAAAGGCAATCTTCAACTCGTAAAAAGTGCAATGGCGGCTGTCACTCAACCCGGCGGGACCGCAGTATCCGCGTCGATGGGCGCACCGTATCACATTGCCGGGAAAACCGGTACCGCGCAGGTGATCGCCATGAAACAGGGTGAGAAATACAATGCCAATTCGGTCGATGAGCGCAACCGCGACCACGCGTGGTTCATTGCTTTTGCGCCTGCCGAAGAACCCAGAATCGCACTTGCGGTGTTGGTGGAGAATGGCGGGCACGGTGGCACCACTGCCGCACCCATCGCGCGCAAGGTGCTGGACTATTACCTGCTCGGCAAAATACCCAAGCCCTTACAGGACGTGAGCGACAAGGAAGGGAGCGCGCATGACTAGACGGCAACTCTGGTTGCGCTTGATCGCGCACCTTGATCGTCCGCTTTTTGCGGGTATCGCACTATTGCAGTTGACCAGTTTGCTGGTTCTCTACAGCGCGGATAACGCAAGCTGGGATCGTCCCTTGAAACAGTTGATCAATGTCTGCGTTGCGATAGTCGCGATGTGGCTGATTGCCAACCTGCCATTGCACTATCTAAAGCGTACCGCCGTACCAATCTATGTGCTGGGCATGGTGCTACTGGTTGCTGTAGCCCTGTTCGGCGAAATCAGTCACGGCGCACGGCGTTGGCTGAATATTGGCGTGGGCACGATACAGCCGTCGGAGTTGATGAAAATCGGTGTGCCGCTAATGATGGCGTGGTATTTCGAGAAACACGAAGCGACACTGACACTGAAGAATTATTTTATTGCCACCCTGTTGTTGCTGATGCCGATCGCATTGATTGCACGCCAACCCGATCTTGGTACGTCTTTGCTGATACTGGCCAGCGGATTTTACGTCTTGTTCCTTGCTGGGCTGAGTTGGCGGGTGATGGGCGTGTTGCTGGTCGCGGCAATCGCCAGCGCGCCGGTAATGTGGTCGATGCTGCACGACTACCAGCGCCATCGTATCCTGATGCTGTTCGATCCCTCGCAGGATGCGCTGGGTAACGGATATCACACCATACAGGCGACTATCGCGGTTGGCTCCGGTGGCATACTTGGCAAGGGTTACTTGAACGGCACGCAAACGCATCTGGATTTTCTGCCGGAACGCACAACAGACTTCATCTTCGCGGTGTTTTCAGAAGAATTCGGCTTGTTGGGTTGTATTTTCCTGTTGTCGTTGTATTCCTACGTGGTTTGGCGGGGCGTCAAAATAACCGGTAATGCGTCCACCTACTTCACCCGACTGATGGCCGGATCGATCACGCTGACATTCGCTACGTACGCGTTCGTCAATATGGGCATGGTCAGCGGCATCCTCCCGGTGGTTGGCGTACCTTTGCCGCTGATCAGTTATGGGGGAACTTCGATGCTGACGCTTCTGTTAGGCTTTGGCATGCTAATGAGTATTGAAACACACAAGAAGCTGGTCAGAAGCTGACGGCAAATCGCACGCAAACGCTACGACGAACACGCAGAACGGCAACCATTGCCCCGCGCTAGCAAGGAGATTGAATGAGCAGGATTCTAACCGCCGCAACCTATGCCGTTTGTGTGATTGCGGCATTGCAGCTTTCGGCATGCGGAACGCCAAGCAAGAAGAAATTCGACCAACCGGCTGTTGCGGTAACGCCGTCTGCAAAGCCGATCGATGCGGGCGGTTATCTTAGCGGAGACGGACCGGGGAACGATACGCCGGCGAAGCTGGACGCCGTCCCGGATGCGATTCCCAAGACTGAACCGTTGCATCGCTATGCCAATCGCCCGTATGTCGCGCTCGGCAAAACGTACATCCCGCTTGCTTCGGTTGGAACGTTCAAGGAAAAAGGAATTGCCTCCTGGTACGGCAAGAAATTCCACGGTCAGCGAACTTCCGTCGGCGAGGTCTATGACATGTACGCGATGACTGCGGCCCATCCCACGTTGCCGATACCCAGCTACGCGCGTGTCACCAATCTGTCCAATCATAAATCGGTGGTGGTCCGCGTCAACGACAGGGGGCCGTTCCTGCATGACCGTGTCATCGATTTGTCGTATACCGCCGCGTACAAACTTGGCATTGTCGCCGACGGCAGTGCGGAAGTGGAAGTGGAAAGCATTTCTACGATGGATACAGGTATTGCCAGTCCTGTGGCAGGTGTCGATGCCGCCTCACCGCCGATTGCACTGAATCAATCCGCGGAGAGCAATCCACCAGCATCCGCAGTAACAGTAGTGTCGTTAAGTCATGAGCCTCCCGTTGCGGTCACTTCGCTATCCGATAGCGACGCGGGGATTTTTTTGCAGCTTGGTGCATTCAAATCCCAGAGCGGGGCGGAAGTCCATCTGGAAAAAATGCGGGCCGAATTGCACGATGCCGGCAAGCCGCTCAAGCTGGTAAACAAGGACGGATTGGTGCGCGTGCAGATCGGTCCGTATGCCAACGAGGCGGAGGCGCGTAGCGGTGCCGATTCGATGGAAGGGAAACTTGGTTTTAAACCGATGTTGAGTTTGCCGTAGGCGGTCGAACCGAATACCGGGGTGTGTTCGGCATGTCAGGCCACCCGCAATACCATGCCCTTCAGATAAGTGCCCTCGGGAAAACTGAGCAATACCGGGTGGTCGGCACCGGGATGCAAGTGATAAACGATCTGCGCGTCCACGCCCGCGTCGGAAGCCGCGCCGGCGACGATCTTCTGAAATAAATCTGCGCTAATTCCGCCAGAGCATGAATAGGTGAACAGCAGCCCGCCGGGTCGAAGCAGCTTGAAGGCCAGCAGGTTGATGTCCTTGTAGCCGCGTGCCGCCTTTTCTGCAAACGCGGCCGTGGGAGCGAATTTTGGCGGGTCGAGGATGATGAGATCAAACTTTCGCCCCTGATCGCGCAACTTGCGTAGTGCCAGAAATACGTCATCTTCCAGCCATGAAGCCCGGCTCGAGTCGAGATTGTTGTCGACCAGATTCTGCTCGGCTATGCGTAACGCGTCTGCCGACGCATCGATGGAGATTACCGACTTGGCACCCCCGCGAAGTGCATACAGCGAAAACCCGCCGGTGTAGCAAAAGCAATTCAGCACATCCTTTTCTTGCGAGAGCGTTTCGGTCAGCGCGCGATTGTCACGCTGGTCAAGGTAAAAGCCGGTTTTCTGCCCGGCCGTTATATCCACTTTGAACCGCAAATCGTGCTCGACAACTTCCACGCTGTCGGGGAGTTTGCCGCGCAGCAAGCCTGCGCGTACTTCCAGTCCTTCGAGTGAACGCGAATCGGAATCGGATCGTTCGTAGATGCATACAGGGGAGCAAAGTCGCTGGATGATTCCGGCTATGGTTTCCAGCCAAACTTCTGCACCTGCGCTGCCGATTTGTATAACAATAATGCTGCCGTATCGGTCGACAATCAGACCCGGCAATCCGTCCGACTCACCGTGAACCAAACGCATGCTGTCGCTATCGCGGCCAACATTCATCGTCGCTCGTGACGCAATCGCCCGGCTGATGCGACGCTCAAAGAATGCTGCATCTATGGTTTCGTCTTGAAGCCAGGTCCATACCCTTGCGGAAATTTGCGACACAGGGCTAAATGCAGCCCAAGCCAAAAAATTGCCCGAGCTGTCGACAACCGGGAGCGTGGCCCCGGAGGTCGGTTCACCGTCCACCCGGTCAATCGCACCGGAAAATATCCACGGGTGATGGCGCAACACTGATTTCTCGCGTCCGGCCTTCAAGCGAATGCAGGGTAAATCGCTGTTGAGGCCGGACAGCGGAGTACCACTTCGCCCGCGCCTTGCAGCACCGCTGTCATGTGTGGTGGGATTACGAACAGTGCGCTTCGGTCGGGCGGAACGGCCGACTTTTGCGAATGCTTGCTTGTCTCGTCTAGTCATGGCCTCTTTTTTGCGCGCGGATGCGCTGCGTCGTATATTTTGCTCAGGTACTGATAGTCGAGGTGGGTGTAAACCTGGGTGGTAGAGATGCTGGCATGTCCCAGCATTTCCTGCACCGCCCGCAAATCTCCGCTCGATTGCAGTACATGAGTTGCGAAAGAGTGGCGCAGCAGGTGCGGGTATACATTGCTGGTGATGCCCTGCCGGATTCCCCATTTGCGCAATCGCAATTGCACGACGCGTGGTGCAATTCGCGCGCCGCGAAGTCCGACAAATAACGCTGTTTCATCCGGATGGGCAAGTTGCGTTCGTACCGCCAACCAGGCCCGCAACGCCGAGACGGCGTGTCGACCTAGCGGCACGACGCGGGTTTTGTTTCCCTTGCCGGTTACACGTATTTCTCCACCGCTCAATTCCAGTTGCGGCGGATCGAGATTGACCAGTTCCGCGAGACGCAATCCCGACGAATAAAGCAACTCAAACATTGCCTTGTCGCGCATCGCTTCGGGTGTGGCTGCGGGAAAATCAACCAGGCGAGCGGCTTCGTTCGGCGAAAGCGACTGCGGCAAAGCGCGTGGTGATTTTGGGGCACGCAAGCCGGTACAGGGATTTCCCGTCAGTCCATGGTCGCGAATCAAGTAAACAAAGAAACCTCGCCATGCAGACAGCATGCGCGCCAGAGAGCGACCGCTCAGGCCGCCACCGTGCAGCTTTGCGATGAAGCGACGTATCTGATGAATTTTTAGTTGATCCAGCGGGGATTCGGCGGCTAGCGTGAAGAGGTGCCGTATATCGCGTGCATAGTTCTCGACGGTAAGCGGAGAATATTGTTTTTCATTGCGAAGCCAGGCGATATAGCCTTCGAGGAATTTGAAGTTTGCGGTATCGCCTTCACCAGTGACTTGCATAACTGTATTCGGGACGCGATTCAGCGCTCTTTGCTGTTCAAGCAGGGATGCAGCGCGCTTTCGACAGCTTCCGCTATGCGTTGCAGAAATACCGTACCCATTTCCGGATAGAAGCGCTGTTTTTCCTCGCTGGCAAGCACCAGTATGCCGATGGTTTCGGCTCCGGCACGCAACGGCAGATATGCATAGGAATGCAAGCGTTCGGCAGTTTCGCCAAACCAGGCGGACGTATCATGGGCCGGCAGATGCACGCATACCGGATTGGCCTGGGTATCGGCGAAATTCAATACCTCGATATTGGGCGGGTGGATTTGCCACAATCGCAAAACGCTGTGGGGCACTGCAAAAATATCGCTCAACAGTCGAGGGATCATATCTTGAAGCGTAGTCAAATCTCGCGCGGCAAACAGCGACACGATGAATTCGTGCACCTTCTGTTGCAGCGCATCATTGTCCTGGGCGATTTCAATCACCGCGCTCAGTTTCTTTTCCAGGGTACGGTTCTTTTCGCGAAGGGCAAGCAATTGGCGCTCGCCCAGTGAAATGGTACGTCCACCGTGCGGGTGAGCAAGCGTGATTTGCGCGAGGGTATCCAGGTGATCTTCAAAGAACTGCGGATTGTCCTGCAGGTAGCGTGCGACGTCTTCTGCTCTCATGGTTTACCTATATGTTGATTTCGCCCGAAAAAACCTTGAGGGCCGGACCGGTCATCTTTACAGGTTGGCCTTCGCCTGCCCAGTTGATCAACAGTGTACCGCCGCGGGTGGCGACATTGACCGGACTGTCCAGCAAACCGCGACGTATGCCCGCCACAGTCGCGGCGCACGCGCCGGTGCCACACGATAGTGTTTCACCCGCACCGCGCTCGTAAACGCGCAACAGGATGTGGTTGCGATCCGTAATCTGCATGAATCCGGCGTTGACCCGATTGGGGAAGCGCGGGTGATGTTCGATACGCGGGCCGAGCTTTTCCACGTCAGCCAGTTTTATGTCGTCCACGACCTGCACCGCATGCGGATTGCCCATCGACAGCACGCTTACATCCAATACCGCATCCGCCACTTCCAGAGGTTCGTGTTCCGCTCCGCGGCCGCCCATGAAGGGTACACGCAGCGGGTCAAATATCGGTGCGCCCATGTCGACGGTTATTCGCCCGTCCTGCTCCAGTCTCGGCGAAATCAGGCCACTGCGTGTTTCCACCACGATAACCGGCTTTGATGTGAGTTGTTCGTCGTGTACAAAACGCAGAAAACAGCGGGCGCCGTTGCCACACTGTTCTACTTCACCGCCATCCGCGTTGTAGATGCGATAGCGGAAATCTGCTTCCAGGCTCTGCGCTTTTTCGACCAGCAGGACTTGGTCGCAGCCGACACCAAAATGCCGGTCGGCAATCAGGCGCAGCTGCTCGGCGTTTAGCGTGATGTCCTGGCGAACGCCGTCCATCACGACGAAGTCATTGCCGGCACCATGCATTTTGGTAAATCTCAGGCGCATTTATATCTCTGTGTTCGTCTATCAGTTGCAGGGCAGTATCTGCCCAAAAGTCCATGTGCCGTCTGCCGATACGTTCCAGCCGCGATTTCCGTGCTGTGCCTATCGGCGACCCGACGCACCGGATGGCAGGATGCGTTCACAATAGTAAATCCTGATGCCTGAAACAATCGGTAACGTGATCGTTCACCATGCCGGTTGCCTGCATATGCGCATAGCAAATGGTGGAGCCGACAAATTTGAAACCGCGACGCTTCAATTCCTTGCTCATGGCATCCGACTCCGGTGTGCTTGCTGGTATTCCGGTAAGCGTACGCCGGGCGTTCTGCCTCGGCTTTCCGTCGACAAAACGCCATATGAACGCATCGAAACTGCCGAATTCCTCCTGTACAGCCAAGAATTTCTGTGCATTGGTTACAGCGGACTGTATCTTAAGTCGATTGCGCACGATCCCCGGATTTTGCAGGAGCGATTCCACCTTACCTGGACCATACGCGGCAACGCGTTCCGTGTCGAATCCGTCGAACGCGATACGATAGTTGTCACGTTTGCGCAAAATGGTAATCCAACTCAGTCCGGCCTGCGCACCCTCAAGCAGCAGAAATTCGAACAACTTGCGGTCATCATGCACCGGAACGCCCCATTCATTATCGTGATATTGCTGATAAAGCGGGTCGCTACCCGCCCATGCGCAACGCCGGATAGTCACAATGCGTTCTTCACTGGTCGTGTGCCAAACGCTACCGCGTCTCGCCACATGCAGCGGTTCATCACCACCGTGATGCCCGCTCGTTGTGCACGAAGCGCGGCTGCTTCGTGGACAATGCCCTGCTGCAGCCACAGATGTTCAATTCCGAGGGTGATGCAGCTCTCGACTATCCCGGGGATATGTTCGGATGCGCGAAATACGTCCACAATGTCGGGGCGCTCGGGCAGACTATGCAAATCGGGATACGCCTTTTCGCCCAGCACATCCGCGACTAATGGCCGCACCGGAATGATGTGATAGCCCAATTCCTGCAAACCTTTGGCTACCCGAAAACTCGGCCGAGCCGGGTTCGGAGACAATCCCACCACTGCGATACGGCTCACGCTGCCAAGCAGGCGATTGATGTCTTCCAAGGCTGGATTGGCGAATGACATGATAAATTCGATTGAGGCAGTGCAGCTATAATATACCATCGCTGCAAAAATTGAAGAGCACATGCCTTGACTGCGATTCACGCCTCGCAACTTTCTTTCTTTACCAGCCACGCGCCGTTCGACCGCATGGAACCAGCCCATCTATTGTGGATGTTGGAGCGCATGCAGCTTGGATATTACGCCGACGGCGAATTGATCGTCTCGCCGGAACAGGGTCCGGTAGATCGTTTCATGGTAATCAAGCAGGGCATGGTACGCGGAGAGCAAAATGTCGCTGATGCGTCGGATGCGGATACGTGGATGGAGTTGACTGAGGGGGAATGCTTTCCTCTTGGCGCCCTGCTGGCGAATCGTCCGGTCGTCAGCTTTTACCGGGCCGGGAAGGACACGTTCTGCTACGAATTATCATTCGCAAATTTCCACACGCTGCTTGGTATCAGTAACCCGTTCAGGGATTTTTGCACGCGGCGCATTGCCAATCTGTTGGAACATTCAAAGCAAATTATTCAGGCGCAGTATAGTCACTCAAGAGTTGAGCAGCAGTCACTTGCCAGCCCCTTGTCTGCAATATTTCGACGTACTCCTGTGACTTGTTCTTCAGGCACGACAGTGCGGCAGGCGATGGAAGCGATGTGTGAACAGCGCATCGGTTCGATGGTCGCTGTAGACGACGATGGTCGTCCACTTGGCATATTGACACTGCCTGATGTGCTGGAGCGCGTCGCGCTACCCCAGATCGATCTGGATCAGCCGGTTATAGGCATCATGTCGACACGTCTGAACTCGTTGCCACCTCGCGCAATGGCATACGATGCGGCGCTAATGATGGCAAAGAACGGATTTCGGCACGTGCTTGTGGTCGAAGACGAGCGTCTGGTTGGAGTGGTGTCAGAAAAAGATTTATTTGCACTGCAGCGTGTAGGTCTGCGCGAGATTGGTTCGGCGATCCGTCACGCGCAACGCCTCGATGAGCTGCAACAGGCTGCAGAAGACATCAGCAGCATGGCACATAACATGATGGCGCAAGGGGTGGCGCCGGAGCAGTTAACACAGTTTATCTCAACCTTTAACGATCTGTTAACAGCGCAAGTATTGCAATTGGAATGCAAATCCAGCGGGATAGTTGGCACGCCGCTACACGACAGCATGTGCTGGATTGCATTGGGTTCGGAAGGCCGGTACGAGCAGACGTTAAGTACAGATCAGGATAACGCTATCATTTTCACAGTGCCAAACGGAGCGACAGCGGATCAAGTACGCGAGAAATTGCTGCCCATCGCAAAACGAATCAACGAGACTCTCGCCCTGTGCGGATTCCCGCTATGCAAAGGGGGGATTATGGCGAGTAACCAGAAGTGGTGTCTCTCGCTGGACGAGTGGAAGTACACTTTTTCCACTTGGATAAGCGGTGGTTCACCGGAGGCCTTGTTGAACGCATCCATCTTCTTCGATTTCAGGGCGCTATATGGCATGTTTCCTTTGGCGGACGAATTGCGCCATTGGCTGGCAAGAGTCGCAAGTGATAACAGCCGCTTCCTGCACATGATGGCGGAGAATGCCCTGTGCAATCGCCCTCCGTTAGGCGTGGTGCGCGATTTCGTTGTGGGAAAGCAAAATACACTGGACCTCAAGCTGAACGGCATCACGCCGTTTGTGGATGCAGCGCGCATTTTCAGCCTTGCCGCGGGAGTCACGCAAACAAGTACCATTGAGCGCCTGCGCATGAGCGCTGCAAAAATGAACCTGCATGCATCGGAGATTGATGCTTGGGTCGATGCATTGTTGTTTATTCAAGTATTGCGCCTGCGCCATCATGAAGAATCAAGCTCGCAGAAGTTGAGTGCCGGCATGTTGAATAACAGTATCAATCCGGAGCGTTTAAACGAATTAGACCGTCGTATCCTGAAAGAAGCGTTCCGCCAGGCACGCAAATTACAGTCTCGGTTGGCCTTGGAATATCACCTGTGATTTCTTGGTTGATACGCAGGTTTTGCAGCGGAACCCAATCGAACCCGCGACAAATACAACGGCTGAATGCCTGGGAAAGGTTGCCAAGTGCGGAGTTGACTTCCCTCATCAGGGAAATGCGATGCGTAGTGGTTGACGTGGAGACTACAGGACTGAATCTAATGCAGGATAGACTCATCTCAATTGGCGCCGTGGCGGTGGTGAACGGCAAGGTCGTGTTGGGTGACAGTTTTTATGTTGTGTTGCAGCAACAGATTCCGAGTGCAAAAGGCAATATCCTGTTGCATGGCATTGGCGGCACCGCGCAACTTGAAGGCGCGCACCCAGTGGAAGCTTTACTCGACTTCCTCGACTTTCTGGGAAAAGATCCGCTCATAGCTTTTCATGTGCATTTCGATGAAACGATGATCCGACGCGCATTCCATGAGTTCCTCGGTTTCAATTTCAGGCATCCCTGGTTGGATCTGGCATATGTGATGCCAGGTCTAAATCCCCAGTATTCACGGGATTTTCGCTCACTTGATGATTGGATAGGGAAATCCTGTATACACATCGATGTGCGCCACAATGCGCTGGCGGATGCCTTGGCTACTGCCCAACTGTTCCAGGTTGCACGTGCACAAGCCTGCAAAAGGAACATCGCCGATTATGCTGGATTTTGCGATCTTGAAAAAGCACAACGTTGGGTTAGTGGCGTAAGTTAACTTGAGTCGGCAATGCCTGAATAATTTCTGCTTGCGATTCGGATACTTGAAATGTACTAGCTCAAGGTATACTCTGTCGGCGGTTCAAAGGGGAAGTCAGGTAACCTGATCTGACATGTGGATATTTTTGAGGGAGTGAATGTGTCTAATCAAAATATTAATTGGGCGGCGATTGATACCAACCCAAAGTTTCAGGCATTGCATCGCAAAAAAACTCTTTTTCTGTGGGGGTTGATGATCTTCTCAACTGTATATTATTTCTTGCTACCAATCGGCGCGGCATATTATCAGGATCTGTTCAAGATCAAAGTGTGGGGTGTCGTCAACATCGGCATCCTGTTCGCCTTGTCCGAATTCATTGTGGCCTGGGCGATCGCCTTCGTGTATTCGAAGAAGGCCAATGCCGAGTTCGATGCGATGGCGCAAGAGATCATCAACGACTTTAAGGTAGGAGCATAACGATGAAATCGATGCTAAATAAATTAATGCTCTCTGCGGCAGCTCTTTGCAGCAGCGGCTCTGTGTTCGCGGCCGGCGCTGTAGCTGACGAGTGGAAGTGGCTGACCTTTATGGTGTTCGGCGTGATCATCGCGATCACGATGGGCATCACCTACTGGGCGGCGCGTACCACGCACACGACTTCCGAGTTCTATGCGGCGGGTCGTTCGGTCAGCGGTATCCAGAACGGTTGGGCGATCGCGGGTGACTATCTGTCCGCTGCGTCTTTCCTCGGTATCGCGGGTCTGATCTCGCTTTATGGTTACGACGGCTTCATGTATTCCGTGGGCTGGCTGGTGGCTTACATCACCGTGTTGCTGGTGATCGCCGAGCCGTGCCGCAACATCGGCAAATACACCATGGGCGACATCCTGGCTTTCCGTAACGATCCGAAGAAGACCAAGGTCGTGGCGGCGCTGTCTACCATCACCGTGTCGACCTTCTACCTGACTGCACAAATGGTCGGCGGTGGTGTGTTGATCAAAACGTTGATCGGTATCGATTACGAAACCTCGATCATCGGTGTCGGCATTTTGATGCTGGCCTATGTGGTGTTCGGCGGTATGAAGGCAACCACCTGGGTGCAGATCGTCAAGGCGGGATTGTTGGTGACCGCTTCCCTGATTCTGGTGTTCCTGGTTTGGATGCCCTATGGTTTCAGCCTGCCCGCATATCTGCAAGCCGTGGTGGGCGACGACAAAGTGATCGCGCAAGTCACCAAGCTGTTGGGCGATTCCGCAACAGGCATGAGCAAAGAAGAACTCGGTCAGCGTTTCCTTGAGCCGGGATTGTTCCTGAAGAGCCCGATCGACCAGATCTCGTTGGGCCTGGCTCTGGTGTTCGGTACCGCCGGAATGCCGCATATCCTGATGCGCTTCTTCACTGTTCCTACCGCCAAAGCTGCGCGTTTGTCGGTCATATGGGCGATGGGCATCATCGGCGGTTTCTATGTGCTGACACTGTTCCTGGGTACCGGTGCAGCGATGTTGGTTGGTTCCGCCAAGATCGCTTCTGTCGATGCCGGTGGCAACATGGCCGGACCGTTGCTGGCCCAATATCTGGGTGGAGGCGAGAATTCGCTGATGGGTAACTTCATGCTGGCCTTCGTGGCGGCGGTCGCTTTCGCGACCATCGTGGCGGTGGTGGCCGGTCTGGTGCTGGCAGCAGCTTCCGCGATGGCGCACGACATTTATGTTGGCGTGATCCGCGGCGACCATGCCACACCTAAAGAGCAAGTGGTTGCTGCTCGCGTGGCTTCGGTCATCGTTGGTATCATCGCTATTACGGTCGGTATTCTCGCCAAAGGGCAAAACGTCGCTCACTTGGTGGCGTTGGCGTTTGCGGTTGCCGCCTCCAGTAATCTGCCGGCAGTGTTCCTCACTCTGTATTGGAGAAAGTGCAACACCACAGGCATCATCCTTGGCATGGTGATTGGCGCAACGACCGCTATCGGACTGGTGATGATCTCTCCCAACATGACTTATCCGAAGGCAGTGATCGGTGCGGCTAACAAGGTAATAAATGGTGAACCGGCAGCACCTGCCAAGGAAGCACAGCCGGCCAAGCCGGCTTCCAGCTTTATCTGCGAACTATTTGCCATGGATGGTTGCGTCGCTTCTTCTCCGGCCAAACCTGCTTCACCGGAGAAAGCCGCTAAACCGGGTGCTGCTGAGAAACTGGCAGCGCTGAATGAAAAAGTTCCTGCGCTGGAGTCTTCACTTGCCACACTGGCTGGGGACCCTGTAGCTCTGAAAGCAGCACAGGACGATCTCGCCAAAGTCAAGAGCACCATCGCTGCGACAGAAAAGGCTAAAGCTAAAGCTGAAACTGACCTGAAGACTTTTGAAGGCCAGACTACCAGCATAATGGGTTTGGAAAAACCTTACTTCCTGTTGAAGAACCCTGGCTTGATCTCTATACCATTGGGTTTCCTGCTGGTGATTCTGGGTTCACTATTCACACGCGACAAAAGAGCAGAAGATATGTGGGACGAACTCTATGTCCGCCAAAACACCGGCATCAATGCCGAGGCCGCGACCGCACACTAAAGCAAAGTCAGTTCTACATTGGTAACCCCGCCTTGATCGGTGGGGTTACTTTATTCAGAAGCATATAATAAGGCAGAGGTAATAGAGGTCAATTAGCTTTACGCCGGCAAGATCGAGTGCAATACATCATGTATCGGTGGATTAAGACGCATGATTTGGCGGTCTTTCGCAACCTTTCAAAATACGCGCTCGTAGCTCAGATGGATAGCGTATCGGTTTCCGAAGCTTGTGCGTTGAGGTAAAATGACGCCAAGCTCACTTTTCAGATTTCTCTGAAATTCATAGTTTTCTCCACGCGCGCCCGTAGCTCATTTGGATAGAGTATTGGTTTCCGAAGCCAAGGGTGGTGGGTTCGAATCCCGCCGGGCGCGCCAAAATTCAGACTTCGAGTTGGGCGACTAATATTCATTCGATTTTCGGATAAATTTGTTGTGCCCATCTTGTGCCCATCTTGTGCCCTAAAGTCCTAGGG
>JBARHR010000275.1:0-7515 GCA_049799335.1 Gallionella sp. | reverse complement strand
TCCCACTCCTTCCCATCCCGAACAGGACAGTGAAACGACTCCGCGCCGATGATAGTGTGGATTACCCATGCGAAAGTAGGTCATCGTCAGACTCCCTTAAAACATAAAGCCCTCGAAAGAGGGCTTTGTTTTAAATCAAGTGCAGACTCGTCACAATTATTTTGACAAAATGATTGGTACTTTCGATAATGTAATGCGCTTCATAAAATGACTGATAAGTCATGGGTCGTTAGCTCAGTTGGTAGAGCAGTGGACTCTTAATCCATTGGTCGAAAGTTCAAGTCTTTCACGGCCCACCATAATATAGGTATGTATTGTCCGCTTGCCTTTCGGCACTTCAAGTTGTTCCGAAATTTTTTCTTTGTACGAGGGTTGGGAATGAAGCGATAGCGTCGCATTATGGTGCTATGATCGTCGATGCCATTTACCTATTTGTCGAATAGAGCGAAAATTCACGAGGTGAGGCTAAAGGAATTGATATGACGACCATCCGACAGCAGGATTTCATTGATAGCGTCGCAGATGCACTGCAATTTATCTCTTACTATCACCCGGCGGATTACATCAAGGCGCTGGCTTCGGCATATCGAAAGGAGGAGTCTGTTGCAGCCAAGGATGCAATGGCTCAGATTCTCGCCAATTCTCGCATGAGTGCAGAGGGGCATCGTCCTATATGTCAGGATACGGGGATTGTAGTTGCCTTTGTTAAAGTAGGAATGTCTGTGCGTTGGAATGCGTCGATGACCATCACTGAAATGGTCAATGCTGGTGTCAGGAAAGCGTACCTTAACCTCGACAATCCGCTTCGGGCGTCCGTGGTCGCCGATCCCGTAGGATCCAGGAGGAATACCGGCGATAATACCCCAGCTGTGGTTCATATTGATTTGGTTCAGGGCGAACGGGTCGAAGTACGCATCGCTGCTAAGGGCGGGGGCTCGGAAAATAAGTCGGTAATGAAGATGCTTAACCCGAGCGATGACTTGGTTGATTGGGTATTGAATAAAGTACCCGAGATGGGTGCCGGATGGTGTCCGCCTGGCATGCTTGGTATTGGAATTGGAGGAACGGCTGAGAAGGCGATGTTGCTCGCTAAGGAGTCTTTGATGCAGCCTATTGATATGCACCAATTGCTGGAACGCGGTGCAAAAAGTCGCATTGAAGAGTTGCGCATAGAATTGTATGAAAAGGTAAACGCGCTTGGTATCGGGGCGCAGGGTTTGGGCGGATTGACTACCGTTTTGGATGTCAAGATATTGGACTATCCGACGCATGCCGCGTCCAAGCCGGTTGCGATTATTCCCAACTGTGCTGCGACACGCCACATTCATTTTGAACTGGATGGTAATGGCGTTGCGGAATTTTCACCCCCGAAAATAGACGACTACCCAGATGTTAAATGGGAGGCCGCCGCGGACGCCCGACGTGCCGATCTCTCAAGAATTACTCGTGAAGAGATTGCCTTATGGAAGCCTGGCGAGACTGTGCTTATTTCCGGGAAGCTGCTGACGGGGCGCGATGCCGCACACAAGCGAATTGCGGACATGCTTGCGCGGGGTGAGCCACTTCCACAAGGTGTCGATTTTACGAATCGATTTATTTACTACGTAGGACCGGTAGACCCGGTCAGAGATGAAGTTGTTGGTCCTGCAGGGCCGACCACCTCTACGCGAATGGATAAATTTACTGAAACTATGTTGGCGAAAACTGGCTTAATTGGGATGATAGGCAAGGCAGAACGCGGTAAAATAGCCATTGAGGCTATAAGAAAGCATGCTGCAGTTTATTTGATAGCAATAGGTGGCGCAGCGTATCTTGTATCCAAGGCGATAAAGAGTTCAAGAGTGGTTGCATTTGCCGATTTGGGTATGGAAGCTATATACGAGTTTGAGGTTCAAGACATGCCGGTGACAGTCGCTGTCGATACACGCGGACTTTCAGTGCATGACATTGGTCCATCTGAATGGCGAAAGCGTATAGGCATTATTCCGATAGCGGCCAGTCACACATAGCCGGTTAGATTTCTGGAAGTGTAGCTAGGGATACGGGGCTCTGCATATCATCGTTGAGCTTGCATCGAATTGGCGGGTCTCCCCGCATTGTATGGTAGTGAATCTGGTCAGGTCCGGAAGGAAGCAGCCACAGCTACAAAATACAAGTGCCGGGGGTAAGGCTCGCCTCCTGTTTTTTTGGTGTGGAAAGGCATCGACGAATCTGGCAGTCGATGCCCGCGCAATTGTTGAGTCGGATTAAGTTGTCCGATGGCTGGATTTTCTCTGATTTATAACCCCAAACAGTGAAGAGTGGTGAAAATTGTCAGCAACTACAGTTCTTGCTCGTAAGTGGCGCCCAAAGAGTTTTGCGCAGTTGGTTGGGCAAGAGCATGTGGTGCAGGCACTATGCAACGCGCTCGATCACAATCGCCTGCATCACGCCTACTTGTTTACTGGTACGCGTGGAGTGGGAAAAACTACCATAGCGAGAATATTTGCCAAGTCATTGAACTGCGTCAACGGCGTTGCATCTACCCCATGCGGGGTGTGCAGCGCCTGCAATGAAATTGATAGCGGACGGTACGTCGACCTAATAGAGCTTGATGCAGCGTCGAATACTCAAGTAGACAATATGCGCGATTTATTGGAAAGCGCCCTCTATGCGCCAAGCAGCGGACGTTTCAAGGTATATATCATTGACGAAGTGCATATGCTGTCCAAGTCTGCATTTAACGCGATGTTGAAGACTCTTGAAGAACCGCCTGGGCACGTAAAATTCATACTGGCAACGACCGATCCGCAAAAGATACCAGTAACGGTGCTATCCCGTTGCCTGCAGTTTAATCTCAAGCAACTCCCTTCCACTTTGATTGCTGCCCACTTGAAGTTTGTGCTGGAGCAAGAACATATTCCTTTTGAGTTGGCCGCATTGTCCCTCATTTCGCGGTCTGCACAGGGTAGCATGCGTGACGCGTTGAGTTTGCTCGATCAGGCGATCGCCTATTCTTCCGAGAAGATCGCGGAAAGTTCGGTTAGAAATATGCTTGGTACGATAGACCAAGGATATTTGTACGATTTGATGGTCGCCTTGAGTAATCATGACGGTCCGGCGTTGATGACAATTACCGATAACATATCGACGCGAAGCGTTGCCTTCGAAGGGGTTCTTCAGGAACTTTCTACCCTATTGCATCGAATTGCGCTTGCTCAGACCGTGTCACAAGCGATTTTAGATGACGAACCGGATCGCGCTCAACTAATGGCCTTGGCGCAGCGACTCTCAATGGAAGAAGTTCAACTGTACTACCAAATTGCCATTCATGGGCGGGACGAGATCGATCTTGCACCGGACGAATACGCAGGGTTTTCGATGACGATGTTGCGCATGTTGGCTTTTGTGCCGACCGGAGAGAGTCGAGCAACTCGGTCAGTAATTCCGCAGCATGCGTCACATAATACGGACATGCTTACCTCGGGAAACCTTGCAATACCTAAGAAAGAAATTCACGCAGCCAAGGAAGGCTCTTTAGAATTAACTAAACCTGAATCAAATTCCGTTGAATCAGGTCAAGTTAACGCTGCAAATGCGACCCAAGTAGATAGTCGCCCTGAATGGAGTGTATTGGTGGAACAATTAGATGTGCAGGGCATGGCGCAACAGCTGGCCAAGAATTGTACCTTGATTCATTTTGCAGAGCGGAATATCACGCTTGGGCTGTCTGAAGAACATAAACATCTGCAGGCGAACAGGCATGCAATTGGAAAACTGCAATCTTGTTTGAGCGAATATTTTGCAACGCAGGTCAATTTGAAAATTATACTTAGCGGGGGAAATGTGGATACACCCGCTGTGACGGAGCAAAAGAACAAAGATTACCAGCGCCAGCAGGCGGCAGCTGCGATAGAAAATGATGCTTTTGTGAGGGACTCCAGGTCCGAGCTTGGCGCCATGCTGGTACCCGAATCGATCAAAAGTGTGAATTAGAAACAGCATATTACGAAGGAGAGTTCGAATGATGAAAGGTGGTTTGGGCGGCATAATGAAGCAGGCTCAGCAAATGCAGCTGAATATGCAGAAAGCGCAGGCAGAATTAGCCAGCGTTGAAGTGGAAGGCCAGTCAGGTTCGGGTTCGGTAAAGATCACTTTGACCTGCGCGAACGAAGTACGTCGGGTATCGCTTACTGATGATGTGCTTTCACAAGACAAGGATATGCTTGAAGACCTGATGGTATTGGCCATCAATGACGCGATAAAAAAGGCAGAAGCGGTATCCAAAGAGCGGATGAGTGGTTTCGCTTCTGGTATGGGATTGCCACCCGGATTGAAACTTCCATTCTGATGATGGCCTCGCACCTTGATGAGCTGATTGATGCGCTTCGTTGTTTGCCGGGCGTCGGCCCGAAATCCGCTCAGCGCATGGCATATCATCTGCTGCAAAGAAATCGAGCCGGCGCATTGTTATTGGCGAAAGCACTGGTCGATGCGACGACAAATATCAAACATTGTCAAAAGTGCAATAATTTTTCCGAGCTAGATATTTGCGGCTTGTGTTCGTCTGCCAAGCGGGATTGCAGCCTCCTTTGTGTGGTAGAGATGCCCGCCGATTTATTGATGATGGAACAATCGCAATGCTACCGCGGCTTGTATTTTGTTTTGATGGGCAAACTTTCTCCGTTGGATGGGATAGGGGCAAAGGAATTGAATCTGGATCGATTGTTGAAAAGGGCAAGCGAACATCCTTGTGAAGTAATTTTGGCTACGAACTTCACGATGGAAGGTGATGCAACGGCGCATTATCTGGCAACTTTATTGCAATCGCGAAACATCAGAGTTACCAGGATAGCGCGCGGATTGCCTGTTGGTGGTGAGCTCGAACAAGTGGATAGTGGCACCCTTGCGCAAGCGTTTATTGAAAGACGAGAAGTATCCGCATGACACCAATTGTCTGTCATCGATGTTTTCGTATGCGGCGGAAATTTGTCGTGTACTACTCATGTTAGGTCCAATGCAACAAGCTCGAGCGGTTGAAATTTCTTTTTCCAATTGGCCTAGTGGGTTGGGAGTATTTGGATGAACGTGCAAGGAGAGAAGATACAGAAGGTGCTCGCACAGGCCGGATTGGGATCGAGGCGCCAAATGGAAGAATGGATCGCTGCGGGACGCATATCCGTGAACGGCGAGTTGGCAACGTTGGGAATGCGGGTCGCGCCAGGGGATCTTGTCCGCGCCGACCGTCGCACTATTCGGGTTGGAAATGAAAAGGCCGATGGAGTTCGTGTACTCCTCTACCACAAGCCGGACGGTGAAATTGTCAGTCGTGACGATCCTGAGAAGCGCGCCAACGTGTTTGACAAGTTACCAAAATTGCGGGGACAAAAATGGGTCGCGGTTGGCAGATTGGACTTCAATACCAGTGGACTGCTGATTTTCACAACCTCCGGTGATTTGGCGAATCACTTGATGCACCCTCGCTTTGAGTGCGAGCGTGAGTATGCCGTGCGCGTTCAAGGCACGATGACAGTAGAACAGCTGGAACAGGCACGCAATCAGGGTGTTAAGTTAGATGATGGGCTGGTCAAATTTGAGCTACTGGAGGACCAGGGAGGCGAAGGATACAACCACTGGTACAAAGTAATTCTCAAGGAAGGCAGAAATCGCGTCGTAAGGCGCACATTCGATGCGATGGGTTTGCCCGTAAGCCGTTTGATCCGGGTACGGTTTGGAATTATTAACTTGCCTCCCAGGTTAAAGCGAGGCGCTAGCGTCGAATTATCTGATGTAGAGGTGACGAGGCTACTTGCGTGGGCGGAGGTGCCCAGCGCAAGTGATGTGCCAAGTAAGCGCCATCACGATTCCGAATCAATTGACAAGGATCAGCGCAAGAAGACGGAAAATCGCGATGTGGTGGGTGAAAATTCTATTAAGCGTATCCAACCGCGCGGTGTCACGCAAAGTAAAACTGGTGTAAAACGATGACAACCACTAGAATTCACCGGATCATTTTTGGTCTGCGACACGCCGAAACGTAACGCTAATGTATATGCGGGATTACTGGAAATTTTAATGGAAGAGCGCGGCAACAAGACAATTATGTGCAGCGTATTCTTCTTGGATATAGTCGGCTATTCCAAGAAGTCTGTGACTGGACAAATTTCGCTCAAGGAACGGTTTAATAGCTATCTTTCGACGGCAATCAAGCATGTTCCCGCTATTGATCGCATAATTCTCGATACCGGAGATGGTGCCGCCATCAATTTTCTGGGCGACATAGAGGATGCATTGAAAGCGGCGCTCAGTCTTCGAGAAGATTTGCTTGGCGAAGATCCAAACCGGGATCACCCGTTGCTCGTGAGGATGGGTATCAATCTCGGCCCGGTTCGACTCGTCCGTGACATCAACGGACAACCGAACATCGTCGGTGACGGTATCAATGTGGCCCAGCGCGTGATGGGATTTGCTGACGCCAGTCAGATTTTGGTGTCTCGATCGTATTTTGACGCGGTTTCGCGCGTTTCTCCTCACTATGCCGGGATGTTCCACTATCAAGGTTCTCGCACAGACAAGCATGTGCGAGAACACGAGGTGTATGCGATTGGGTATCCGGGAGACAGCACGACAATTGGCCGCTCATCCAGGCTGTTTTTTGAGGGATCAGACGGCACCGTAGGTAAAATTTACGCAGGTGCTTCCGCGATGTTGCGGTCGGTAGCAATTCGCGACAATAGTTTAGTTGCGCTTCTGACTACCGGTTTCTGGCAGGCCAAGCCGCTACAGCGATTGCTCTATGTTTTGGTGGCTGTCATCCCGCTGCTAATTCTGATCATGTTCTTGACAACCCTAATGGACGAGAAAAATTCTGCGGACAATTTTGGGAGGTCGAACGGGCAACCGATTGCCGACAAATCTTCCCAATCGTCCGTTTCCTGGGAAATTGCGCATCCTGATACCACGGCGGAATCGCGGGTAGCCAAGGTAGAAGTGGAAACAAAAGCGCCTTTGACAGTATCCAGTTCTGATTCGGGTCAAGCAAGAAATGAGAAATCGGATTCAAAGGTCGTGCACAAGCAAAGACCGGTGGAACAGAAGACATCGTCATCTAGTATAAAAGTTGAAACAGGAAATAACAAACTCCCTCCCAAGAAAGTTGCCGAGCCGATAGCCGCCAAACCGGATGTTGTTGTCGAGCCTGCTTCGTTATCTGCAATGGACTTCGCGACGAATTCAGATACGGTCCGTACAATGGATAGTCGGGAGAGTGATGCAACGTCTAAAGCAAAGCCAAGACTTCCCAAACCGCCAAACAAGGGCGTTGGCGCAGTTGAAGTTCCTGCTCGGATAGAAAATCCAAAAACGTCCCTCGGTCAGGATGCTCACCTCTTTGTGCGCTGCCTGGACGGTTCTGAAATATTTATTGACGGAACCCGAAAGGGACGAATTGGTGATTCGTCGATTACACTAGACATTTCTCCTGGAATGCACGCAGTGATTGTAAGCCATCCGCGTGGGGTGGATTCGCGGAACGTC
>JBARHR010000274.1:0-2323 GCA_049799335.1 Gallionella sp. | reverse complement strand
ATGCGGTCGAGTCGAGCATGGTCAGGGCTGGCGTGCTTGGACATGGGTGCAATCGAGGTGCGTCGACAGGGAATTCTTCCTTGCAATAACGCCAGCGTACCTGGCGTGGTGGAAACGAATTAACCGGGAACACGCCCCAGTGTTGCAGGAACGGGTTGCTTCTTGGGTTTCTTTGCTTCCTTGGTTTTGCGCTGCTGTCCTTTTGCCATGATCTTTCTCCTCGTGATGCAGATCGGTAGCACACCGGATCCGCGTTAACTTTCCACGTCGACATTGCGACGAATGCTATGTGTGGTACTGGCCACGCGCGCATCATATTACTTCGGCGGAAAATGTCCATGGTTTGTGCTGACAACAGAAAATATCGATTCGTAGGCCCTCGCAGGCGGATTAATAGCGTCGTAAATCAGTCAATCAAAGTAAGGCATTACCGTTAGAATTGGCGTGCAGCATTTTTCGCCATCAACAGTGGCAAGCAACTTCAAAAGGAGCCATTATTTCCTCTGCCAGTCAACCAGCGTCCCGAATCAGGCGACTTTCTTCATTGCGCGACCTGTCGCCATTTTTGAAGCCCTATCGGGGGCGAATTGTCTTTGCTTTTTTGCTGCTGTGCCTGGGTTCGGCAACCATCCTGCTGGTGCCTTTGGCGTTTCGGGATCTGATTGATTTTGGATTTGGACAGCGTGCCGATTCCGCTTCAGGTCCGATCAATGCGCAGAATCTCAACGGTCACTTCGGTTTGCTATTCGGTCTCGCCAGCTTGTGGGCGATGGCCGTCGCGGCGCGTTACTACACCGTGTCTTGGGTTGGCGAGCGGGTTACGGCAGATCTGCGTAACGCGGTCTATGCGCGGGTGTTGGCGCAATCTCCGCAGTTCTTCGAAACGCTGCAGACCGGCGAGGTGCTTTCAAGACTGACGGGTGACACAACGCTGATCCAGACCGTGGTCGGAAGCTCAATCTCAATGGGACTGCGCAGCGTGTTTCAGTTCGTGGGCGGGATGGTGATGCTGGCGGTTACCAGTGCCTATCTGTTTTCACTCAATTTGGGCTTGATGGCGTTGCTGACTTTGCCGATTATGCTGATCGGTCGAAAGGTAAAAAAACTGTCGCGGGAATCACAGGACAGAATTGCCGACGCGTCCGCGCTAGCCGGTGAAATTCTGAACGCAATCCCGACAGTACAGGCCTATACCCAGGAACACCGTGAAACACGACGATTTGTTGATCGCACCGAAGCGAGCTTTGTCAGTGCGATCCGCCGTACACGAGTGCGTGCTGCGATGACGGGAATCATCATTACGTCGGTCATGGGCACGATCATCTTTGTGCTCTGGGTGGGAGCGAATCAGGTGCATGACGGCAGCATGACCGGCGGGCAGCTTGCATCGTTCATCCTGTACGCTGCACTGGTAGCCGGGGGGGTGGGTACCATGGCGGAAGTCTGGGGTGATGTAATGCGCGCGGCCGGTGCGGTCGAACGCCTTATTGAATTGCTGCATGCGGAATCGGCGATCACCGAAGTGGCGGTACCACAACAATTGGCGCAAACCAAGGTGGCGAGAGTAGGTCTTTCTGGCGTGCAATTTCGTTACCCTTCTCGTCCGGGAACGCTGGCGCTGGACAACATTGATCTGGAAATCGATGCTGGAGAAAGCATCGCGCTGGTCGGCCCGTCCGGTGCCGGGAAGACGACACTATTCCAACTGCTGCTCCGCTATTACGATGTCAGTGGCGGTTGCATCACTATCAATGGTCACGATATACGGCAACTCGGGCTGCATGAACTGCGCGGCAGAATCGCGATCGTTCCCCAGGATCCGGTAATTTTTTCGGCGAACGCATTGGATAACATACGCTATGGCCGTCCCGCCGCCAGTGACCAGGAAGTGATCGCTGCCGCCAAGTCCGCACTTGTGGACGAGTTCATTGAGCGTCTTCCCGACGGTTACCAGACATTTCTGGGTGAACGCGGCACACGTCTGTCGGGTGGTCAACGTCAGCGCATTGCTATAGCCCGTGCAATGTTGAAAAACGCGCCGCTGCTGCTGCTGGATGAGGCAACCAGCGCGCTGGATGCGGAGTCGGAAATTCTTGTCCAGCAGGGTCTGAATGCGGCGATGGAAGGCAGAACCACATTGATCATCGCGCATCGACTTGCAACCGTACAAAAAGTTGATCGAATAGTCGTAATGGAGCACGGTCGTATTGTCGAAACCGGTACCCATGATGACTTGCGCAAGCAGGGGGGGGTGTACGCAAGATTGGCGCGTCTGCAATTTGACTTGTGATCGATCAGCAACTGGCGCTGACACGTGTGGTGC
>JBARHR010000273.1:0-10749 GCA_049799335.1 Gallionella sp. | reverse complement strand
TCCCACTCCTTCCCATCCCGAACAGGACAGTGAAACGACTCCGCGCCGATGATAGTGTGGATTACCCATGCGAAAGTAGGTCATCGTCAGACTCCCTTAAAACATAAAGCCCTCGAAAGAGGGCTTTTTGCTTTCCAACTTTGAAACGTCACCTGCTTGAATTCTTGATAAACGAACATTTGAATGCCCATGCGGGATCACAAAAGTTTAATTTGACTTGTACGAGCGAATTTTCTATTCTTTCCGTAGAGCTGGGTGTTTGTTGCCCATATCGCATAGCAGTTTCTTCAGCGCAATATCTCACTCTCACCACACACCATTAATCGCCGGGAGCACAGAAAAAATGTATGTTATGACGAATAATGATCTACAAGAACTTGCGGACTATGCGAAGGGTTTTTCCGGGTTTACGCCGGCACGTCAATCGCTGTTGTCGCAGATCGGGCCATCGATGCTCCCGCGTCTGCCAATAGTTACCGAGAGATTTTATGAAGTGCTTCTGCAGATGCCCGAGCCGAGAAAATATCTCGAAGGCCGAGTCGATGCCTTGAAATCAACGCACCTGCGCTGGCTGACCAGTTTGTTTTCAGGGCCATTTGAATTGGAGTTCGCGGCGGCAATCCACAGGGCCGGTCAGGTACATGTGCGAGTCGATCTGCCGATTGAATTCATGGCTGGTGGGATGACTATCATTGGGGATTTGCTAATCGCAGAAATTGAAGAGATGTACTCAACTGACCCGACCACTCGGGGCGCTGCTCATGGTGCTATCAATGCCGTTCTCGGATTTTGTCTGATTGTCATGCAGGAAGCCTTGCAGGAGTCGACTCTCAACCTAGAATTGGACAGATTCATGAAAATATCGGGAATAAGTCGCGCACTCTTCAATAATCTGGCTGCTGCCTCCAAATGAAGTCAACCGGGAAACCCGCCCTGAGAGGCTTTGAGCTGGGGATTTTGTCGCCAGAAATAGATTTGTTCGAAATCGTGATGTTGGCAGGTAGGGCATGCAAGCAAGGTAACTTGTGGCCGGTAACCAGTCGTCGTCTTCAGATGTCTCAGAGTCAACTGAACACTCGTAGGAGGGCTTGGTTGTTTTTGGTCAAATAGAATGCAAACACAATATAATGGACGTACTACTTGTAGTCGCGCAACTCAGGCGGCATATCATCATGATCGCCGTGGGGTTCCTGGTCGTAAGCCTTTATAAAAACTTCCTTTTCGTTCTTCTTGGTCTTCTGCATAGGTATGTCCATGTTGTGACATATTGTGTCCTCGCTATAGTGGATGACATTTCTTTCGATGCTTCGCAGCATGCTATTGTCCAAGTTCAGGCCATGTTCGACGAGAAGATGCTCAATCTCCTGCAACGTGTGGTCGCGCAAATTGTAGTGAATTCGCAAGCAATTCGGAGAGTCGCAATAATCAACCCGACAGTTTGCCAAACGTGACAAGAATTCGTACGCGATCCGCAGCTGGCCCGGCGGGTCAGCGTTGAACATCAATTCGCGTTGCTTATCCAGTTCGGATGAATTGGGCATTTTTTCCGCTTAAACAGTTATCTCTTTTGAAGGATCTGCATACCTTTCAGCAAGTTCAAGGCTTGGCTCAGCTGATAATCGTTCTTTGAGCCGAGCTCCACCGGCGCGTTCTTTGCTATTTCGTCAGCCGTGGAGTTGCTGGCAGGCAGTACGTTGCTGGTAGGCGCAGCGACTTTCTCTTTTGTCGGCTTGTCATTTATCAAGTGCTTGTCCAGATCAGCTTCGCGCAAATGAAACAAGCCGTCGTTGCTGCTTATAGCGGGATCTTCCACGACTATGTCCGGCTCAATTCCCTTGGCTTGGATTGAACGTCCATTAGGCGTGTAGTAACGGGCAGTGGTCAACTTGATTGCCGTGTTGTTCCCAAGTGGCAATATGGTCTGCACTGAACCTTTGCCGAAGGACTGTGTACCCAAGACGACCGCACGCTTATGGTCTTGCAAAGCGCCCGCGACAATTTCAGACGCCGAGGCGGATCCGCCGTTCACCAAGACGACCATGGGTACCGTCTTGACTCCGTCCGGAAGCTTGGAAAGATAATCGCCGCTGTTGCTTTGAAGATAATTGTCAGCACTTGCGGTTAGCTTCATTTTTGCGTCCTCAGTCCTACCCTCGGTGTAAACAACCAGCGCATCCTTAGGTAGGAAAGCTGCCGAAACTCCGACCGCACCGGTCAGAAGACCGCCTGGGTCGTTACGTAAATCGAGAATTAGTCCATAAAGGTCTTGCTTGTTTTCCCTGTACAAGCTTTCAATGGCGGATGCTAGATTTTCGGAAGTCTTTTCCTGAAATTGCGTTATCCGTACATAGCCATAACCGTGATCTATCAGTTTGGACTTCACACTCTGGACTTTGATGATTGCGCGGGTCAATGTAAAGGTCAACAGCTTTGGCTCGTTTTTGCGAGTAATCGTGAGCACGATGTCGGTCCCGGATTTGCCACGCATTCGCTTTACTGCGTCTTCTAGGGTCATTCCCTTGACCAGAGTATCATCCAACTTGATGATCAGATCACCGCTCCTTATTCCCGCCTTGAAGGCAGGCGTGTCTTCAATAGGTGAAATGACTTTCACCAAGCCATCTTCCATGCCAACTTCGATGCCTAGCCCCCCGAATTCACCATGAGTGCCAACTTGCAGTTCCTTGAAAGCGTCGGCATCCAGATACGCGGAATGTGGATCCAAGCCACTGAGCATGCCGGTAATGGCACCGGTAATAAGTTGCTTGTCGGTTACCGGTTCGACGTAGTCGCTTTTGATTCGCCCAAAAACCTCAGAGAATGCGCGCAATTCTTCGATGGGCAACGGAGTGACTACAGACTCCCTTTCGGCGATGGCCGCAAAGTGCAGGCTAACCGAAACGCCTGCAATCAAACCTAAACCTATCAATCCAGCTTTTTCAAAAAATCGCATAAATCCCTCAGTATTTACGTTTACTCAGCCACTTAATCGGATCAAGCGGTTTGCTTTTGTGGCGCAGTTCGAAGTATAAGCCGTATTCATCATTGCCGCCGCTGTTGCCAGTCTCCGCAATGGTATCACCACCATGAACTTGGTCGCCCACCTCCTTGTAAAGGGATTCGTTGTAGCCATATAGGCTCATATAGCCGTTTCCGTGATCGATTATGAGCAGGTTGCCGAAACCGCGCAGCCAGTCGGCAAACACAACCTGACCCGCAGCGATTGCTTTGACCGCTTGTCCGCTGGGAGTTCTCAAGAATAGTCCCTTCCACAGCAGTGCGCTCTCCGGGCGCGAAGCACCAAAGCGGTTAGTGATCACGCCCCGAACCGGAAGGGTTAATTTACCCTGGAGCTGATCAAAGGCTAGTTTATCGAATCGGCTGTCTGGATACTCGTTATTTCTGAAGAATGACCCCGATTGGCCGCTTCCGAGAATTTCCGAGATATTTTCTACCAGCTTCGCGAGCCTGTTTTCGTCATTTTGCATCCGCTTGAATTCGCGGCGTTGTGTCCGCAGCTGTCGGGAAATTGCGATCAGCGTCATCTGGCGGGCCTGCTTCTGCTTTCGCAGTGCTTCTTTCTCGGATGCCTGTTCTGTGCGAACCTCTGCTAGTTGCTTGCGTTGCATGCTGATCTCGGTGGTGACTTCACTGAGTGCTAAGTAGTCGGAATGGACCTCGGCGAGTCGCTTGGAGCCGTCTAGCGCTATATATCGAAAGTAAGTTAACTCGCGTGCGACCCGATTGGGGTCCTGATTGTTCAGTAGCAACTTGAAATGTTCCCGATTTCCGCCGACGTATCTTTGATACAACAGATCATCGAGCATCACCTTTTGCTCGTCCATAGTAGCGCTCAAATTTCGCTGCTGCTGTTGCAGCTTGCCGAATTTTCTGTCTGCAATCCGGAGCGTCAGCTCAAGTTCCTTGAGTTTGCGATTGATCCCGCTAATCGACCGTTCAGACTTTCGCAATGCGTCGGCAGCCACTGCCTTTGACTCACTGGTTTTTTCCATCTCAGCTTGCATTTCGGAGATGCGTTTGCGCAGATTTTGCAGCTTCTGCTGTTGATCGGCATACACGGGAGTAAGTGAAATCGAGACGCACAGCGTCAGGAGGAGCGCGTACTTTGCGCCAGAGACTCTCGGGCGAAACCAGTAGCTAAACGCCACGCGACTCCAGAAGGTTTATCAGGCTGTGTCCGCTCATTTCCGCTGGCTGGGACAAGCCCATGACGGTCAGCATACTGGGTGCGATGTCGCGAAGTGCACCATCGTGCGAGAGGTTGGCTTTGCGTCCGATATAGAGGAAAGGAACCGGGTTCATGGTATGCGCCGTGTGCGCTTGACGGGTATCGCGATCTTCCATTTGCTCAGCATTGCCGTGATCTGCGCTGACAATCACCTCTCCGCCGATAGATATCATGGCCTTAATCACTCGAGCGATGCAAACATCAAGCGTTTCTATGGAAAGAACGGCGGCAGCCATGTTGCCACTATGGCCGACCATATCGCCATTGGCATAGTTGCAAATGATGGCTTGGTACCGACGGCTGAGAATCGCTTCTTCGAGTTTATCCGTTACTTCATAGGCGCTCATCTCGGGCTTCAAGTCGTACGTTGCAACTTTGGGTGACGGAACCAATATGCGATCCTCACCTGCGTAAGGGAGTTCTCGGCCACCACTAAAAAAGTAGGTGACATGAGCGTACTTCTCGGTTTCGGCAATGCGCAATTGCTTGAGGCCCAAATTCGATACATACTCCCCGAAACCGTTAAGAATCGGTTCCGGTGTGAAGGCGCATGGCAAATCAAAATCGTCACCATAGCGACTAAGGGTGACGAAACTAGACAATTTCGGCACCAATGCGCGCTGAAATTCTTTGAATGACGGTTCGGTCAAGGCGCGGGTAATTTCCCGTGCGCGATCCGCGCGGAAGTTCATGAAAATGACCGCGTCTCCGTTCTGGATCGTTTTGGCAGCTTGGCCCGGGGGAATAATGGCCGTGGGCTTGACAAATTCATCTGATTCTTCGCGCGCGTATGCTTGCTCCAAGCCCAGCAACGCGCTGGAGGCCGAGAATTCGGCACTGCCGAGTGTAAGTAGATTGTAGGCGGGCTGCACTCGTTCCCAACGATTGTCTCGATCCATCGCGTAATAGCGACCGGTGATGCTGACAATTTGACCAACACCGAGGGCATCGCACTTTTCCTGCAGAAGCTGCAAAGAACGAGCCGCACTCCTAGGCGGTGTGTCCCGCCCGTCCAGAAAGGCATGCAGATAGATATTCTTCAAGCCGTGACGCGCCGACATTTCAAGCATTGCCAGAATGTGGCTTTCATGGCTATGCACGCCGCCGGGCGACAACAAGCCTAGAATATGCAGTGCACTTTGGTTTTCTTGCGCCGCAGACACCGCGGTCAGCAATGCCGGATTGTTGAAGAAGCTGCCGTCCTCGATGGCAACGTCAACACGACTCAAGTCCTGATAAACAACGCGGCCTGCACCAATATTTAGGTGTCCGACTTCGGAATTGCCCATTTGCGAGGAAGGCAGGCCAACATACTTTTCCGAAGCATTGATTAGGGTGTGCGGATAGTCATTCCATAACCTGTCCCAATTGGGTTTGCGTGCCGCAAGTATGGCATTTGAGTCAGCGTCCTCGCGGTACCCGAATCCGTCAAGAATAAGCAGTAATACAGGTGTGACTGTCATTGATGTAGAATATAAGCGGATGGTAATTTTTGAATATACCATTTTAGCCCAACTGCAGTGCAAAGTGCTGGGCTCGTCTTGATAGAGGAAGCAAGAAAATGTCTAACAAATTGATAGATCGCGATGAAGATATTGAGCAAGCCGCGAACGCAATAAAGTCGATCGCGCATCCACTGCGCCTGAAGATATTATGCGTACTCGGTGATCAGGAAATAAGCGTTCAAGAAATTGTAGATCAGGTGGGTACGTCTCAAAGCAACATTTCCCAACACCTCGCTATTTTGCGCGACAAGGGTGTTTTGTCCACGCGCAAGGACGCAAACAGGGTGTACTACCGCATTGGCGACCTGCGAACGTTGAAGTTAGTCGGAATGATGAGGGACGTATTTTGTGTACTGTAGTTGTTGCTTTGTGAAGTTATATAAGCATATACTTATTCTTACAAGTTTGGTCGGACAGGCAGCACGATTAATCTGAGTGGTTAGGTGGCTCTAACGTTGATAAATGTGATTTCGTTGGCGCTCCGGGCTCGCGTATTCGGTCATTCTAGGATTGGTTCCTATCCGGAGCTAATTTTGGCCTAGGATCGAAGGGTGCGGGTGAGTTTTCAGCCTGCCAATAGTTATTGCTACTGAACTCTGACCCAAATACTGCTGCAAAGTTACAGAGCGAAAACAAACTTGCACAATATGTTGACTGCAATTTGGTAAGCGACTGGTGCGTGGATCGCCGCATGCTGGAAATACGTTTGGCACTTTGGAGCGCGACCAAACATAAGCTGGCTTTTTTTACGTGAATTTTGGAAGGATACTCAATATATGAACGCAGAACGCATAGTCCGTATCGTCGCTGGTAGTTTCATCACTATCACATTGGCCTTGGGTGCGGAAGCCAGCCCCTTGTTTGTAAGTGAATACTTCTTGTTGTTTACCGCCTTTGTCGGGCTGAATTTACTTCAAAGCGGATTTACCACCATTTGCCCCTTAACGAGCATCCTCGCGAAATTGGGTATCAAGAACGCTGCGTGCTGAGTAGCAAATCGCGGTCAGTCAGCCTGACCCACATCAGTCTGCTATTGGTTGGACTGATGTGGGTTTTGCCATTTCTAAACTCCCGTCATGCCTATCCGCTGACTACTTTTTATCAGGAATGGTGGAGCGCTCTGCTGGGCGTGCTGGCAATGGGCATCCTCACCGGGCGAGATTATTGGCGCGCCAATCAGGTACCGCGTATCGCGTTAATGCCGGTGCTGTTAATTGCCATTGCAACATTGCAATGGTGCATGGGCATGGTCCCATACTTTGACCAAGTCTTGCTCTACATACTCTACTTCCTGTTTGCAACGATGCTGATGTTGCTTGGCGCAAGATTGAGCGAGTTATTCGGATTGGAAAAGGTGGCGGTCACGTTGGCAACGTTTCTGCTCGCCGGTGCTGAGCTCAGCGCTATGGCAGGCATCCTGCAGCAATATCACTGGCACACACCATTCGATTCAGTAGTCGCGATGAAAGTATCAGCAAGCGTCTACGGCAACATCGCACAACCAAACCATTTCGCGAATTACATCGCCCTTGGAATCGTGTCGCTGGGGCTGCTCCTGCAACAGAATCGACTGAACAGGGTCGTGACGGCGCTGCTGTCGGTACCGTTGCTTTTCGTTTTGGCATTGAGCGGATCACGTAGTGCATGGCTATATCTGCTGGCTATGTCGGCCTCGGCATGGTGGTTATCACGGAAATGCGCAGAGCTAAGCGTGTTATTGCGTTACTGTCTGCTGCTTGCCGCGGGATTCGTCGCGATCAATTTGTTGCTGCAGCTCTCACTAGTCACCGGCGCAGATCGTGCAATTAATACGCTGCAGCGGCTGATGGGTGCCAATGAAACCGGAGCAGTTCGGCTGTATCTGTGGCAAGAGGCAATACGAATGTTCATCAATTCCCCATGGCTAGGAAATGGCTTGGGCCAGTTTGCCTGGCAACACTTTCAGTTGTTGCCGGAACTGAGGCCGCACGGCGTCGAAGGCTTGTACAACAACGCACACAACATCCTTTTCCAGCTTGCTGCAGAGGCGGGAATTGCGGGTCTCTTAGCAATTGGTATAACCCTGGGCTCATGGTTTACAGGATTGCGTAAAGAACTCGCGATTGATTCAATCAATAGCAGGAACGGCGAAGGTTCCGCAGGATCTCCTCGGCTTGCAGCCTACTGGTGGGGGTTGTCATCATTAGGCGTATTGGGTATTCACAGTCTGCTCGAATACCCGTTGTGGTACATCTACTTTCTGGCTATCGCGGCAATTCTTCTGGGCGCCATGGACAGAACCAGGTACTCGCTGGAGCTTGCCCACGTCGGGCGACTGTCGGCAACTGCGGTCCTGTTGATGGCAATTGCGATACTCGTTCAGTTCAGAGTTGGCTATCGACAATTGGAGCAGGTACTGGCGAGTCGATCGCTAACTGATCCTGATCCGCACATACAGAACGTGTTGCGTGAGAAAATGTCGTCGATACATGACAGTACGCTGCTGTCACCGTATGCGGAGCTGTTCATGGGTTCGCTGATAGAGATCAACGGGGATCATCTGGCTGATAAGCTTGAGGCTAACGGCAGGGTGCTGCATTTCATGCCAATAGGATCGGTGTCTTATCGCCAGTCATTGCTCCTTGCGCAGGGCGGGAACATGGAAAAGGCAAAAATTGCGCTGACACGTGCCATCTGGTCCTACCCGAACGAATACCCTCAATGGTGTCAGCGTATTGCCAAAATGGCCGAGAAAGACCCCGCGCACTTTTCGGCTCTGCTAAAATTTGCGTCCCAAAGTGAGCAGGAGTATCGAAGTGCAGTTCATAAGCCTTAATTTTTTTCCGATAATCATCGCGATTTTAAGCGGTTCGATGTTGTTCTGGTCCATCTTTGGCAATCGCATTCGCGGTATTAAGGAAGTCGACTGCATTGCCGCTTTGCAACTGATCAATCACAAGAATGCTATTGTGCTTGACGTGCGCGAGGACGATGAATATAAAGCAGGGCATGTGCTCGGCGCCAAACTGGTTCCGCTCGGCAAACTTACTGAGCACCTGCCCCAACTTGAGAAATACAAGGACCGGCCTATCGTAGTGATGTGTCGAAGCGGGATACGATCGGCAACCGCGTGTACCAGACTGGGCAAGCACGGCTTTACCCAGGCGCACAATCTTGCGGGCGGAGTAATCGCCTGGCAAAAAGCAAACCTGCCATTGGATAAATGATGGCAAAAGTGCTCATGTATACTACGGCAGTATGTCCGTACTGTATCCGCGCGGAGCAGCTGTTACATAGCAAGGGAATCACAGAAATTGAAAAAATCCGCGTTGACCTTCAGCCCGATCTTCGCCTTGCAATGATGGAAAGGACAGGGCGGCGTACGGTACCGCAAATTTATATCAATGGTGATCACGTTGGAGGGTTTGACGATCTCGCATCGCTAAACCACTCCGGCAAACTCGATGAAATTCTTACAAAATAGACAACTAAGGAACACAAGATGACAGACGCAGCCCAAGACTCCAAGCAACCTGAATTCGGCATGGAAAAGATCTATGTTAAGGATCTATCCTTGGAAATCCCGCACGCGCCGCAAATATTCCTGGATCGGACCTCCCCGCAAATAGACGTCCAACTGCATACCCAGGCAAATTCGATCGAAGAAAGTTTGTATGAGGTTCTGGTCGTGACCACTGTTACTGCCAAACTTGAAGAAAAAGTAATGTTTCTTATAGAAGCAAAACAGGCGGGGATATTCCGATTGCGCAACATTCCAACTCAGGAAGTGGAGCAGGTGTTGGCAGTCATGTGTCCGAACATTTTGTTTCCATATCTGCGCGAAGTCGTCTCTGACATTGCCGTGCGAGCGGGGTTTGCACCGGTACTTTTGAACCCGATCAATTTCGAAATGATTTACCAGCAACACAAGCGGCAAGCACAGGTAGCATCAACCGAAACGGCACATTAATGAATCTGGCATTAGGCCGATTCTTTGTATTCCTAGTGATGGTTTGTGTTGCAAATATTGCCCATGCCGTGGATTTCGTGTCGGTCAGGGACAATAGCGCGATACTTTATGATGCGCCTTCAACCAAGGCGAAAAAACTGTTCGTTGTAAATCGGTACATGCCATTTGAGCAAGTCGTTACGCTGCATAGTTGGGTCAAAGTACGTGATCGATCAGGCAAACTGTATTGGGTCGAAAAGCGAGTGTTAAGCAATGATCGCTTTGTATTTGCTTTGTTGCCATTGGTCGATGTACGTGCGCGGCCTGATGTTTCCGCAGATAGGGTCTTTCAGGCGCGCCAACAAGTAGCGATGCAATTCGTGGAGTCTACCGGGACTGGCTGGATCAAGGTTCGGCACCAAGATGGAAACGTCGGCTTTGTGCGCAGCACTGAAGTTTGGGGTGATTAAGCTGACATGAATATAACGGTTGTCGGAGCAGGCGCATGGGGAACGGCACTGGCCGTCAGCCTGGCAGCGCATCATCGTGTGACACTGTGTGCACGCGATGCGGCGCAAGTCACAGCGATGCGCAACGCGCGTTGTAATAAGCATTATCTTCCCGATATTCCTTTACCCGACAATCTTGAACTCAGTGCGAACTTTCCTGCCGCATTAGCGACGGCAGAGTTGGTGGTTATTGCAGTACCGACTGCTGGCTTACGTTCAGTCCTGCAACAAATCGCTGCTTCACCAACACGCCCATTCGACAAGCTCAGGACAGGCTGCGGTGTGGTCTGGCTATGCAAAGGCTTTGAAGCCGAGACCGCAAAATTGCCGCATCAAGTTGTTACCGAAGTGTTGCTAGCGGGCTTTCAATATGGCGTATTGTCCGGCCCCAGCTTCGCACTGGAAGTGGCGCGCGGTCTGCCCACAGCATTGACGCTCGCCTCTAACGATGAAGAATTTTCTCGCAACACCGCACAAGCCTTGCACCATTCACGGCTACGCATTTACGCCAGCAACGATGTCATCGGTGTGGAAGTCGGCGGCGCGGTGAAGAACGTG
>JBARHR010000272.1:0-5886 GCA_049799335.1 Gallionella sp. | reverse complement strand
TGCTTTAATCATCTGGCGATCAATTACCGTCGTGGCATTGGGTGCTTCTGATTGAGGTTGTGAAAGACGAGAAGCGCTAAGAACGACTGGTAGGTCTTGAAGGTAGTCTTGTTCGGATGGAATAATTTCAGCAGCCGTGTTAGATACGAGAAGTATCAAGCCACTGAGTATCCCGAGAGCATAGACCCTCATGGAGCATAACCCCTCATCAAAGCGAAGCCATTACTCATGACACCTCGCACGAACTGAATAGTTATTATTGTTACTGCTACGTATGGGGTGGCTGATGGGGCTCGAACCCACGACAACTGGAATCACAATCCAGGGCTCTACCAACTGAGCTACGACCACCATTGAATCGTTTAAGTCTGTTGGTGTGCCCGACTGGAATCGAACCAGCAACCCCCAGCTTAGAAGGCTGGTGCTCTATCCGGTTGAGCTACGGGCACAATGCGCTCGTTCGACTGCTACTACTTGCCAAAACCTGGTCGGGGTGGAGAGATTCGAACTCCCGACATCCTGCTCCCAAAGCAGGCGCGCTACCAGGCTACGCTACACCCCGAAGGCTGCGCATTATACAGACGCGCGCTTTAAAATCAATTTTTGTTTATGTGCTTCTTGAGTTTCGGCGACGCCAGCATCAAATAGTATCCCATCGACCAAAGCGTAAGCAGCGCTGCTACGTCCAACAGCCAGGAACCGATCAACTGGATGTTGATTGTCAACAGTTCCTCGTGGTACAGCAGTAGCGTTATCGCAATCATCTGGAAAGTCGTCTTTACTTTTCCGAGCATGGAAACGGCGACGCTCTTGCCTTCACCTAGTTGGGCCATCCACTCGCGCAACGCCGATATGGTAATTTCGCGGCCAATGATAATGAAGGCGATTATCGCGTTGGCGCGACCCAGCTCAACCAGAACGATCAAGGCGGCTGCCACCATCAACTTGTCTGCGACCGGATCGAGAAATGCACCGAAGGCCGAATTCTGATTCAGTTTCCTTGCAAGGTATCCATCCAGCCAGTCAGTAATCGATGCCAGCAAGAATACGGACATTGAAAACAGATTTTTCAGGTGAGGACTGAGCGTGTCTTCCGAGAGGTAAAAAACGGTTACGAATACAGGTATCAGCAGGATTCTTAACCAAGTAATCAGATTGGGGATGTTGAAGGGCATGGGGCTAGTTTAGCCGCTGACAAATCCTTTCAGCAACAATATATTGATTATTTTTAATGGAGTTGCTGGTATATCTTCTCCGCGAGAGCTTTGCTGATTCCTTCAACTTTACTCAACTGCTCAACGCTTGCCTGCGCAACTTCGCGCAGCCCGCCAAAGTGTGTCAGGAGATTTCTCCGCCTCTTGTCACCGACTCCGACGATCTCTTCGAGGCTTGAAGCCGTGCGAGCTTTGCCGCGTCTGGCGCGGTGCCCGGTGATTGCGAATCGATGCGCTTCGTCCCGAATTTGCTGAATCAGATGCAACGCCGGGTCATCGTGAGGCAATTGCACAGTACGATTGTCGGGAAAGATTAACTGCTCCAATCCTGGTTTACGTTGCTCACCTTTAGCTACGCCGACCAATTGCATGTCGTTCAATCCCAGCTCAAGCATCACATCCATCGCGACATGCAATTGTCCCAAACCTCCATCTATCAATACCAGATCAGGTTTGATGCCCTTCCCTTCACTGTTTTCGGCAAGATTCCTGTATCGCCGCGTCAGCGCTTGGCGCATCGCGGCATAGTCGTCTCCGGGCGCTATGCCGATGATGTTGTAGCGACGATATTGCGACGAGCGCATCTCCAGTCCTTCATACACGACACAAGACGCGACTGTTGCCTCACCCATCGTATGACTGATATCAAAACATTCAATACGATGCATATCTGGCAGATCAAGTACTTCGCGCAGCCTTTCCATACGGAGCTTGTGTCCGCCCTGCAGCACGGCACGCTGTTGCAGGGCCAACGCAGCATTTCGCTGTGCCATTTCCAGCCACTGCCTGCGATCCCCGCTGATCGCCTGGCTTATTTTCACGGCGTGCCCAGCCTGCTCGCTGAGCGAGCGTGTCAGAACGTCATCGGAAACAGCGCTTCCGAGCAAGACTAGAGGCGGAACACTCCGATTCAAGTAGTGCTGCGCAAGAAATGCGGATACCACTTCTTCAACTGACCAACCGTCCGTGTGTTCGGGGAAGAAACTTTTGTCGCCCAGATGTCGACCTCCTCTAAGCATCGCCAGATTCAGGCAAATTGCGCCATCCTGACGGGCAATGCCAATTATGTCGGCGTCGGTAGTACCACCGGTCGACTCGACAAACTGTTTTTGCTGCACCGTATGTAATGCGCGTAATTGGTCCCTGAATGCCGCGGCCAATTCGTAGCGCTGGCTTTCTGCCGCATCTTCCATCTTTGCCCGAAGTGCCTGCTCTACCTCCAGATGCTTGCCCTGCAACAACTTCGCCGCGTTGGTAATATCCTCCTGATAACCCGATTCGGAGATCAGCGAGACGCATGGTGCAGTGCAGCGCTTTATCTGATGCAGCAAACAAGGCCGAGTACGGTTCTTGAAAACGCTGTCTTCACAGGTACGGATACGAAAGACCTTTTGCAACAACTGTATGCTTTCTTTCGCCGCGTACGAGTTTGGATACGGACCAAAATACTGGTTTTGCCGATTTGGTGTGCCCCGATAGTAGGTCAAGCGGGGAAATTGATGATTCGTCAGCACGATGTATGGATATGACTTATCATCTCTAAACAATATGTTGTAGCGTGGTCTTAAAGACTTTATTAAGTTATTTTCGAGCAAGAGCGCTTCGGCTTCAGAACGTGTCACTGTCGTTTCCATGCGTTGGATATGTGCAACCATCAACGCTATGCGCGGGGAAACATTAGTTTTCTGAAAATAGGATGACACCCGCCGCTTCAGCTCCTTGGCTTTGCCAACGTACAGAACGGCACCCTCAGCATCGAAAAACCGATAGACGCCGGGCAGCAGAGGCAGGCTGTCCAGTATCGGTCCGGGATCAAATATTCCCTTGCTCATGATGTTCTAGCAGCCTGGTCAAATTAATCACGGATACAAAAAGTGCATCGCCGACTCTACGAAGATTTTTCAAGCGTTCCGTTATAGACTTTCCGCATTTTAATGGCAAGTCACTTGCGTCGGGCGTCATAGTGGCCGCAACAGCTCAGTCGGAGCGACCAGGTCGCCGACATGCCCATCAACCAGACCGACGGGCAAGGTTATGTTTTCGCGACCCGAACGTGGAGGTAGCTTTGTGTGTCAGGCACGCTGAGCATACTCAGTGTGGCAACTTGTCATCCTGCTCGCGTTGTACTTCCAACATCTCAGCGTCCGTGAACACACGTGAGCGCGTGTGAAAGGCCTTCCCTTCCGGCCCTTCCAGCGAAAACGTGCCGCCACGCCCCTCGATCACGTCGATGATCAACTGCGTGTGTTGCCAGTATTCGTATTGCGATTTGCTCATGTAAAAAGGTACACCGCCTATTTCGCCAAGATATTCGTCGCCGGCGCCGATTGTGAGTTCACCCGGCAGGTAGCAGTTTGCCGCGCTGTTATCGCAACAACCACCGGATTGGTGAAACATCAATTCGCCGTGTTTTCGCTTCAATAATTCGATCAGCTCAAGTGCCGCATCGGTGGCGATCACTTTTTTGACCATGATAATCCCCTAAAAAAAGCACGGGGCGGTCGCCCGCCCCGTATAGTCCGCATGAGTGCGGCTGAAGAGAACGGTAAAATCAGAAGAACCCCAACTTCTGTTCACTGTAGCTTACCAGCAGATTTTTGGTTTGCTGATAGTGATCCAGCATCATCTTGTGCGTCTCGCGGCCGATACCAGATTCCTTGTAGCCACCGAATGCTGCGCCGGCTGCATAATCATGATAGCAGTTGGTCCATACGCGTCCAGCCTTGATAGCGCGTCCCATGCGATAGGCCACGTTGCCGTTGCGGCTCCATACGCCGGCACCAAGACCATACAGCGTATCATTTGCAATGGCCAGCGCTTCTGCCTCGTCCTTGAAGGTGGTCACTGCCAACACGGGGCCGAAAATTTCTTCCTGAAAGATTCGCATCTTATTGTGACCCTTAAACAAAGTCGGCTGCACGTAATAGCCACCGGCCAAATCGCCAGCCAAGTTCGCTTGGGAACCTCCAGCCAGAACCTTAGCACCTTCCTGTTTACCGAGGTCAAGGTATGACAAGATTTTGGTCAACTGCTCTTTTGAGGCCTGAGCACCCATCATCGTGTCGGTATCCAGCGGGTTGCCATGCTTGATGGCGGCGACACGCTTCAACACCCGCTCCATGAATTTGTCGTATATGGATTCATGGATCAGCGCGCGCGATGGACAGGTGCACACCTCGCCCTGGTTGAATGCGAACAGTACCAGACCTTCGATCGCCTTATCGAGGAAGCCGTCGTCCTTGTCCATCACATCGGCGAAGAAGATGTTGGGCGACTTGCCGCCCAATTCCAGTGTGGCCGGGATCAGGTTGTTGGCGGCGGCCTGCGCAATCACGCGCCCGGTGGTGGTGGAACCGGTGAACGCAATCTTGGCGATGCGCTTGCTTGTGGCCAGCGGCATGCCAGCTTCGCGGCCGAATCCATTGACGATATTCAGCACACCAGGTGGCAAAATGTCGGCGATCAGGTCAGCCAAAATCAGTATGCTTATCGGGGTCGACTCGGCAGGCTTCAGCACCACGCAATTACCGGCACCGATGGCTGGGGCCAGTTTCCAAGCCGCCATCAAGATCGGAAAATTCCATGGGATAATCTGGCCAACCACTCCCAGCGGCTCGTGAAAGTGGTACGCAACCGTGGTTTCGTTGATTTCGGACATATTGCCTTCCTGCGCACGCAGGCAACCAGCAAAGTAGCGAAAGTGGTCCACTGCTAATGGGATATCAGCATTGAGTGTTTCGCGTATTGCCTTGCCGTTGTCTACGGATTCGGCGTACGCCAGACGTTCCAGATTGGCTTCAATACGGTCGGCAATCTTCAGCAAAATGTTGGAACGGTCTGTAATCGAAGTTTTTCCCCACGCGACAGCGGCAGCGTGCGCGGCATTCAAAGCAAGTTCGATGTCCTCTGCACCGGAACGTGCTGCCTTGGTATAGGTTTTGCCGCTAATCGGCGTGATTACGTCAAAATATTCGCCTTTCACCGGGGCAACCCATTTGCCGCCAATGAAGTTGTCGTATTTGGCTTTGAACTGAATTTTGGCGCCTGCGGCACCAGGTGCGGCGTAAATCATGGACATATCCTCCTGTAAGTTTCCTGGCGCAGCGGACCGCTGTACCTATCACTTAGTTCAGCAAGGAACATGCCTCAATCAACGGGCCTTCTAACCAGATGATTCGCAAAAAATTCACCGGGTGAATGGAAGTTAGGCCACCACGTTTACAGACGTACCCTTTTGGCACACTGTCACGAAATGACACAGTTGCTCTTCGTCTGCAGATGGAGGTATGACGTCTCGTTAGCGGTTACGCTATAGTGCTAAAAAGCAAGGCATCATTTAACTACCGCGACTCGAAAATCGTCGTAAATGCCCAACAGCTTGCTAGCGAGTCACGGACGGATCCGTCACAAATCCTATCCTGACGATCCCCGCCTTCGCCGCAGCGGACATTACCTGCGCCACCAGTTCATAGTGCGCCAGCCGATCCGCACGAATATGCAGCTCCGGTTGCGGCGACTTTTTGGCCTCCAGCGCAAAGCGGTCCGGCAGGGTACTGAAATCGACCCGCTCGCCGCTCCAGTAAAAGCTGCCGTCCTCGCGGACGCCAATTTCGATATGATCTGGCCGGGTGATATTGGCATTGCTGCTCGCCTTGGGCAAATCGATCTTCAC
>JBARHR010000271.1:0-1787 GCA_049799335.1 Gallionella sp. | reverse complement strand
GCATAGCGGCTGGGCGCGTCGGGTCGAATTTGCAGCTGATCAGCGAAAGCCACAAGAGGCAACAGAAGGCAAATCAGCGATATAATCTTGCGCATTGGTTACTCCGGCACGGCCAAAATTTAAATTGAGGGCACGCAATCTGGTTGCGTCTCGTCAAATTCTGCATCCAGTCCTCTAAATTAGCAAGCTTAAATCGAATTCCGCAAAGAAGTTAAGCCATGTCTCTACTAAGAATTTTGCAGTACCCTGACGCAAGATTGCACAAGGTCGCAATGGCCGTCGAGACGATCGACGATGCCACGCGCAAGCTGGCGCACGACATGGCCGAAACCATGTACGCTGCCCCGGGAGTCGGCTTGGCGGCAACGCAAGTTGACGTGCATCAGCGCATCATTATCGTCGACGTTTCCGAATCACAAGACCAATTGCGAGTGTTTATCAACCCGGAAATCATTTCCAGCGGCGGTGAGGCAGAATGCGAGGAAGGATGTCTGTCGGTACCGGGGATATATGACAAAGTCAGGCGCGCGGAAAATGTTACGGTGCGCGCACAGGACGAGCAAGGCAAGGTTTTTACCCTCGATGCGAGCGGCTTGTTGGCCGTCTGTATCCAGCATGAGATGGATCACCTGCTCGGCAAGGTGTTTGTGGAATACCTGTCGCAGCTCAAGCAAACACGCATTCGGGCCAAACTGAAGAAACGACTTCGTGAGACCATGTAACCGGTGGCATGGGCCGCTGCCCGCGCCAGGCTTGCGTGGCCGCGGCAAGGATGCCCGATCGGATGTAGGTTCGCCGATCAGTCCGCGGTCCACTCTTAACTGATTCTGTATTAGCTACCATGAAAATTGTATTTGCAGGTACACCGGAATTTGCCGCCAGCGCGCTGGCGGCGATACACACCGAGCACGAGATTGTCGCGGTGCTTACGCAGCCGGATCGCCCCGCCGGTCGAGGGATGCGACTGGTTTCAAGTGCTGTAAAACAGATAGCATCGGAGCGTGGCCTGAAAGTGCTGCAACCGGTCTCTCTGAAGTCGGCCGAAGTGCAAGCAGCAATAGCCGAGCTGGATGCAGAGGTGGTGGTGGTCGCAGCGTACGGGTTGATCTTGCCCAAGACGGTGCTGCAGCTGCCGCTACACGGATGCCTGAATATTCACGCCTCCTTGTTGCCGCGCTGGCGCGGTGCTGCGCCTATTCAGCGCGCCATACAGGCCGGAGATGCCGAGACCGGAATTACCATCATGCAAATGGACGAGGGGCTTGATACCGGCGACATGCTGTTGAAATACAGGTGCCCAATTGCGGCCGATGACAATGCGCAGTCCCTGCACGACAAACTGGCGGTCATTGGCGCCAGCAGTATTCTGGAAGCGTTGCGCATGCTGCAGGAAGGTCGATTGACACCCGCCAGACAGAACAACGAAGAGTCGTGTTACGCCGGCAAATTGCTGAAGCGCGAAGCGCGCATAGACTGGCGGCTGAATGCGCAGCAGATAGAAAGGAACATACGCGCCTTCAATCCCTTTCCTGTGTGCTATTCAGAGTTGCACGGCGCAACCATTAAAGTATGGCACGCGTCGGCAAGGCCGGATACGCGCGGAGATCCCGGATTGATCATCGATACCGACAAGCGCGGAATAACGGTGGCATGCGGTGTTGACGCGCTGCGTCTTGAAATTGTCCAGCGTTCAGGCGGAAAGCCGCAGCCTGCCCCGCAACTTCTGCAGGCACTGGCCGTTAAAGTTGGCGACAGCTTCGCTGTGAACTAGATGTATAACGTGCAGC
>JBARHR010000270.1:0-2731 GCA_049799335.1 Gallionella sp. | reverse complement strand
TCTTGATGCCGGTTGCGCGCAATCGCCTGGCAATCCGGCCATATACCAGTTCCTGCTTGGACTCGTTGAGTGAAATTCCGGCACGCTGATAAATCAGTTTGCTGATGAGTTGAAAGTCCTGCAGCGTAAATTTGAACTCGCGGGTGTAATCAACGCTCATGGATTGCTTTTAACATGAAATACAATACATCAATTTGATATTCAGCAAATGCAGCTTACGCGGCCCGGGCCGACTATTTTGCGCTCAAAACGACCGGATTTCGCTGAGCAATTCCTTGATGTCAAGGATCAGAACTATTTCACCCTCGCTGGACATGGTAACGCCCGCCACACCTTTCGGCCGGAAGGTATCCAGCGATTTGATGACGACATCGTCGTGGCCGGCAAAGGAATCGGCAGACAGGATGAAACTGTTATTGCCGAATTGCATCAGCACGCCAACTTCCGGCATCACCGTTTGTTCCCATCCTATCAGTTGCGCCAGCGGCAATACCGGCAAGACCTCCCCGCGCACCACCATCGTCGCCCTGCCGGATACCTTCTGCAACTGTTCCGGGGAGACCGACAGAATTTCGCGCACCATAGACAACGGTACCGCAAAGGACTGTTCGCCGAGGCGCAGGATCAGCACCGGCAAAATTGCCAGTGTCAGCGGCAGCTGGATAGTAATCGCGGTTCCCTTGCCATACTCCGACCGTATATTGACGATACCGTTGAGCTTCTGGATATTGGTCTTAACCACGTCCATACCAACGCCGCGTCCTGATACACTCGAAATCTCATCCTTGGTGCTGAAGCCAGGCAAAAATATCAATTCAAGGCACTGCGTTTCGTCGAGCGTATTGGCGATCTCGTTGGTGATCAGTCCTTTCTCGACCGCCTTGTTCCGTATCACTTCCGGTCGCATGCCGCGACCATCGTCGGCGATCGTGATCAATATGTGATCGCCTTCCTGGCGAGCACTTAATTCCACGACACTTTTTTCCGGCTTGTTGGCCGCAACACGCCCTTCGGTGGTTTCCACGCCATGATCCACGGCGTTGCGTACCAGATGCACCAGCGGATCGTTAAGGTCCTCGATCATGGTCTTGTCCATCTCGGTCTCTTCTCCGACCAACAGCAACTCGACTTCCTTGCCCAACGATCTCGCCAGATCGCGTGCCAGGCGCGGATACTTTTTGAACAACCGGCCGATCGGTTGCATGCGCGTTTTCATGACCGCGTTCTGCAGGTTCACCACCAGCATATCCAGTTGACTTACTGATTGATCCAATTCATGCAAGGTTTCCGCATCATTGCGCCCGGAAATAATGTCGGAACGCAAATGAGTCAATCGGTTCTTGGTCAAGCCGATCTCTCCCGAGAGGTTAAGGACCTGATCAAGGCGGTCAGTATCGACACGTATCGTCGATTCCTTTGCCTCTTTTGCCGGTACATCGCCCTCGCGGCGGCCTATCGTCGCGCCAGGCACATCCGTTTCGCGACGACCAAACGCCGCCCTGGTCGATTCCTCCTCGGACACTGCCGCAGCAATCTTCTCCGGATCGCGTGTTGCGCCAACCGTTGCGACGATATCGCTACCGGTCAGCGCGGTATAAAGCTTTTCCCAGTCAACGGAGTCGGCACCATCGACTCCGGAAACAGGCGCTGGCCGGCTGTCCTGCGTGCCATTTTTCTTGGTCGCAGTCTGTTTGCCTTGACTGATTGCGGCGGCTTGCTGCCCACTCAGCACAGACTTCAGCGCTGCAATAATTTTAGCCGGTGCGGCGCCTGGCTGCTGGTTCTGTTGCAGTGCGCCAAACATCGTACGGACCTCAGCCGTGGCCGCAAAAATTACATCCATGAGCTCCGCGCTCAGAATAATTTCACGGTTGCGCAGCTTGTCAAACAGATTCTCTGTCATGTGGCACAGCGTAACCAACTCGCTGGCATTCAGAAAACCGGCTCCACCCTTGATGGTGTGAAAACCGCGAAAAATTTCGTTGAGCAGGTTGCTGTCGTTCGGAAATTTTTCGAGATCCATCAACTTGCTATCGACGTCGGATAGCATCTCGCCCGCTTCCATCAGGAAATCGCTTAATAATTCTTCCATGCCGGCAAAGTCGTTCATTTTTTTACCTCCACTACCTAGAATGCTGCAATCCTGCCCTGACAAATAGTTGCAAATAGCTTGAGTCGCTCGCGAACCTGTCAAACGCTTGCCTCCCGCAACCAGCGAAGTGCTTTAAAATCCCAGACTTTCCAATAAGTCATCAACCTGATCCTGGCTGCTGACCACATCAGTACGACCATTTGGATTGATCACCGGTCCATTCAGCAAACCCGCGTGTTGATCGGTTTTAGCCGCGGCAGGCAGTGCATTTTGTCGGGCGGCGGGTGCGTTTTCGACCAGCAAGTCCAGCAGCTGCTTTTCCATTTCCCTGGTGACCGCAGTAATTTTCTTGATTACCTGTCCGGTCAAATCCTGAAAATCCTGCGCCATCATGATCTCCATCAGATAGGCGTTGGTCTCTTTGGCCTGTTTGGGCACCTGATTCAAGAATTCCCGGGTTTCCATGACCATATTCTTGAACTGCTCCACATCGAGTTTCTTGTCGAACAGCAATTGCCATTGACCTGACAAGCGATGCGCTTCGACCTCCATCTTTTCCACCAGCGGCTGGGCCGCTTCGGTAGCATTCAACACGCGTTCCGCTGCCTGTTCGGTCAATGTCGCAACATAGTTCAAGCG
>JBARHR010000269.1:0-13924 GCA_049799335.1 Gallionella sp. | reverse complement strand
TTGTGTGCGTTCAATGATATTCAGCTTGTCTATACCGGTCAACCTGTTAAAGTTAATGCCGTATAGGTTACGCAAGGTGATTTCGATCCGGTTGTTTGGCGAGCCCTGCGCAAAGTGAATACGCGTGCTGCTATCGATAGGGTAAGTTCTAACTATGTTCGCGCTGCAAACTTGGGAACTTTTGAGTTATATCGTGACAGTGATCGGACTGCCACTGGCCATCGTGGTTTTTGTCTATGAGCAGCACAAGGAACGCGACAACGAGGATGAAGCTGTCTACCAGTTGCTTTCAGACAACTATCAGGAATTTCTGAAGATCGCACTGGAAAGTCCCGACCTTCGGTTATTTTCAAATGAAGCCTCGCCGTCTCTCAGCCACGAGCAGCAAGAGCGCAAGTTAATCATCTTCAACATATTGATTTCGCTGTTCGAGCGCGCGTATCTGCTACTCTATGAAGATGACATGAAGGAAAAACAACTCAGACTTTGGCGATCCTGGGAAGACTACATGGCAGAGTGGTGCAGCCGTGCCGATTTCCGCGACGCATTGCCGAATCTGCTGCGTGGTGAGGATCCGGCCTTTGCGGCTTATATTCACGAGCTCGCGGCGCTCCGGCCGGTAGTTGGTTGAGCCCAGTGTTTATTGTGGTGATACGACGAATTGACATGACTTCAGGGACGGTAGCGCCCAATCAGGTGAGAACATGCTGACAATATTGGTGATCAATTCTAAAGGGGGTTCCGGAAAGACTACCTTGGCCACCAATCTTGCAAGTTACTACGCCAGCAAAGGAGTGCGGACTGCCATAATGGATTACGATCCGCAGGGATCGTCCATGCAATGGCTGCGCGCCAGACCGCAAACTGCTGGGAAAATTCACGGCGCCGACGCCGCGCCCACCAAGGGTGCGGCGGTACAGCGCAGCGCCAACATCTGGATACCGACAGACATTGAAGTATTGATTATCGACGCGCCAGCGGGTGCTAAAGGACTGCTGCTGCAGGAACTGGTACGCAGATCAAACTTCATTGTGATACCGGTTGCGCCGTCGCCCATCGACATTCACACCACGGCGGATTTCGTCAAAGAACTATTCCTGTTCGGGGGGGCGCGCACCTGCAAAGCCAAGATCGCGGTCGTGGCCAATCGTGTGCGCAGTTCATCCTCGACTGTCTACTCGACCCTGGAGCATTTTTTGAACTCGCTGAAATTGCCGTTCCTAACCAGCATCCGCGATTCGGATATCTATCTGCAAACCGCGGAAAGTGGCGTCGGCATATTTGAAATGGACGAAACCATCACCGCGGCGGAACGGCGAGAATTTCTGCCAGTGCTGAAATGGGTCGACGGACACTACCCCAACAAATTCGGGTCTCGTGTCGTAGACAAGTTCAAGAGTCTGGAAAGCACCCGCAAGTTCGCCGCCTACAGGATTGGCGAAGCAACACAAAGTTCCCCGGCGTTCAGCGCGACTGGGAAGTTCAAACACACTCCTTGATTCCCCGCGTAACGCATTCGTCCTTTCGGACTCACTATTCGATTGACACGGGGATAAAGTACCCAATACAATTACTCAAGAATTAAAGTCCCATCGCGCTGCGCAGTTCGGAACTACCTGGGGAGGTGACCGAGTCATGCAAACTATCCGGCAACTCTCGATTTTCCGCGATCATAAATCCATAGTCGTATCCAGTTCGTATCAGCTGCGCAATTTCGCGTGCGCACTCGGCGCAGCCCGCGCAGTTTGCAAGAAGAAGATGTATCGCCAGTTATTTACCGGTCACAAGTCACACATTATTTTTGTGTCGAACATCGTCGCTGCCGTTTCAGTATCGCCCGGTAGTCGTCGCCATTCAGTAAGGGAGTCATGATGAATAATCTCAATTTCTTCTCAATTGCGCTGGTGCTCGCAGCACTTTCCGGTTGCACTTTTGTTTCGCAGGGTGGCTATGTAAGTGCAGACCGATACGGCGTTGCAGTCGAAAATGATTTGTTTGGTGACTCCGCCAGCAAAATTGTCTATCTGGACCAGAACTGGAATCGCTGGGACAGCCTGTGGTTTTACAACACCACGCAAGGATCAGATCTGCTGCCCTACGACATCTTCGTGAATCTGGAACAGAAAGATAGCCAGAAACTATTCAGGGATCCGGCCTACATCAGTCGCTTTCGCTATCTGCCGCAACGCGACAGCTGGGATAACCCGGATGCGCTGCCGGTCGGCTTTGTAAAGGACAGCTTTCAGGGCAAGGACTATGTCGGGTTCACCTGTGCCGCCTGCCATACCACGCAAATAAATTACCAGAGGGCCGGAATGCGCATTGATGGCGGCCCTGCGCTCTCCGATATGGAAGGCATGCTGGCGTCCCTGGAAGAAGCCATGAATGCGACTTTGCATGACAGCGATAAACTATCCCGCATGGCCGGCAAGTTGGGCACAAGCGAGTCAGATAGCAAGGTGCGGCTGGAACAATCGCTGGCATCGCTGAGTGGATACAACCGGATCAATACACCAACGTTTGGCAGCGTAACCGTGCACTACGGCTACGGGCGGCTGGATGCCTTCGGACGTATCTACAACCGCGTGCTGACGCATATGACGCCGGGCGAAGCGAATTTCAATCCGCCCAATGCATCGGTCAGCTATCCGTTTCTCTGGGATACACCTCAGCACGACTACGTACAGTGGAATGGTGTAGGCGACAACAACGATGGCTCAGCAACCGGATTCCTCGGGCCACTGGGTCGCAATACCGGCGAAGTGCTCGGAGTGTTTGCGACCTTCAGTCTTGAAAAGCAAAAAAATCACCTTGGCTACTTTGCGTCTGCCGACAAGCGCAACTTGGTACGCTTGGAAAAACACCTCGCCGCACTCGAATCACCACGTTGGCCTGAGGATATCTTGCCGCCGATCAATCACCAATTGGCGGATCAGGGTGAAAAGGTGTTCAAGGAGTACAAGTGCGATCTTTGCCACGGCGATGACAAGGAATTTGTACGTGACGATTCAAAACGGCGCGTTACCGCACAATTTGCCAGCGTCGACGTCCTCGGCACCGATCCGAACATGGCTTCGAATGCGCTGAACTACCAAGGCAAGACCGGTTTGTTCAAGGGCGAACCGATGGACTTCGGATCAAAGACAAAATTCGGCGACACCACCCCCGTGCTGTTTGCGCTGCAAAAGGCGGTCAAAGGCGTCATCGTCGCGCGCGATCCGGACAAGGACTGGCTGCGCGCACGCAGCGAGTGGCTATATGACCTGGTCACCTCGTTGTTCGACAATCCGGTGAAGAAGACCGCGCGCCATCTCAATTTCGAAATCAACACAGACTTCCCCAACAACCTGAACGCGTACAAAGCGCGACCGCTGAACGGCATCTGGGCAACTGCACCATACCTGCACAACGGCGCCGTACCCAATCTCTATGAAATGTTCCTGCCAAGTTGCACCGACGCAGAAATCGCGGCCGGCACCAAATGCCGTTCCAACCGCTTTACCGTCGGCAGCCGTGAATTCGATCCAATTAATGTCGGCTTCGTGTTGAAAGACAAAGCAGCCAATCCCGGCATATTCGAGTTCGACACCTCGTTGCCCAACAACAGCAACAAGGGGCATCAATACTCCAGCGGGCGCACGCCGGTAATCAAGGTCGACGCAAACGGAAAGGCGATACGCAAGGCGGATGGCACGTTTGATGTCGAGTGGTTGCCACCGATTACCGATGAGAAACGGCTAGCATTGGTTGAATATCTAAAGACGCTTTAAATGCATCAAGCCAATTGCAAGCAAACAGGCAGGCAGGTTTGCAATTCCCGGCTAGCGCCTGCGTGGAAAGACATGGAGACCTGCAAAGAGTGCTGAACCCGGCTAATTCTCCAGTCGCTGGGCGCTGCACTTCCATGGTTGTCACGCTGCGCATAAATACGACCGGATCTACATCCTGTACCATCGCGCAATAGCAATTTTCGCACGCGGCACGTAACTATGACGGCACGAATGTTAGCGCCAGAAATATACCGGGGGAGGAAATAGCAATGAAGAATAAAGTCATAGTCGGTTGCATCCTGCTGTGCTCAGCGTGGTGCGCTTTTGCTGCCAGCGGCGTTGGAGAAATGAACGTGGCTGAGGTCATGGTCAGCCCGCAATCTCCGAACGCGCAGACCGGGCCCAAAACGCCGTCAAGTTCGAATGACAACTACATTGGCGACTGCTTCCATGTATTTATTCCAACACAAAGCGCAGACAAGACATCCGTTTTGAATAAGGGTTGGTATCTGACGTTGTCGCAGGACAAAGATGTGCTCGATGTGCTCAGAGTCAAATCCGGCAGATTTCTTTGTTCCTCAGACGATTCTGATGGAGAACCTGTAAAGGTGTCCGCCGCTGACATGCTAAAGCGCGGAGCATTGCGCTCCGGTTGGGTATATGGCGCATTGGCGTTGCCATACAAGTACCACCTCGATGACAAAAGCTTTAGTAGCGAGACAACCGTCGGTCCTTATGTTGGTCGTCGCTCAACCTTGTTAGGCACCAGCTACATCTGGGCATTGACTGCGGGTCTAACCCCCCTGAGAGTTGATAGCACAGATCAGGGGGGTAACAAGAAATCCACCACATTGTTGTCGTTTACCTACGCTGCGGGGTTGATGTTCGAACTTAACAAGGGAGCTTCTCCATTTCGCGCCGGCATATTTTATGGCCGCGATGTGGTGAGCTCAGACTCTGCAGTAACGTACACCCATGATCGAAAAAACTGGGTGGCATTTCAGCTCGGATATGACTTTGTAGCACAATAGCGGGTGCGCCTGGTTGGCAAAAAGTAATCAGATATTTCCGGAACACTGCTCGCCGATATTGCGCACATCGTTCGCACTATCCACCAAAACCTTGACGCAGTGCCACCCTCTTGAGATAAGCCTCCCTCGCGATCTGCACATCTTCCAAGAAGTAAGGCAGCTCTTTAAGCAGCATTGCCTGTGGGCCGTCGACCAGTGCCTTTGGCGGCGCGGGGTGAAAGTCTACCAGCACCATGTTAGCGCCGGCGATGATGCCCTGCGTAGTAACGTGCATCATATCGAGGATGCCGTCCGGTGCAGAATTTCTTGAACCGACCGAGTGTGATGGGTCGATGCACACCGGCATGCGCGTCAGGCGCTTGACCACCGGCACATGCGAAAAATCCACGAAGTTGCGATGCGGGTCGCCCATATTGGTCTTCATGCCGCGCAGGCCGAACACTACGTTGCGATTGCCTTCCGACGCGAGATACTCCGCAGCATTCAATGATTCATCGAGGGTGATGCCGAAGCCGCGCTTGAGCAAGATAGGCATTTCGGTTTGGCGCCCGACAATTTTCAGCAGTTCGAAATTCTGCGTGTTGCGCGTGCCAATCTGCAGCATCACGCCTGTCGGATTGCCGGTCTGGTGCAGCGCTTCCCTGATCTCGTTGAGGTGCGACTCGTGGGTGATCTCCATCGCGATCACTTTGATGCCATATTTTCCGGCGAGCTCGAAAACATAGGGCAGGCAGGTCTTGCCATGACCCTGAAATGCATACGGACTGGTGCGCGGCTTGTAGGCGCCCATGCGGGTACACACCTGTCCATTGTCATGCACCGCTTTCATCATGATCTCGACATGCTCGCGATTATCTACCGCACATAGTCCGGCAAACACGTTCAGCGTATCCTGACCGAAGCGCACGCCGTTATATTCAAAATGCGTAGGACGCTGATCATCCTTGTGTCGTCCGAGTATCCGATATTCCTCCGAGACACGCACGACGCGCTCGACACATGGCAGGTTCTGCATGTCGTCAATTTCCAGCTGCTTGGTGTTGCCGATAAGGTAGATTTCAGTAAGCGTCTTCTCGCTACCGCGCTCCATGTGCACGCGCGTCTTGATTCCCTGCAAGGTCGAGAGATGTGTCAGTAACTGCTTGTAGTCTTCAGATTGTTCGGTGACACTGGAATTCAAAATTAAAATCATCATCTACCCTTTAAGTTATGTTCTATCTGCATTGCTGCGGCACTACTATTTTGCCGACAAGATTGCCCACTGCGCTGGCCACTGCGTCATCGGGTCGCGCGTAAAGCCGCTCTTCGCATATTGCTGCCAACGCCCCACCACGTAACACACCAGCACATTGGCATGCGCGCCGACATCTACTGACTCGCCCATCTCGCCCTGAGTCGCAGCCATGCGCAGCGACTGCTTGAGTGTTGCTTCGATGCGATCCAGCAACTGGTTGATGCGCTGCTGCAAGCGTTCGTTCTCATTTACCAGCGCATCGCCAATCAGCACGCGAACCATACCGCGATTCTTTTGTGCGAAGCCAAGAAGCATGGCAAGGATCGCTTCGATCTGTTGCAGACCACTTTTCTCGTCCTGGGTGATCTTGTTGATCAAACCGAATATGGTCTGCTCAATAAATTCGATGAGGCCCTCGAACATCTGTGCTTTGCTGGCGAAATGTCTATACAGCGCCGCCTCCGAAAGTTCCAGACGCGCGGCCAGTGCGGCAGTGGTTATTTTTTCGCCTATCGGTTGTTCCAGCATCTGCGCCACGGTCTGCAATATTTGCAATTTTCTTTCACCAGGTTTGCTTGCCATCAAATCCCCTCCATTGTTGATTTGCTCATCGCCCTCGGCAATTGCATCACGTTGCCTATCTTTACGTCGGCGTACGGCGAACTACGCGTTCCCGCGTTTACCCATACCGTCCGCATCCCCAACTTCTTCGCGGCACGCAGATTTTCGAGACTATCCTCGACCATCACGCAGTTTGCCGCGCGGATGCTCTGTTGTCGCAACAACCGCATGAAACCATAGCTATCCGGCTTGGGCCGGAACCGCGTTTGTTCCACCGCCATCACATCGTCAAACAGATCGTCCACGCGCAGCAGCTTCAGCACCGCAAGCGCATAGTGCAACGGCGCATTGGAAAACACCATCTTCTTTCCAGGCAGTGCCTTCAGCACATGCCTCAATCGCGGCTCGCGCAACACCATCCGCGGCAATTCCGGAAACTGGTGCGTATGCCACAAAAAGTGTCTCGGATCAGTACCGTGATGCCGCATCAGACCGCTCATTGTGGCGCCGTAGCGCTGCCAGTAATCAATCCGCAAACTGTTCGCTGCTGCCTCGTCGAGATGCAAATACTCTTGCAAGTAGGCAGTCATGCTGCGATTGATGTGCGGAAAGATGTGCGGCGTCGCATCATGCAGCGTGTTGTCCAGATCAAAAATCCAAAATTTCGTCGCCATGCGTTGTGCTCGAAAAATCTTGCTTACCTATAACACCCGTGCCGCGCTGCGATTTTTTTCGCACGCCTGGTGGAACAACTAGCCAGCTGACATAGCCAGCAAGATACGCTGACAAGTCATTGGCTATAGTCCGGCTTAGAACTTTCGGATTTTTACGTTTCCGAACGGTGCTACCTATCTACTTGCTCTTGATCAGCGTGCCCACACCTTCATCGGTCAGGATTTCAAGCAGCAAAGCATGCCGTACCCGACCGTCAATAATGTGCACAGAGCGCACCCCGCCGCGCGCGGCATCCAGCGCCGAACTTATCTTGGGCAGCATGCCACCTGACAGGGTGCCATCGGCGACCAGATCGTCTATCTGCTTCGGCGTCAGTCCCGTCAATAGATTACCGACCTTGTCCAGCACGCCGGGCGTATTGGTCAGCAACACCAATTTCTCCGCATGCAGTACTTCGGCAAGTTTGCCGGACACCACGTCCGCGTTGATATTCAGCGTCTCCCCGTCCGGGCTGACACCTATCGGCGCAATAACCGGAATGAAATCACCAGAGTCGAGGAACGTAATAATGGACGGATCAATTTTCTTGATGTCGCCGACCAGACCGATATCGAGCATCTTGCCGGGTTCGTCGGTGCTTTCCAGCAGCATCTTTTCGGCACGGATAAATCCGCCGTCCTGCCCGGTTATGCCCACCGCCTTGCCTCCGAAGCGGTTGATCAGATTGACGATGTCCTTGTTGACCTTACCCAGCACCATCTCGACCACATCCATGGTCTCTTCGTCGGTCACCCGCATGCCTTGGATAAATTCGCCTTCCTTGCCGACGCGTTTAAGCAAGTCGTTAATTTGCGGGCCGCCGCCATGCACCACGACCGGATTCATGCCAACCAGCTTGAGCAAGACTACGTCACGTGCAAAGCTTTCCTGCAATACAGGGTCGGTCATCGCATTGCCGCCGTATTTGATCACAATGGTTTTGTCAAAAAAACGCTGGATATACGGCAGCGCCTCAGACAACGTGCGAGCTTTTTGGGCGACGGTGGTAGCGGAAAGCGTCATGATTATTCCTTGCTGGAGGGTTAAGCGGGCGCTCCTAAGCAAGCAGAATTGCACGCAAATTTTGCCGCGAATTCTACACCAGAATACTGCGAACGACGCGAATCAAAAGCGATGTACAGAAAGCAAACGCTTACTGAGCGTGACTGGCGATTGGGACTAAGCTGTGGCACGCATGGCTATTGGTAAGCATTCTGTAAACAATTTGGCACACCATGTGAGATGGGCATCTTGATTCAAATCAATCTGACGAGTCGATACAAAACATGAGTTATTTATTGGGTTTCAACACAATTTGCCAAACGATAGCACTTGTATGGAGATTGGATTCCAACAGACGGCAAACCAGGGTTTGGCGATATATTATTAAAAGCTTGTTGCACCCCGTTGCATCGGTTAGATGGGCCCTTGCACTCTGGACCCTGCCTGAGCTTAGAATTTGGCTTCGAAACAATCCCAGAATATTGTTAAAGCCTGGCCGTAACTATCTCAACAGAAACTATAGTTTCAGCGATAGGGCCAAGGTTGTTCTGAGCCATTATTCGTTACTGAGCGGCCTAGTATCCCGATCAACGATTGAATCTCTGTCGAATGGCAACGCGCTCCTATTGGCGACAATCGAAGGGAAAAATGGCGTTTCCTATCAAGTTACTCTCAGTAAAACCAGCAAATATGATCGAGAGGGAGAGGCGGTCCTTGGATTAATGGATACCACACAACAAGTTCAGATATGGACTTTCGTTTTTACATTAACCGGTTGCAGGGTAAATGCGGGAATCGAAATTGGCTGTATGCAAGGTACTAAAGACCAAGACGCTCGTGAATTGATTAAGCGCGCTACCAAGGAACTTCATGGAATCAGGCCAATTAACCTGTTGACCGACGCTATATATGAGATTAAGCGGGAATGGAATATCGCAAATTGCTACGGTGTATGTAATGTAAGTCGGGTTTATAACGGCAAAAGTACATACTTGGATTATGATGCGTTCTGGCTGGAATTGGGAGGTGTCATTAACCGCGATGAGATGTTTAGATTACCTCACAAACTGGAACACCGCTTACTCATGAATATACCAAGTCATCACCGGTCTGAATACAAGCGGCGTACTGCATTGAGACTCAATTTAAGTACGCAAATATCACTAAATTTGAAAGCATTAAGATCGCCTGAAGCGGAAAAATATTATGTCAGATGAAAAAAAAGAAGTATGGCTAAATTACCTGGCGTTGATGACCGTGATATTCGCCGTATGTGCGACTTTGTCCACGTTCAAAGGCGGTGGGTATTCAACTCGTTCTGTCATGAGTCAATCGCAAGCATCAGACCAATGGGCGTTCTATCAAGCCAAATCCATCAAGTCCTATATGTACCAGATGCAAAAGGAAACGTTGGAACTGAAATTGCTGGAGGGGGCTAAGTTCGCCAATAAATATACCCTTGGCACCTACGAAGAGAAGATTGCGGACTATACAAAGAAGATAGAAAAATATGATTTGGAAAAATCTGAACTGCAGGAAAAGGCTAAACAACTTGAAATGGTCCGCGATGAATCGCAAAAACATTCGCAAGCTTTCGGAATGGCAATAATATTTCTTCAGATAGCGATATTGCTTTCCTCAATAGCAGGTCTGTTGAAAAAGAAGTTGGTTTGGTACGGCGGTTTAGTAACAGGATTTTTCGGACTATTCTATTTCCTAAATGGATTCTTGCTGATTTTGTAAGAATGCCGCTGCAAACTCATTTACAACTTCTCTTGAGTTGGGATTGGAATCGCATGCCCGGCAAGTCGCACCAACTGGGGACCTTAATTTGCGGCTTTAATTGTCGAGATAATGCGACCCGGATGAATCCAATAACGTTGGGTGGCGCGGCTTGGATGGGGATGTCAGTGATGATGCTCGCGGGTATGCTCTGGGGTCGCGCCGCCGTTTTCCGTTAGCCCCTTGACTTCAGCAGTGACGTTGACGTGATCGACGCGACTGTTGTCTCGCCTGATGGTTAACACCAATGGGAGATGTTCGCCAGCCTTAAGGGGTTCCTTCAGCCCGATCAGCATCAGGTGATATCCTGCTTCTGACAAATTCAGCGTTTTTCCCGCGTCCAGATTGATCGAATCCACCTGTCGCATCTTCATCATGCCGTCTTCATGCGTCATGCGATGCAACTCCACAGTGGAGCACACTCTGCTGGTCACGCCAGTCAGCGATGCCGCTGCATTGCTGGTAATCGATAACTCGACACTTGCGACATCCTGCCCCGGCGCGGTGGCGCGTGCCCAGGCATTTTCTATCGTGATATCACTCGCAAAAACACTGCCGCTCGTCAACCAGGCAGTGAAAAACAGACATGTTTGAAGCATACCGCGCATAACAAAGTCTCCACTAAGATCATTCCAACGCCGGAGATTATAACCATACACGCGTAGTTAGGGAGACGCTGATGCATTCGATTTGGTCGTCCCGCGCATAACGATTAAGGTTAGATCGTGATCGCGAAGCGAGCCACGATCTAACCTTAATCGTTATATTGACAAGCGGAATTTGGCGAAGGACTCCTTCGACACACTATAAGCAAGCCTATAAAATTGATTATCCTGGAAGTGGAAATTCGCGAAGTGGTAAAACCGACACCGGATGGTCGCGATTCCGATAGCGGACATTCGGAAAGGTGTCCGAGGAAGTGGTAGTTGATACACCTGAACGTTGAATTTCTACATGCTTCAAACAATCGCACTAGGGCGTTTTTTGAACGTCGACGTTCACTCCACCTGCTTAACGGACAAATAAAGATTGGTTGCCTGAATTTGACCCTATGACCTGTTCAAGTTCTCTTTGCGTTAAGGGGCCTTGATGATGACCGACCAACTTGCCAGTGGGCGAGTACAAGAAACTTGTAGGTAACCCGTCTATGCCACCAAAGTCTCCGGCGGTATCTTCGTTTCCATATACGATTGGATAAGAGACCGATTGCTTTGTTAATACCTCCGTTACTTCTTTGCGGCTTCCGTACATTACCGCAACTCCAATTACCTGCAAATCTTTGTGGTGATTCTGAATCGAATCGAGTTCCGGCATTTCCTGAATACAGGGCGGACACCAGGGTGCCCAAAAGTTAACCAGGACCCATTTTCCTTGCAGTCCAGCGAGCGTTAGCTTTACTCCATCCTTGTCAGTAAGGCTCCAGTTATCAGCCAGGGCGACTTGGGCAGAGCACACCAAAAGCACGATCCACAAAGAGGCTATTCCCTTATAACGACTGGATAATTTCCCATGTAGGTTCATGCTTTTGGCCATTGCCCAGACGGTTTACTCAAATGCGTGCGAAACTCCCAATGTCAGCGTATAACGCGGCGTTAATTGCAGGCCTTTTACATTCTGATAAATGGGCAGTTGAGCAAACCCGTAAACAGATGTCCCGCCGCCAACCCGCATGGAAGCGCCGGGCGCAAGGTATGCGAGTGTGCCACCATCAAGCGCGCTTCCGGCAACGTCATCCGGCTTGCGATGGATGAAATTGACCTGCAACATAGGTGTGAATTTTGCGCCAAATTTGGCACGACGTATTCCAGTGTTCAGTGAATAGGCATCTCCCGGACGATAGTCTTCACCGCCGATAGATTTAGTGGCGATAGCATGTTGTACTGTACCTTGGGCAAACCAGCCATACTCTTCGATCGATCCGGAGACGAAGCCACCCACGATAACATCAGTGGATCCAGTGCCAATTTGCAAGCTGCGATCCAGAGGAGTGGCGCCGTCGCTAAAGTTGGCATTGGTACTCCCGGTGGGCAATTTCAGGCCCGCAATAAGTCCGGATGTCTTGTCAGCAGAAAATCCTGTGTATCGTCCGATTACGCGAATATCGCCGACACCATTGTCAGACGATGTTGCATAGCTGATATAGTCAGGTGAAAGCGAGCTGCTCAATCCGTTATCGCCAAAGGTGCCATGCGTTCGTTGAATGAACGGAATCTGTGCGCTCAGCCCCCAGGTATCGGCAGTGTAGTTAAGTGAACCTGTAGTCGTTCTTGTAGTCGTGTAGTCCTCGATTTCCTGACCACCCTGCCATAAATTGTTGACTTGATCTTGGGAAGCTTTACCCGTACCTAGACGTTGCTGATTCTGGTTGATGTAGTCAAAGGACAGGTCAGCAGTAAACCCCGGCGTCGTACTGATGCCCTGTGTGCCCCAGTCCTTCGATAAAGTACAGCCGCAAGCTGCGCAGGCTTGCGCATCGTTCATTGCAATTACAGGAAACAGCACCAAAGTCGATGCTATGGCAATTCGCAGAGAGCTACGTATACCTGTTACTGCGTGTGTGGCAGTTTTCATGGATTAAGTCCTTAAATAAATCTGGCGGTTGAAAGGCAAGATTATATAAATCAATCCCTACTTAGGGCTGCGGCATTATGTCGCAGGTCACGAAATTGGTGATCTGTAAATCGGGTAGCTTGAATCGACTTCGAAACACTAGACACTCTACAGCTTCGACCATCTGCTAGGCTGCAGAATTTGAAAAACTCAGAGTTTGCTGACGTATAAAAAATGGGCACTCTCTTCGAATTAGCTGACTGTCGCAAACCAAACGAATTTTATGGGGACTTTTTCAGTATCCGTGGCAACATTAAAAGGACATCCAGCTTTTTTTTCAATCTTTCCGGCTCAAAAGACGAGCGCGCTTCCAAAAGCGCGCTCGTGTAAACATTATGTTAGGGCGATGGGACTAAGCAGCGATCGCCTTGCATTCCTTGTAGCACGCGGCACAGGCTTCGCCGCATGCCTTGCATTCCGGATGTTTGTCGGTCTTCTTGCATTCGTCTTCGCAATTTTTGCAGATTTCCATCGCCACCTTGGCGAGCTGAGGAAGTTGTTTGGATTCAGCCGAAGCCAGTTGCTGTAGCGCAGTACAGATCGCAAGAACTTCGCTGGATGACTTGGCGCACGCCGCCAGATCCTTGTCTCCCTTTCCCATCGCCACAATGCAGTGCTGCAGGCAGTTGTTCGCTTTCAGCACGCAGTCCGATGCGGCTTCGATCAGCTTCTCATTGCGAGTGGAATGATGATGTTCATGCATATGCGACATGTCCATATTACCCATGTCCATATCCTTATGCTCTTGCTCCGCGGCAAAGGCACGTCCTGCGGTCACTGCAGCCACCATCGCTGCGGCATTGGTCAACAATTCTCTTCTGTTCATGATTTCCTCCATCGGTTAGTGTATCCGCTGAATTTCAGCGACTATTCCCACATGCCTGTGTTGAAGGCATGCGTCCATGATACACCCGACCAACTCAATGCTACTAACGGGATGGCGTGGGATCCGTCACAAAACCAATCCTGACGATACCCGCCTTCGCCGCAACGGACATTACCTGCGCCACCAATTCATAGTGCGCCAGCCGATCCGCACGAATATGCAGCTCCGGTTGCGGCGACTTTTTGGCCTCCAGCGCAAAGCGGTCCAGCAGGGTACTGAAATCGACCCGCTCGCCGCTCCAGTAAAAGCTGCCGTCCTCGCGGACGCCAATTTCGATATGATCTGGCCGGGTGATATTGGCATTGCTGCTCGCCTTGGGCAAATCGATCTTCAC
>JBARHR010000268.1:0-5108 GCA_049799335.1 Gallionella sp. | reverse complement strand
ATGTGGCAATGAAGTTGCAGCGTTTGATCGACGATCCCAATATATCCGCCGATCAGGTGGTGCTGGTACTGTCTGGCGATCCCTCCATTTGTGCGCAGATAATCAAGTCGGCAAACAGTGCGCTTTTCGCCGGAAAGCCTCACGTTAACGATGTTCGGGCAGCGGTCGCAAGGCTGGGATACCGGCAATTGCGCAACCTGGTCATAACGGTTGCCATGAATAACATGGCGTTCTCCCGCAATCCGATCATCAATCGTCGGATGCAGCTGTTTTGGGAGCGCAGTCGTCAGGTGGCTGCGATATGCCGCGTTGTGTCGTTGCGCCTGCCGCAGTTGTCCGGAGATCAGGCGATGCTTGCCGGTTTGATGCACGACATTGGTGTGCTGCCGCTGTGCCTGCATATCGAAGCCAACCATGTGCCGATAGACGCGGACGTCTTGGAAGACATGATCGTAAAGTGTTCTGGCCTGATTTCTCACCGCTTGCTCGGCAAATGGAATTTCCCCAAGGAAATTATCGATGCGGTGTCCGAATATCAGGATATTCACCGGCAATCCAGATTGGCTTCTCAGGCAGACTATGCGGACGTGATTACCTTCGCGACGCTGCAGGACGGTGTCCGATCAAAGGTGGTTGCGTGGGACAAGGTCGCCGCTGCAAAGCGCATTGGGTTGAACGAGGACGAGTGCCGACGGTTTCTCGAGCAGAATTTGGATGCCATCAACCCGATAGAGGATATGCTTGGTCTGAAGCTCAAAACCAAAGTAAGTTCAAGCAATGGCGCGGCTTCCCCGGTGGTGAACAAAATTGAGCCGGCGCGACCGGCGACCGAGGTCAAGCACGGATTCTTCTCGTTCATCGCCAGTTTGTGGAAATGAAACAGGGCTAATGACGATCTTGATCGGCAATTTATTTTCCTCTGAACAGTGAACCTCACATTAGCGTTTCGCGTCTAAACGCAGACGCATCAATTTGCCATTCCTCCCATGCATTGTTTGCTACGTACTATCGCCGGCCCCGGTAACGCGGCGACCATTCTTGTCCAACGCACCCTTGGGATGCACGAACTTTCCAAATTGATCCTATGCTTGCTGTTGCTGACCGCTTTCCCGGCATTGGCAGATCAGGATGCAGATTTTGTTGCGGCCCATGATGCATACCGGGCTGGAGATGCCGCCACACTGCGGCGTTTCGGTTCACGTCTGGAGGGCACGCCACTGGCCGCGTACGTCACATATTTCCGCTTGAGTGTTGATCTGGAAAACGCAACCGAGGCCGATATCATGGAGTTTCTTTCCCTGCCGGAAGACACTCCCTTGATCGATCAGTTGCGTGGCGACTGGCTCAGATTGCTGGGCAAAAATCGGCAATGGGAACTCTTTGACAGGGAATATTACAAGCTGATCAACGAGGATACCGAGCTGACCTGCTATGCGTTGCAGTCGCGTTTGCGCAAGACCGACCCGGGTGCGCTGCACGAGGCGCGCACGCTATGGCTGACCGGCAAGGCACAGCCTGAGAGTTGCGCGACGCCCTTCGATGACGCCATCGCTGCAGGGATCATTTCCGAGCACGACATACGCCAACGATTGCGTATGGCACTCGAGTCGGGCAACGTTACGCTGGGAAGACAGTTGCTAAAACTCCTGGAGGGCGAGCAGAGTACTGCGTCTGTCGAAAAACTGAACCTTGCAGCGGCGGATGCGCTACGCTACCTTAACAGCCTGAAGCTGGACGATGTGCAGGCTTCCAGGAAGGCAGAAAAGCCTCCTCGTTCGCAGACGCATAACAGGTCCGGCAGAAGGATTGAACGTGTAGAGCTCAAGGGATTTATTCGCAGTTCAAAATATCCGCTGGTCTACTTGCTTCCGCCCGCAGGACCGAGTTGGTTGGGAGATATTTCCAAAGGGTGCCTCGACCTCTCGCTGGATCCGCCGGAATCCGGGTGGCCTGGCTGGGACAACCCGGATGTCAATCGGGACACACCGCTATGCCGGAATCCTTGCGGATTGTTCAATATCTCGGCACTGTTGACTGTTCGCGCGGGCGCCGCAGATTACAGCGGATTGATTACCCAGCGTGATCTTGGAATATTTCGACTCGACAGCGGTGAAATAGAAGCAATGTTGCCCGTCGCGAGGCGCCTTGTTCAGGTTGATGCGCCTGATCAAAGCAAGGAAACCGTACGCGCTGCAGAAGGTATTGGTACCCCATGGACGCGCATATTGGACGGTTTGGGACTGGGCATATTTCGGGGTGCGACGATCGTCGGCAAAACCGAACAGGCGGACGCCGCCGCGTGTGATGTGTGCAGCGACGTTGAAACGATCGATACCCTGATACCGATGCAATGGAATCGGAACTTGGCTAGCGAAAACCAGCGGCTGATCGTGTTGTTTGCGTTGCAACGCATGGCAAAACAGTCACTGGATATCGCGGCAATTCGCTGGCTGAAACTGGCACCGTATTTTCCGACACCGGAGCAACACTATTTCTATGGGCGACTGGCCTACGAAGCGGCGCGGGATCTGGATACGCGTGCACTGGGGTGGTATAAGGCGGCATACGATACGCCGCTGGATGAGCAGCAAGCGGCGTGGCGAGTGCGTGCGGCGCTGCGCGAGCAGGACTGGCAGGAAGTGCTGAGGACTATCGACAAGATGAGTGAAAAGCAGCAACGCGAGGCCGCGTGGCGCTATTGGAAAGGACGAGCATTGTTGGCTACGGGCAAAACCAGCGAATCGACAATTCTCTTTGTGGGGCTCAGCGGCGAGTACAATTTTTACGGCCTGTTGGCGGGCGACGAATTGACCGGCACCCAGACCATAGGTCAGGCGGGAATTGAGTATCATCCCGACGACCACGCCATTGGGGAAATGGAACAGGTACCCGGGGTCAAGCGCACGCTGGCGTTGTACCGCATGGGGTTCCGTAGCGAAGCGCTGGAAGAATGGCGGTGGTCACTGCGCAAATTCAATGATCGCGAGTTGATCACCGCGGCGGAAATCGCTCGACGCAATGAAATGTATGACCGCGCGATCGGGGCGGCTGATCTGACGGTTAAAGTTCACGACTTCGGTTTGCGTTATCCGGCACCCTACCGCGACGCATTACAGGAGCATATTCGCGAGCACAATCTGGAAGAGGCGTGGGTATACGGGCTGATGCGCCAGGAGAGTCGTTTCGCCAGCGACGCCAGATCCGGCGTGGGTGCGTCCGGACTGATGCAAATCATGCCCGCGACGGCGCGCTGGGTTGCGAAGAAGCTAGGCTTGAAAAGCTATCGCAACAAGTTGATCCACCAGCTTGATGTCAACCTGCGGCTGGGGACCTATTATATGAAATCGGTGCTCGATCAGTTCAAGGATAGCCCGGTTCTGGCTACTGCGGCTTACAATGCGGGGCCGCGACGCGCGCGCGCATGGCTCGCAGAGCAACCGCTGGAGGGTGCGATTTACGTGGAAACCATTCCGTTTGAGGAAACCCGCACCTATGTAAAGAAAGTGTTGAGCAACACTGTTTTTTACTCGTACCAGTTCAACGCGCCGCGACTCCCGCTCAAGCAGCGCCTGGGCACTGTTCCCGGGAAAGTGAAAGACAATTTGTAGTCATTGCCGACCATGCCGAAAGAGCCAGACGAAACATGAGCAGCGCTTCAAAATCTGACCCCAATGCGCTGAATGAAACGGCCGAAGTTTACTGCGTCGGCGGTGCGGTTCGAGATCGGCTGTTGGGCCTGGCGGTTCAGGACCGGGACTGGGTGGTCGTCGGCAGTACGCCGGAACACATGGTTGCGCGCGGATATCAACCGGTAGGCAGGGACTTCCCGGTGTTCCTGCATCCGCAAACGCATGAGGAATACGCGCTGGCGCGCACCGAACGCAAGACTGCGCGCGGCTATCAGGGCTTCGCGGTGTACGCCGCGCCGGATGTCACGCTGGAGCAGGATTTGTTGCGCCGCGACTTCACCATCAACGCCATTGCGGAGGACAGCAACGGCAATCTGATCGATCCGCACAACGGTGTAGCAGATTTGCGCGCCGGGATATTGCGCCATGTCAGCGCTGCCTTCAACGAAGACCCGGTGCGCATTTTGCGCGGCGCGCGTTTTGCCGCGCGCTTCGGCTTTTCCATCGCCCCGGAGACGTTGCGGCTGATGCGCGCGATGGTCGAAAACGGCGAAGTCGATGCACTGGTGGCCGAGCGTGTCTGGCAGGAGTTGTCGCGTGGTTTGATGGAGAAGCAGCCATCGCGGTTTTTTCAGGCATTGCGCGAATGCGGTGCATTAGCGAAGATCATGCCGGAGGTGGACGCATTGTTCGGTGTGCCGCAGCCGGAAAAATATCATCCGGAAATCGATTGCGGTATTCATACCATGATGGTTGTGGACGATGCGGCACGCCATGACTTTGTGCTCGAAGTGCGCTTCGCTGCACTGACGCACGATCTCGGCAAAGCGACCACGCCGCGGGAGGTATTGCCACGTCACATCGGCCACGAACTGCGCAGCGTTGATCTGCTGATGAAATTCACGCAACGCTTGCGTACTTCGAGTGAATGTCGTGATCTGGCCATGCTAGCCGCGCGCTACCATGGCGATATCCATCGCGCCAAAGAACTGCGGCCGGATACGATCATCAAACTGTTCCAGTCGACGGATGCCTGGCGCAGACCGGAACGCTTTGCGCAGTTGCTGCAGACGTGCGCTTCGGACGCGCGCGGACGTACCGGCCATGAACAGGATCCCTATCCACAGGCGGACTATCTGCGGAAATTGTTGGCGGTTGCCCGTGGCGTGGATGCCGGTGAAATCGCCAGATTGTGTACCGATCCCACTGCTATTGCCGTCACAATTCAGCAGGCGCGGGTTGCCGCGATAGCGCCTGTCGCAGAAGACCTGAGAAGCCCCTGATATGCGGGGAAAAAAGCAGGCAACCGCCAACCCTTCCTTCCGTAAATCAGGCATATCCATCTAGTCTTTTTCCTAGTCGGTCTAAGGATTTTCTGATGGCGAAGCACGTGCCGACCAAGCGATAATCGCCGCCGTTTGTGCACCCCCTCCGAGCAGCAACATTGCAAATGCGGGGCCGTGGACAACCGTGTAACTG
>JBARHR010000267.1:0-5267 GCA_049799335.1 Gallionella sp. | reverse complement strand
TCTGCAGATAGTCCAATGCGCCGTTGGTTGCGTTGATTACATCGCGCCGACCGTCATACCACCAGTTCTGTTGCATGCCGAATTTCTTGCCGGTAGACGGAATGAATTGCCAGATTCCGGATGCGCTGGCTACGGAGTAGGCGCCAGGATTGAATGCGCTTTCCACCATCGGCAGCAAAGCGATTTCGGATGGCATGCCGCGACGTTCGACTTCTTCAGTAATGTAAAACAGGTAGCGGCGCGCACGCTCCATCATCCGGTCTACATAGTCCGGGTGTTTCGCGTACCATTTCTCCTGATAGGTTACCAGTTTGGAATTCAGGTCGTTCATTGCAAAGCTGTCGCGAATCCGCTTCCATAGGTCACCCTGCGCGACTTCAGGCGCTGCGGTCACCGCGGATTCGACCGGTACTGCTATGGGCTCAGCTGCAGCGGCAGGTTCCAAGGGAAGCAATTCGATTCTGACGTTTCGTGCCGAAATCAGAAATTCCGGCTCGCTTACATCATTGACAAGCGCGGGTTCCGGCGTATTCATCGCGAGCATGACTTCGGCGTGCGACATACCGGAAATTGACACGAAGCAAACTGATAATGCTGCTGAAAAAATGAGTCGAATCAATGACACTGGCAACCTTCCTGAAAAAAACCTTGGCAATAGTAGTTCAACAGTTGCGATCAGGTCAATCTAAAGCCGGCTTCAGTAGACCGAAGGGCTCAGGTATGGGATGGATGGTAGGGAAGCGGGTGTTGCCGCTCGTTTTGTCCGAAAGAAACGCCCTTACCCGGATGGGAAGGGCGTGCTGAGTGTGCTGCAGGCCGGTTAAGTGCCTGGTGAAAACGTTAAATCATTTGATTGGATTCTTCAGTTGTTCCAGTATGGCGGGATTTTCCAGCGTGGAAATGTCCTGGGTGATTTCCTCACCAATCGCAATCGTGCGCAGCAGGCGGCGCATGATTTTGCCCGAACGAGTCTTGGGCAAGTTGTCGCCAAAACGGATTTCATCGGGTTTTGCAATTGGACCGATTTCCTTGCTGACCCAATTGCGCAGTGTTTCGACGATCACCTTGGCCTTGGCTGGATCGGACGGACGTTCACCCTTCAACACTACAAAAGCGATAACCGATTCGCCCTTGATGTCGTGCGGGCGGCCAACGACGGCCGCCTCTGCTACCAGCGGGCTGGCAACCAGTGACGACTCAATTTCCATCGTACCGAGGCGATGGCCGGATACTTTCAGAACATCATCATTGCGGCCCATGATCCAGATGTATCCATCCTCGTCGCGATGGGCGGAATCGCCGGCCAGGTAATATCCGGGCATCTCGTCGGGGAAATAGTTTTTCTTGAAGCGTTCCGGATCGCCCCAAATGGTGCGAATTTGCGAAGGGAACGGCATGGTGATCACCAGCGAGCCGCCTTGTGTCTTGGCAACTTCGGAGCCGGTTTCATCCACCACCGCAACCTGTATACCCGGGATCGGCAGGGTGCAAGAGCCCGGTTTGATCGGTACCGCACCCGGCAATGGCGCGATCATGTGGCAGCCGGTTTCGGTTTGCCACCAGGTGTCGACGATCGGGCAGCGGCCCTGACCAATCACGTTGTAGTACCACATCCACGCCTCAGGATTGATAGGCTCGCCTACCGTGCCGAGCAGGCGCAGCGACGAAAGATCGTATTTCTTCGGCAGATCCTCACCGAGTTTGATCAGCGAACGGATCGCGGTTGGCGCTGTGTAGAAAATGCTGACTTTGTGATCCTGTATCATCTTCCAGAATCGCCCGGCATCGGGGTAGGTCGGGATGCCTTCGTAAATAACCTGCGTGGCCCCCATTGCCAACGGGCCATAAGCGACATAACTGTGTCCGGTAATCCAGCCCACGTCGGCGGTGCACCAGAACACGTCATTGGGTTTGTAATCGAATACCCACTGCATCGTTAGCATGGTGCCCAGCAGATAGCCGCCACTGGAATGCTGTACGCCCTTGGGTTGGCCGGTAGATCCTGATGTGTACAGTATGAATAGTGGATGTTCAGACCCCACCCATTCCGGCTCGCAATGCGTCGGTTGGGAATTGAACAGGTCGTGCCACCAGAAATCCAGATCATCGTTCCACGCGATATCATTGCCTGCGCGCCGATAGACGATGACACTATGGACCGAATCGCAGCCGCTCATCGCTAGGGTTTCGTCCACGATGGATTTCAGTGGCATGACTTTTCCACCGCGCATTTGCGCATCGGCGGTAATTACCGCGCAGGCTTTGGCGTCGGTAATGCGTTCGTGCAGGCTCTTGGCGGAGAACCCGCCAAACACGACTGAATGGATCGCGCCGATTCGGGCGCAGGCTTGCATCGCGACCACCGCTTCGATGCTCATCGGCAGGTAGATGACGACGCGGTCGCCTTTCTTGATTCCGCGTGATTTCAGGCTATTGGAAAATTGACTGACGCGGCCGTGCAGTTCGCGGTAATTGATTCTTGAGACCTTGCCGTCGTCGGCTTCAAAGATTATCGCAATCTTGTCGGGTTGGCTGGCGAGGTGTTTGTCAAGACAGTTGTACGAGACGTTCAGTTGGCCATCATCGAACCACTTGTAGAACGGAGGATTGCTGCTATCGAGTATTTTGGTGAACGGCTTTTTCCATTGTATGGTTTCACGCGCCAGTTTGCCCCAATAGCCCTCGTAGTCCTTGATCGCGGCGTCCGACAGCGCTTTGTGAGCTGCCATTCCGGATACGTTGGCCTGTTTTACGAACTCGGCCGATGGCTCGAAAACGCGCCGTTCATTCAATACAGATTCGATATTGGACATGTGACCTCCCGGGTTATTGTTTAAGTTTGGTTTGGAATCGTAACGTTAGGCAATGGTGAATGTAGTTTTTTTGTATACCACCTGTCAATAAAACGCTGTTCCTCTTGCACTGATCTGCTTTCGTAAATTTTCGAGTGATAACCTTTGTACAACGTTTGTATCTGACGTCGGGGTACTTTATCCCATGACCACCGGATTGTACGTGAGCGTCTGATCGAGTCAGTGCGGGTTGATGGCGCCGCGCCAAGTATCGTCAACCGGGATCCCGGACGTATCACAGCGTTGTACATTTTCATTTTTTGGGGTAACACAGCTCGCTTAGGGCTTGTGCGGGCATTTCTTCTTGATGCAATCGGCATATATTGACAGTGAATGCTCGCGAATGGCAAAGCCGCGTTCGGCAGCGGCCTTTTCCTGCCGTGTCTCTATGGCTGCATCGAGGAATTCTTCCACCCGTCCGCATTGCAGACAAACAATATGGTCGTGGTGTTTTCCCTGATTCAGCTCGAACACCGACTTGCTGCCATCGAAACAGTGCCGCTCCAGCAGGCCGGCGTGTTCGAACTGGGTCAAAACCCGGTATACAGTCGCTAGTCCGACGTCATCGCCGCTGGCGAGCAATTGTTTGTATACGTCTTCGGCGCTCATGTGACGATCCTGGCCGGACTCGAACAGGCTCAGAATTCGCAGACGGGGGAGCGTGGACTTCAATCCAAAATTCTTCAAATGTTCAGGCTGGCTCATCGTGGCTACCTCCTGCCGGATTAATTTTGCACATATTGCCAGAAAGTTGTTGCAATTACAAACGAGAATCATTATCATTCGTATCCAGTAGTTATCAATAACCGAAATGGAATGCGTTATGAAAAATCCGATCTTTGCTTGTCTGCTTCTTTTGGTCCCGCCATCGGCCGTGGCAGCGGACTACACCATGGTAATCAGGGACCATCGTTTCGAACCGGTTGAGCTTGTTGTTCCGTCCGGCGAAAAGATCAAACTGCTGATCAGCAATCACGACGCGACTCCCGAAGAATTTGAAAGCCACGCCTTGAACCGGGAAAAGGTCGTTGCCGGTAACGGCAAAATTACGCTGTATGTGGGGCCACTTGAAGCGGGGCGTTACCCGTTCTTTGGCGAATTCAATGAAGCAACCGCGCGGGGCGTAATTGTTGCGCAATAGGAGATAGTCATGTTTGGAACCGCAATTATCGTTTTCCGGGAAGTTCTTGAGGCTGCATTGATCATCGGCATAGTTGCAGCCGCAACGCGGAGCATCGCAAACAGCCGACGCTGGTTGGCGGGCGGGGTACTGCTGGGTCTTTTTGGCGCCGCGCTGGTTGCGGCGTCTACCGATGCGATCGGCGCACTGGCCAGCGGGGTGGGTCAGGAAATTTTCAATGCAGTGGTGCTCGGTATAGCTGTCCTGATGCTAGCCTGGCACAACATCTGGATGTCATCGCACGGCGCCGCGCTGGCTGCGAATGCGCGTTCCATGGGCGGAGATATCCGCGACGGTCGCAGAGAATGCTCTGTCCTTCTGTTGATTGTCGGCCTGGCAGTGCTGAGAGAAGGTTCTGAAACCACATTGTTCCTGTATGGCATTGCGGCGACTGAAGGCGGCGGCCAGTCCGCGATGCTGCTTGGCGGCATGCTTGGAGTGCTGGCAGGCATCGCGGTCGGCTATGCGGTTTATGCCGGTTTGTTGCGTGTGCCGTTGCGCTGGTTCTTTACCGCGACCGGTGTACTTGTGCTGCTACTTGCATCCGGAATGGCGGCCCAGGCAGCACACTATCTTATACAGGCGGATCTCCTACCCAGTCTCGCGGCCCCGTTATGGGATACGTCCGCCATTCTTCCTGAAAGTTCGTTGCTGGGTATGCTGCTGCGCGGACTGGTGGGTTACGAATCGCGTCCGGCAGGCATGCAGATTCTGTTCTATGTCACGGTGCTGGTTTGTATCTATACCGGCATGAAATGGGTGGCGCGTCCTCGCCAGGCCAAGGCATAGATTGTTATGACCATGAAGGTAATTGAAGCGCTAAGGCTTCAGGCAATATTCTGCGGACTGCTTATGGCGGCGCCGGTGCATGCGGGCCCTGCAGATTACATTTATACGCCAACGGTAGACTATGGCGAAAGAGAAATCGATATCAAGTATGGCGCCACGTCGCCCAAAGTTGGAGATCGCTTACAGTCAGCCAGTGTCGGATTCGGTTACGGTGCTAAGGAATACTGGTTTACCGAAATCTATCTGAAACGCGAGCGTAACGGGAATCGGGATGCGGCCCTGGCAGAATGGGAAAACAAATTTCAGCTGACTGAAACAGGCAAATATCCGGTTGACGTCGGACTTATCACCGAGCTTGAGGCGCCTATCAGCGACAACTTGCCGTGGGAATTGAAGCTTGGACCATTGTTTCAAACAGAATTCGGTAAATTCCAGCTCAATGGGAA
>JBARHR010000266.1:0-2770 GCA_049799335.1 Gallionella sp. | reverse complement strand
GGAGAATCATGAGTAAAGTATTCGTCAACATTGGGCTTAGTCTCGATGGCTACACGGCACCGGAAGGAATGACCATGGATAAGCCTGAGTACAAGAACTGGGGCGCCAAGTGGGGGGCGCTGATGGCCTGGATCATCAATCAACAGTACTTCCGCGAGAATCTCAAGCTCGGACCAGGGGGAGAGACCGGCCCGGTCAACGATCTGCTTCGCAGCACCATGGAGCGCATCGGTGCCAACATTATGGGCAAGCGAATGTTCGAGCAAGGCGAGGTCGCATGGCCCGAGGAGGCTCCGTTTCACACACCGGTATACGTTCTTACCCATGAGAAACGCGAACCCTGGGCGCGCCCCGGTGGGACGACCTTTTACTTCATCAATGACGGGCCGGAGCGTGCCCTAGAGCTGGCTCGGGAATCCGCAGGCAGTCGTGATATTCGTATCGCGGGTGGAGCCGATGTGATCCAGCAGTACCTGAACCTGGGTGTTGTTGACGACCTGGAAATCGCTTTGGCACCCGTGTTGTTCGGCGGTGGGCGGCGTCTCTTCGAGAACCTGCGTGAGCCCGGGCCGCAGTTTCGCATTGACAAGGTTCTTGATGGTCCAGCTGCCACACACTTGCGCTATGTGCGTCAGTGACGGTGGCCCAACAATTGGTCGCAGCTGCGGCCCGCCGCTGAACCGGCCTAAAGTCGGTCGACACAGCTATTGCTTTATTGCGTCAGGTGATTGTTGACCGCATAACGCATCAGTTCGGCGTTATTGTTGAGGTGCATCTTGTCCAGTATGCGGCTCGATAGGCGCTGACGGTCTTTACGCTGAGTGACAGTGCATCGGCGATTTTGGTGACGGTATTGGCAGAGGCCAGCGACATGAATATCTGCTTGCTACAAATATGACAACATGACGTGTCAGTGTGTGCCAAAAGCTGCTGGTCACCGAGTCTTTCAAACTACCCTTACTAGCCCCACGGATTGATGACTTCCAATCCGGGGTAGTTGAAATCTTTTTGGTTGCGTGTGACCAAGCGCAGTTCATGATGCATGGCGGTTGCTGCCAGCAGGCTGTCTATGCTGGGAACGGGGCGACCCATTTGCGCAATCAGCCTACCCCAGCGATCTGCCACAGCAATATCTACCGGCAAGATTCTGTTACCGAACCAGTCAGCCAATTCATGTTCAAGCCATAGTCGGAGCTTTTCACGGCGCGCGCCGTCCGGCATGTGCTCAACACCTTTGCGGATTTCGCCTAAGGTCAACACGCTGATGTGCAAAGCTTCGGAAGGGACGTTTTCAAACCACGCCAAAACTGCTTTGGCCGGCTTTGGGCGCACCAATTCGGAAATGACATTGGTGTCGAGCAGGTAACTCATAGTTTGATTTTGCGTGTGGGAGTTTGCTCGCGCTCAATTTTAAAATCGCTACCCATAAGCGGCGAAGCCCGCAAAAATTCAATCAGGCTGGGTTTGGGGTGAGTGAGGTTTTGATAGTCGCGCAGTGAAATCAGTACGGCAACCGGCTCGCCGTGCACAGTGATGTTCTGAGGGCCCTGGCTTTGTGCGCGTTTAACGACCTCACTGAACTTGCCCTTTGCTTCCTGTAGTTGCCATGTTTGCATGATACCCTCCCGAATCTAGTCAGACTGACTAGATTGTAGCAGACGCGATGGTAAATCGTGATGTTTTTTTGAATAGCACTTGACGAGTGACCGTTAGCCGGCAGTGAGATTTCGATATCGACTGTCGCTTAAGGGTTAGTAAGAGTCCGTTAACCTTATTAATTTCAGTCAGATTGAAAGGCTGCTTTGTTGCAGCTAATATGCGAGAACGAATCGTAACAAAGTGCCAATAGTGGAACGTCGCCTTGATCTTCCATTTGATACACGGCAGGGTGCTGGCGGATGGTATATTTCTATACCGAAGATAACTAATTCAATTTGACTGATGCGCTACCAAGGAAAAATTACAAACTGGAAAGATGATCAAGGATTTGGCTTTGTCACTCCGAATGGCGGGGGTGAACGAGCATTCGTGCATATAAAGGCGCTTTCACGGCGCTCCAGAAGGCCCGTTGAAGGTGATCTCATAACCTATGAGTTGGGGATAGACGAGAGCCGTCGCATTCAAGCAAATAGCATTATGTTTGTTGGTGAAAAATCAACTTCGACCGCACGGCATAAGGATGGTCAATTCGACACCATTTTCGCCATTCTGTTTTGTTTCGTACTGATTTTCGTTGCTTTAACAGGGCGGCTTCCTTCAATTGTTCTTGGCGTATATTTAGCACTAAGTGTCCTTACTTTCCTTGTTTACGCGATAGATAAATCAGCAGCAAGAAATAATCGTTGGCGAACACAGGAGAGCACTCTCCATTTATTTTCGATGGTTGGTGGATGGCCCGGAGCATTGCTGGCGCAAAAAATATTGCGTCATAAGTCAAAGAAAGAAGAATTCAGAACAGTATTTTGGGTTACGGTTCTTATTAATTGCTTTGCACTTGGTTTGCTGCTATCAAAAAGTGGTTCAAGTTATTTAAGGATGCTCATCTCCTCCTCAGCGTAATAGTGATGAAGGTATTGCCGACAAAATAGCGATCGCAATTGGTGATCGTATGACCGCTAACTGGAAGGCAGTTTGAATTATCGGTGGGTAGCAATGTGCCAATGCCGAACTGCATCCCGCCCTCAGAGTTTTCGTATAATGCTTTACATGTGTAAATAAAAGCTTTACAGTTGTACATGATTGAATCATTCATGCACATGGGTCTTGAAGA
>JBARHR010000265.1:0-1633 GCA_049799335.1 Gallionella sp. | reverse complement strand
GTTCTTCACGTATTCCGTGGGCACCTGCACCGAGGTGTCGACGAACACCGCCACGTACGGCGTGAAGCCGTTGTCCGTGCACCAGTCGTGCAGCGCACGGATGAGGTACGGGCGCGTGGAGGTCCCGGAACCGGCGGGCGAGATCGGCGGCGTGCTGCTCATGGGCGACGGAACGCGCGAATTACTTGCGCATCACCTTCTCGGAGGGCGTGAGCGCCTCGATGTAGGCCGGGCGCGAGAAGATGCGCTCGGCGTACTTCAGCAGCGGCACGGCGTTCTTCGACATGTCGATGCCGTAGTAATCGAGGCGCCACAGCAGCGGTGCGATCGCGACGTCGAGCATCGAGAAGTCGTCGCCGAGCATGAACTTGTTCTTCAGGAAGATCGGCGCAAGCATGGTCAGGCGATCGCGGATCTGCGCGCGCGCCTTCTCAAGCTGCTTGTCGGTGGGCTTGATGCCGCGCGACTCGAGGATGTTCACGTTCGAGAAGAGTTCCTTCTCGAAGTTGAACAGGAACAGCCGCACGCGCGCACGGGCCACCGGGTCGCCCGGCATCAGCTGCGGATGCGGGAAGCGCTCGTCGATGTACTCGTTGATGATGTGCGACTCGTACAGGATGAGGTCGCGCTCGACGAGGATCGGCACCTCGTTGTACGGGTTCATCAGCGCGATGTCTTCGGGCTTGGCGAACAGGTCGACGTCGCGGATCTCGAAGTCCATGCCCTTCTCGAAAAGCACGAAGCGGCAGCGGTGCGAGTAGGGGCAGGTCGTTCCGGAATAAAGCACCATCATGGCGGTGTGCTCCTAGAGGCTTCGAAAAAACACAAGCGCAGTGGCTGCCGGGTCGGGCAAGGCCACTGCGCATCGGCCCGCCACCCCGATCGGGGCACCAGGCACGCAGACGGTCACTTCACGTCTTTCCAGAACGCGGCATTCAGACGCCACGCGATGAGCGTGAACACGCCGAGGAAGATCAGCACCCACACGCCCAGACGCACTCGCTGGCCCTGCGCCGGCTCGCCCATCCATTGCAGGTAGGCCACGAGGTCGGCCACGGCGGCGTCGTACTCGCGCGGCGACAGCTTGCCCGGCGTGAGCTGCTCGAATCCCTCGAAGCGGTGCACCGTCTTCGCCGGGTCGTGGGCGTCCTTTTCCTCGACATACTTCGCGGCACGCTGGCCCTGCAGCTCCCACAGCACGTTCGGCATGCCGACGCCGGGGAAGGCCAGGTTGTTCCAGCCGGTGGCCTTGGTCTCGTCGCGGTAGTAGGTGCGCAGGTAGGTGTACAGGTAGTCGGCGCCGCTGCCGCCGCTGCCTGCGCGCGAACGGGCGATCACGGTCAGGTCGGGCGGATTGCCGCCGAACCAGTCCTTGCCCTGCTTGGGGTCAAGTGCGACCTTCATCGTGTCGCCGACCTTGTCGGTGGCGAACATCAGGTTCTTCTTGATCTGGTCTTCCGTCAGGCCGATGTCGCGCAGGCGGTTGTAGCGCATGAACGAGGCGGCGTGGCAGTTCAAGCAGTAGTTGACGAACAGCTTGGCGCCGTTCTGCAACGCGGCCACGTCGTTCATTTTCTCGACCGGGAACTTGTCCCAGGCATAGCCGCCTTCGCTGGCCGAGGCACCGGTCACG
>JBARHR010000264.1:0-3713 GCA_049799335.1 Gallionella sp. | reverse complement strand
TCAATCCCCTTGGGTTTTCTCGCCGCGTCGTTCGGAGTATGGGGATGGACTCTTGGCTATTGGCCCTTCTGGTTTCCGATGCTGGTATTTTCACCATTCGTTGCCGACGCAACCTTCACGCTGCTGGCGAGGATGCGCCGCAAGGAGAAACTGACACAGGCGCATCGCAGCCACTACTTTCAGCGTCTGGTGCAGATGGGCTGGGGACATCGCAATACCGCGATTGCAGAATATATACTCATGTTTCTGGCGGGTGCGACTGCGCTCGTCGGCATCGGTCTGGATAGTCACGGACAAGGAAATTTGCTCGCCTGGTGGGCAGCGATCTATCTGGGGCTGACCATGGTTATCGATAGAAAGTGGCGTATCTTTTCCACCCAGCAGAAGGGACTGGACGGCATCAATGCCAGGAATCATCAGCCATGAACGAAATCCACAGTAGATGACCATTTTTCGCAACGCAAATATTCGCACTACTCTGGCCGTTCTGCATGATGCAGCCGCCGCCGCTATTGCATGGAGCATGGCATACCTGCTGCGGTTCAATTTCGAATTACCGAAAGCATTCGCTGCGGAATTGAAGCAAACGATAGCGTGGGTCGTCCTGATTCAATTGATTATCTTTTGGCAGTTCAAACTTTATCGCGGGATATGGCGTTACGCCAGCACTCCGGATCTGCGCCGCATTTTCCTTGCCGTTATCTTATCGGCGGCCGCCGTACCGTTGACGTTTTTGATGTTACGCCTTGATTTGGTTATTCCCCGTTCGGTAATGGTGATCAATCCTCTGCTGCTGATAGTGATGATGGGTGGGAGCCGCTTCGCCTACCGCATGTGGAAAGATCACGGCTTGTATGGAGGTTTTAAACTAACGGGTGAACCCGTGCTGGTACTGGGTGCAGGCGATGCTGGGGCAAGCCTGACGAAAGAGTTGGCGAAAAAGGGTGACTGGCGTCTGGTCGGCATACTGGATGATGACGTCAACACTCATGGTCGGACGCTAAACGGAGTTCACGTACTGGGGTCATTGGATAGCCTGCCCCATTGGGCCGAAAAACTCAGCATCTCCCAGGTAATCATCGCAATGCCATCCAGCTCGCATCAGCAACGCAAGCGCGCCATTCAACTTTGCAATCAATCCAATCTCAAAGCGCTGACCGTACCGTCGTTCGACGATTTGATGAGCGGCAAAGTGTCGGTTTCACAGTTGCGTGCGATTGAATTGGATGATTTGCTGGGCCGCGATCCCGTAGTGTTGGACGATGCCGGATTGCACGAGCTTCTAAGTAACAAGGTGGTCATGGTCACCGGCGCTGGCGGTTCAATCGGATCAGAATTGTGTCGGCAGATTGCGCGCTATTCCCCGGAAAAACTGATTCTATATGAGCTAAATGAATATTCGCTTTATTCATTGGAACAGGAAATGGCGCAACTGCACGCCGAACTGAACTTCATTTGTTTGATGGGCAGCGTGTGTGATGCCGACCGTTTGGGTGAAGTTATGCTGGCACACAAACCACGCGTCTTCTTTCATGCGGCCGCCTACAAGCATGTACCGCTGGTCGAACAGCACAATGCATGGCAGGCAATACGAAACAATGTACTGGGCACGCTTACCGCAGCACGTGCAGCGCAGCAATATGGCGTTGAAAAGTTCGTGATGATATCTACGGACAAGGCCGTCAATCCGACCAACGTCATGGGCGCAAGCAAACGCTTGGCCGAGATGGTCTGCCAGGCGTTGCAACCATCAGCCAATACGCGCTTTGTAATGGTGCGCTTTGGTAATGTGCTCGGCAGCACAGGCAGTGTCATCCCCAAATTCCGCTCGCAAATAGCTCAGGGCGGCCCGGTGACAGTCACCCATCCGGAAATCACCCGCTACTTCATGTCGATACCAGAGGCAGCACAACTGGATTTGCAGGCGGGATTGATGGGCAACGGTGGCGAAATCTTCGTACTGGATATGGGCGAACCGGTAAAAATTGTGGACCTTGCCAGAGACCTGATTCGGCTGTCAGGGTATACCGAAGAAGAAATCAGGATAGAGTTTTCCGGGCTGCGCCCCGGAGAAAAGCTGTATGAAGAACTGTTGGCCGATAGTGAACACACCCTGCCGACCCCTCACCCCAAGTTGCGCATCGCGCAAGCACGCCGGTCTGATGTAGACTGGTTGCAGGAATTGCTCAGATGGACTGATGCGAAGACCAAGCCTGATGAGGAAGTTCGCGCAGGTCTATGCAAGTGGGTGGAGGAATATTCACCTGGCACTAATGGTTCTGGAATCATTTCCTAGCAACCCTGCCTATCAAAGGAACGCTACGCGTGGCCAGTCTCTCGGTAATTGTCATCACCAAGAATGAGGAAGTAAATATCCGTGCGTGCCTGGAATCAGTTACGTGGGCAGATGAACTCATTGTCGTTGACTCCGGCAGCGTAGATTCAACCGTACCAATTTGCCGCGAGCTGGGTGCGACCGTATACGTCCATGATTGGCAGGGCTTTGGCGTCCAAAAGAATCGTGCGCTGTCTTATGCCACGTGTGACTGGATATTCTCAATCGACGCTGATGAACGCGTCACGCCGGAACTGAAAACGCAACTCATCCTGTCTATGGAGGGTGGTACCAAGGATGGATACTACATCCCGCGCCTTTCCCAATTCTGCGGGAAATTCATCAGGCATGCCGGTTGGTATCCAGACTACGTGCTACGCCTGTTCAAGAGAGGACAGGGACGCTTCTCCGCCGACCTCGTCCACGAGAGCGTTGTGCTGCAGGGTAAAGCTGGAAAGTTGTCTAGTCCGATACTCCACTATAGTTACCTTACTCCAGCCGACGTAGACCGCAAAGTTGAGCATTATTCCACCGCGGGCGCTCGACAAATGCACGAGCGAGGGAAGCTCACTACAAGACTTGATGCGCCGCTACGCGCGGCATGGGCGTATTTGAGAACCTACTGCTTAAGACTTGGATTTCTCGACGGAGCAGCCGGACTAAGGATAGCTCGTATGAATGCCAGAACCACCTACCTCAAATATAAAAAACTGGAGGCCATGCGGTCAGCCCAGTCTGCGCTTTAGTTCGCTGCGCAACAATTGCCAGCGGAAGTCACGAGTATCGTCCGGTTCTGGCAGACTCAAGGATTGTGCGGGCAAGCCGCGTCTCAGGTAATAGCGGTCGAATACAGACTGCCGCATGCCCCATTTGTTCAGGAACTGCTTGCCGCCATCATTCTTCTTTACCTTGCCGGTTGACTTGCACTGAAAGTGATAAATCAGAGAATCTCCAACGCCAAGAAAGATGCGGCAACCGGCCTGCCATAATTTCATCGAAAAATCGTTGTCGCTGCTCATGCCGGGCGAAAACTCGCTGCTATAACCGCCAACCTTGAACCACCAGCGTCGACTTACCAGTGTAGGTGGCCAAGTTGCGCCATACCAGTTTTCCTTGCGCAGCATCGGCAGCTCCGCGAGCAGTTTAGCCTCTTGGAACGTTTCGACCTCAGAGCCGTAGTCGCGTACCATCGTGCAAGGATTTCCCGTATCGCGAGGTTCGACCATCGTACCGGACAGCATGAACAGATCGGTGTCGATTGAGTCAAGTTTATCGACCAGGGCGGTGTCCCAACCGGGGCAGCAGTACATATCGTCGTTCAAGTACAGAATATATTCGTTTCGACTCAGTATTGCGGATTCATTTACTGCGAGGCAAA
>JBARHR010000263.1:0-5387 GCA_049799335.1 Gallionella sp. | reverse complement strand
GATTGATCCCGATTACCACCCCGGTTTTGTCGATGAACTCGTCGAACATTGTAAGGTAGGTTGCCAGATCTGTTAACGGATTTTGACTTCGATTGTCGATCAGTAATACCAGTCCTATGGCGCCTTTTTGCAATATGTCCCAGATAAATTTGAACTGTTCATTGCCCGGGACGCCATAGACCAGGATGCGCTCCGTGTCAGATATATCAAGACTGCCGTAATCCATCGGGGTTGCAGGCAAGGCGCTGCTGTCGCTTGCCTGTTCTTCGGTTCCGCTTTCTGTAGCTTCTATATTGGTATCACTGATCGACCTGATTGCGGTCGATTTATCGACGCCGTCTGAACTTGCGATCAGAATCTTGTATGTTTTCTTTACTTGTTTGGGAATGTAAGACTTCGTTCTGACACTTGCCTTTGGAAGCGGCTTCCTTCCCGCCCAGGCGTCCAGCACTTCCGACGCTGACTGTGGTCTATCTTCCGGTACCACGGACAACATGCGGTCAACGGACTCAAGAAATTCCCGGCTACCGAGTTGCGGGGCAAGGTCGGCCAATCGCAAACACGGGTCATACCCTTCTTCGTCGATCGTCTTCATCCGTTCGATCGACAGCGTCGGTGTTTTCTTGGTTATGCAGCGGTATATGCTTGCGCCAATGGCGTAAATATCTGACCAAGGTCCCTGTTTGCCGTCCGGAACGTATTGTTCGACCGGAGCGTAACCGGGAGAGATCGTGACGGTTGCGTTTCCTTCGCCGGGCATTTCGAGGCGCGCGGCGCCAAAATCTATCAGAATCGCCGTGTTGTCGTCACGAATGTATATATTGCCGGGTTTGATATCGCGATGCAGGTATTTCTGATCGTGTACCGATTTCAGTCCTTCCAGTACTTGTGAAAAAATGTTCTTGATGGCCGTCTCAGTGAACGGCTCTGAGGACAGTGACAATTTCCTCTGCAGGCTTTCACCGTCTTCAAATTCCATTACGATGTATGCCGTATCGTTTTGCTTGAAGTAACGCAGCACCCTGACGATATTCGGGTGCCTGAATTTAGCTAGAACTTTTGCTTCGTCGAGAAAACGTTCACGACCCCATTCGAAAATTTCGCGCGTTTGTTCCGACATTGCGATAACTTGATTCTCGCTGGATCTTTTCGCATAAGACAAAGGCAGATATTCCTTGATAACGACAACAATGCCGAGATTGGTATCGGTAGCCTTGTAGGTAATGCCAAAAGTGCCCACACCGAGTACGGAATCAATTTGGTATTCCTGCAATCGGCTACCTAACCGCAATATTGTGCTTTGCACGCGGTTCATTGTGTCGAACGATTCTTCCTGACAAGTTTGTCCGCCAGTTGCTGAATTATGGTGTGACTCCGAACGCCCATGCTGGGCAAGCTTGCGGTGAGCATGCCGTCTGCCTGGCGAGTCGCGGGACCCGCCAAACCTATCGTCCTGGCAGCGACATAGAAAGCGAAAACCTGCTTTTGGGGGATTTTGAGCATGCCGATGAGCCTTGCAAGGCTGACGGGTTGCCTGCACCACAACGAAGCGATGCGCATGCCGTTGGGTATTGGCTCCAATCGGGTCAGGTTGGGCCAGTATCTCAAGTATACTGGTTCATCAACGATGGTGCCCTCGGGCAACAGGCCACGATAAGTGTACAGAGCTAGTTTCCACAAGAACGCTTCAAGTTCACAGGATGGCTCGGTGACAAATTCGGGAACAGGTTCGCGTTCTATCGACACCTGATCATCGTTCAGTTCTAGCTGTGCGATATTCGGCAGATCAATGTATTCCCCGGAACTGGATACCGACTTTGTAGCGGGATCATAATGTACGCACATGGTGCCGTTCAGCGTCAGACAGATTGCAGTCGGATCGGGCTCCGACGATGCGATCATTTCGGTAAAACGCCCTAGCAATTTAAGCGCGGCGTTTATTTGAATGCCCTGCAATTCTGTCGCGTTTCCCAAGTCGATGTCGCCATTCCTCGCGCCATCGGTATCAATATACTTTTCGATTGGGAGGGCCGCTTTCATTGCCGCGCGATCCGGAATTACCGTATCCGCGTTCCTTGTTGTTGCCGACAAAGTGATGGTTCGGACATTCTGCACGTAATCCTCCGCGATACCGGCCGGCAGCGCCAGATCGACTTCGAATTCGTTCTCATGAGGTGCCGGCTGCGCGGCATCGATCACGGCTTTAGTACTTCGCACGACCGGCGTACCGTGTGGTGTTGCGGGTGTTGCGGGTGTTGCGGGTGTTGCGGGTGTTGCGGCAGGTCCGCTTCTCCGAGATGGCGTCGTTTGACCGGGTGAGAAAGTGTTTTCCGTGAGCCGGTCTATCGTTTGCATCAGATCTTTGACCGAGAACGGCCTGACCAAATGGCCGACGTTTCCGGTAAGCAGATCACCTGTGTCGTTAGTATCCTGGAGCTGATTGAACAGCAGGATCGCCGCACAGCGCGGGTTGCGAAGGCGAAATCTCTTGAATTCCGTAAACGTCTCGTGTGTTTCGCAATCCACAATTACCAGATCAGGCTTGCCCTTGCTATTCACAAAACGACCGTTGCCGTTTTGATTTATCGCAAATTCCAAGGTATTGCGGGTCCGCGAATTGGGACAGATGATGTCGAATGCCAGCGTCTTTGTTTTCATCATATGGCCAGACGTTTAATCGAATTAATTTGGATGTTCATTTTTCTGGCTTGCACACAGTCATGCTGACCAAACTGACATTTCCGAATTCGGCTAGGCAATTTCGGCAATGAAATTCAATTCACAGGTCGGAGTGGTCTATTCAGTATGTTCCGCCTTGATTTCCGCAACGATGGGAAAACGTCTAGCGTCGTTGCGCGGAATTGTGGTCGCAACTTCCGTCGGTACAGGTATGGCAATGGCGCCCGAACTGATTGCAACGAGATAATCACGTTGTTGCGCGCTTAGTGCAACGGATATGGACTCAAGTACACGCTGCTGTAACGCAGAACCGCCGACACCCAATATCGTATTCAAATCGATTGCCGCGGCAAAAAGTTGATCACCACTGGCGCCGGCTGCCTGCAACGCGAAAATTCGTTGCAGGTGTACTGTCAAATCCTTGGGGTAGCGCCGAAGTCTGCGGTCCAGGTATCTGGCCAGTCCGTAACACCAATTGCGGTCCGCGAATTCTGGGCGCAATTTGCGGCTATAGTCAAATCCAGGTTCGAATACCGTATCTTCCGCGGGCGCCGCATCAGGGTGCCGCTGAAAAATCGAAACTGTATTTGTCTGTTTCAACTCACCAATCCCCGGGTATTTTTCCGGGGGTATGTTGTTGCAGGGTACGAAAATTTGTTGTTCATTGCTGGCATCGTTCGGCGAACATTAATAATCGGTCGGTGGTAATAGTATTTTACCGGCATTTCGCCAAATGTGCTTGGAATTTCCCTTTAGTTTCGTTTGGTTACATTCTGCAATTCAAGTCGATTGGAACTATGGGCGGGAATTTCAGTATCCTATTCATTAAGCAAGCCTAGACTCGAGCCCATCTCGCGTATTGGTAACTTTTGATTCTTGGTGCGCACAATCGAGTGCGTAGTGGCAAAGTAGCCGCATCATCGGGTTTCTATGCGAAGGGTCAGCCGTGCGCAAGGCGGAAATTCTATCGAGAATCGAGCCGGCGACAAACCTATAGATTTTGAGATATAAATGACCGCCGGTGACTCAGGCGTTCCGCCTCCGCCGCAAACTCGTCGGCGATCCAAAACTTACAATAAAATCCTTGACCTGTATACGCGCTCCGCTATAATGCGCGCCCTTGGTGAAACTGATGGCAGTTTCCCGTTCAGGACGCCTTTGTAAGCAATTGCAAAAGTGCCTGCCTTGCTCCACCGTCACGCATGTCGGGGGGCTTACTCATCCACAAGGAGATTTAATGCGACATTACGAAATTGTTTTTATCGTGCATCCCGATCAGAGCGAACAAGTTCCCGCCATGATCGAACGCTACCGTACGTTAGTTACCGCCAGTGCTGGTCATATTCATCGTCTCGAAGACTGGGGTCGGCGTCAACTGGCTTATCCGATACAAAAGATCCACAAGGCGCATTATGTGCTGATGAATATAGAGTGCGACCAGACTACACTGGATGAACTCGAACACGCTTTCCGTTTCAATGATGCAGTGCTGCGCCACCTTACAGTCAAAACCAAGACCGCTGTTACCGAACCATCCGCGATGATGAAGGAAGAGAAATCCCGATCGATGCCGACCGAGGGTGCTCCAGCTGCACAAGCTGCTGCCGAGCCCACGACTGGCGCGTTTGCCTGAGTACTTTCTTCGCGAAAGGATACAACAGTTTTTATCGTATGACCCTAATTTGAAATAAGGATATATCATGGCTCGTCCAATAGACAAAAAGAAAGATGACAAGAATAAGCGTTCGTCGCGCAACAATCTGTTTAAACGTCGCAAATTCTGTCGTTTTACAGTTGAGAAAATCGCCGAAGTAGATTACAAGGATGTAAACATCCTTAAGGAATTCATTGCGGAAAACGGCAAGCTGATTCCAGCACGTATTACCGGTACCAAGACCAGATACCAACGTCAGTTGAGCACTGCAGTGAAGCGTGCACGCTTTCTGGCGCTGATGCCTTACACTGATTTGCATTAAAGGGGACGATCATGCAAATAATATTGATGGAAAAAGTAACCAACGTTGGGCAATTGGGTGACATCGTCAAGGTCAAGAACGGTTTTGCACGCAATTTTCTGATTCCACAGGGCAAGGCTAAACGCGCTACTGCGGCAAACATGGCCGAGTTCGAAGAGCGCCGTGCGGAGCTCGAGGCCGCTGACAAGGTAAAGTTTGCCGATGCGCAAGCCAAGGGCGAAAAGTTGGCAGGCTTGACGTTGCAAATAGTGCAAAAAGCGGGTGTAGATGGCAAGCTATTCGGCTCCGTTACCAACGCCGACATCGTCACTGCGCTGGCTGCACAGGGATTCGAAGTCGAAAAAGCCCAGGTCCGCATGAATGAAGGTCACATCAAGCAAATTGGTGATCATCATGTGAACATCTCGATTCATACCGATGTAGTGGTTGGCATCACGGTCTCGGTACTCGGCGAACACTAAGCTGTTCGTTTTAGTAGGTAACACAAACAAAGGGACTGGCGACAGTCCTTTTTGTTTTTCGGGTATTGGTCATCCGACAGAGTAAAATGCACTCCAGCTTTCTAGCCATACCAGGAAAAAATGCAGAACTATTCACCGCCTGATGTTCAACTGGATCAGATCAAGCTACCTCCCCATTCTGTCGAGGCCGAGCAATCCGTGCTGGGGGGTTTGTTTCTTGATGCGACTGCTTTGGACAAGGTCGCCGACTTGATGACGGCGCAGGACGTGT
>JBARHR010000262.1:0-12735 GCA_049799335.1 Gallionella sp. | reverse complement strand
AAAATGCGCAAGTCCAACAATTTTACGACCGGGCAGATCTATGACAGCGTAATCCGCAAGGAACGCCGCGGCGAATATCTCGGTAAGACAGTGCAGGTTATCCCGCACATCACCAATGAAATTCAGGCGTTCATAGAACGAGGTGCTGCCGCTTCGCATGATGGCAGCGTCGACGTGGCTATCGTCGAAATAGGCGGAACGGTTGGTGATATCGAGTCGCTTCCTTTTCTGGAAGCTGCCCGGCAAATGGCCTTGCGTCTGGGACGCAATCAAGTCGCCTTCATCCATTTGACCCTGGTTCCCTACATAGCGACCGCAGGGGAACTCAAGACCAAACCCACGCAACACAGCGTGCAGAAGTTGCGCGAAATCGGCATTTTCCCGACAGCATTGCTGTGCCGTGCGGACCGACGCATTCCGGATGACGAGCGTGCCAAGATTTCGCTGTTTGCCAATGTCCGCGAAGAGGCGGTGATCTCGATGTGGGACGTGGACACGATATACAAGATTCCACAAATGCTTAACGCACAGGGGTTGGATCGGATTGTTTGCGAGGATCTGGCAATGGAGCTTCCACCCGCAGATCTGACTGTTTGGGCCAAACTCGTCAGTTCGCTGGAAAATCCGCAACACCACATCCGCATTGCAATGGTCGGCAAGTATGTCGACCTCACCGAGTCCTACAAATCGTTAATTGAGGCATTGCGCCATGCCGGCATACACACTTCGACCAAAGTGAACATCGAGTACGTTGATTCCGAGACGCTGGAAACGGCAGGCGCGCAGAGCCTCGCTAATTTTGACGCTATACTTGTACCGGGCGGCTTCGGCAAGCGTGGCACCGAAGGCAAGATGGCTGCGATCCGCTACGCGCGCGAGAACAAGGTGCCGTACCTGGGAATCTGTCTGGGCATGCAACTGGCAGTGATCGAATATGCACGAAATGTCGCCGGTATGACCGATGCCAACAGTACCGAATTCAACCCGCATACCGAGCATCCGGTGGTGGCGCTGATTACCGAATGGCGTGACCGGGAAGGTCGCGTAGAGATACGCAGTGACGATTCGGATTTGGGCGGGACCATGCGACTTGGCTCGCAACGTTGCCCGATCAAGTCGGGCACCATGGCACAACGAATCTATGGCGATGAAGTAAATGAGCGTCACCGTCACCGCTATGAAGTGAACAACCTCTATGTGCCAGCACTGGAAAAATCTGGCTTGATAATTTCCGCGCGCACACCCAGTGAGGACTTGCCGGAAATGATGGAGCTGTCCCAGAGTTTGCATCCGTGGTTTGTCGGGGTTCAGTTCCACCCCGAATTCACTTCCACGCCGCGCAACGGCCATCCCTTGTTTAAATCATATGTTGAGGCCGCGCTGCGGCGGCAGACAGCCGCAAGCTCGGAAAAGGTTGCAGCATGAAACTTTGCGGTTTCGAGGCTGGGTTGAACCAGCCGCTGTTCCTGATTGCCGGCCCATGCGTGATTGAGTCACAACAAATGGCGATTGATACCGCGGGCAAGCTGCAAGAAATCTGCAATGAACTGTCGATAAACTTCATCTACAAATCGTCCTATGACAAAGCCAATCGCAGCTCGGGTAAATCGTTTCGCGGCTTTGGTATCGATGCCGGACTGAAGATACTCGCCAACGTGAAGGCACAACTGGGCGTTCCGATACTGACCGATGTGCACACTGTCGACGAGATTTCGCCGGTGGCAGCCGTGGTTGATGTGCTGCAAACGCCGGCGTTTCTGTGCAGGCAGACCGACTTTATTCACGCTGTTGCAAAATGCGGCCGCCCGGTGAATATCAAGAAAGGGCAGTTCCTGTCGCCGTGGGACATGCAGAATGTCGTGGCAAAAGCGCGCGATGCCAGCGGGACAGACAACATCATGGTCTGTGAGCGGGGTGCCTCGTTCGGCTACAACAACCTGGTTTCAGATATGCGTTCTCTCGCGGTTATGCGCAACACCGGTTGCCCGGTGGTGTTTGACGCGACTCATTCGGTGCAATTGCCAGGCGGACAAGGCAGCGTTAGCGGCGGACAGCGGGAATTTGTCCCGATACTTGCGCGTGCGGCGGTGGCTGCGGGTATTTCAGGAATATTCATGGAAACCCATCCGGATCCATCCAAAGCGATGTCTGATGGACCCAATGCATTCCCGCTCGGTCACTTGCGGGAAATGTTGAAGACCTTGATGATTCTGGACAGCACGGTCAAGCAACAAGGTTTGATTGAAGAAAAAGTTGATTTGAAAAACATTTAACACAAGGAAGAAGAGCAGAAAATGAGTGCAATCGTTGATGTAATCGCCCGTGAAATTCTCGATTCACGCGGCAACCCCACAGTTGAAGCGGACGTGCTGCTGGAGTCTGGCGTGATGGGGCGTGCTGCGGTGCCCTCCGGTGCTTCTACCGGGGAAAAAGAGGCGATCGAATTGCGGGACGGCGACAAGCAGCGCTACCTTGGCAAAGGGGTGCTCAAAGCGGTGGAGTATGTGAACACCGAAATCGCCGAAGCCATCATCGGCCTTGATGCGGTTGAACAGGCATTCATCGACCAGACCATGATCGAACTCGATGGTACCGAGAACAAGTCGCGCCTGGGTGCGAATGCGATACTGGCTGTTTCGATGGCGGTGGCGCGCGCCGCCGCGGAAGACAGCGGTCTGCCGCTGTATCGCTACCTGGGTGGCTCTTCGAAGATGGAAATGCCGGTACCGATGATGAATATCATCAACGGCGGTGCACACGCCAACAACAATATCGACATGCAGGAATTCATGATCATACCGGTGGGCGCACCGAGCTTTCGCGAAGCAGTGCGTTACGGCGCGGAAGTATTTCATGCGCTGAAGAAGCTGATCGATCAGAAAGGCATGCCAACCACCGTGGGCGATGAGGGCGGATTTGCACCCAACCTGCCCAACAACGAATCAGCGCTCCAGCTGATCGTTCAGGGTATCGAGGCTGCGGGATTTATTCCCGGAACCGACGTGGCGATAGGCCTGGATTGCGCCAGTTCGGAATTCTACAAGGACGGGCTGTACCATCTCGATGCGGAAGGGTTGAAGCTGACGTCGGCGCAGTTCGTGGATTACCTGGCGAACTGGGTCGACAAGTATCCGTTGATCACCATAGAAGACGGAATGAGCGAGCACGACTGGGGTGGTTGGAAGCTATTGACACAACGGCTCGGCAAATCAATACAACTGGTCGGCGATGACGTGTTTGTCACCAACACCAAAATATTCAAGGAAGGTATCCGTCAGGGTTTGGCGAATTCCATCTTGATCAAGATCAACCAGATCGGCACCTTGACCGAGACATTTGCAGCCATCGAGATGGCCAAGCGTGCGGGCTATACGGCAGTGATCTCGCATCGCTCCGGAGAAACCGAAGACAGCACCATTGCCGATATTGCTGTTGCCACCAACGTCTTGCAAATCAAGACCGGCTCGATGTCGCGGTCCGATCGGATGGCGAAATACAACCAGCTGCTGCGCATAGAAGAAGATCTGGGAGACACTTCTTCCTATCCAGGGCGCGACGCCTATTATCAATTGGGGTAATGTGCGTGCAGTCACACTGATACTTGCTACCTTGCTGCTGTTACTGCAGTACCCGCTATGGATCGGTAAAGGCAGTTGGTTGAAAGTGTGGGACTTGAATCGTCAGCTTGATGACCAGAAGCTGGCGAATCAGCAGACGCAATTTCGCAATGCCAAGCTGGATGCTGAAGTCCGTGATTTAAAGCAGGGCACCGATGCAATCGAGGAACGGGCGCGCAGTGAGCTGGGTATGATCAAGAGCGAAGAAGTGTTCTATCAGATTCTGGATGTAGCTTCTTCCGGCGAGGTCGCGCAGCGAGCGGCGACTGCGCCGGCGTCGGCGGTTTCTGCAGTGGTCCGCTGACTTATCACTTCAACAACGGATTTGACACTTTCATCGACAGGATGAATCAGGCACTCTGATTCATTTTTAATCCTGATACATGTTCTGCCGCGCTCACCGTATTGGCCACCAACATGGTGATCGTCATCGGTCCGACACCACCCGGGACCGGAGTGATCCAGCCGGCCACTTTGCGGGCAGTTTCGAAATCCACGTCGCCGCACAGTTTGCCGTCCGACATGCGATTGATACCCACGTCTATTACCGCGGCACCCGGTTTGATCATGTCGCCGGTAATCATTTTCGGTCTGCCGGTTGCCACCACCAGGATATCCGCATCACGGGTGTGTTTTGCCAGGTCGACCGTTTTGGAAGTGCAAATGGTGACGGTCGCATTATGCTGCAACAACATCAACGCCATCGGCTTGCCGACGATATTGCTGCGTCCCACCACTACTGCATGTTTTCCTTCAATGGAAACGCCGCATTTCTCAAGCAGTTTCATCGCGCCGTATGGCGTGCACGGTGCAAAACGCATGTTACCGGTGACCAATGCGCCGACATTTTCCGGATGGAAACCGTCCACATCCTTTTCAGGACTGATCGCGTTTAGCACCTTGCTGCTGTCGATATGCTTTGGTACCGGCAGTTGCACCAGAATTCCATGTATTCTGGGGTCATTGTTCAGCTCGGCAATCTTGCCGAGCAGCGTGGCTTCCGGCGTGTCCGCGGACATCACGATATGTTCAGAATGCAGACCCAGCTCGGCGCAGGCCTTGACCTTGTTGGCAACGTATACCTTGGAGGCTGGGTCTTCGCCAACGATGATCACCGCCAGCCCCGGTGTGATTCCTTTCGACTTGAGCGCGTCGGCACGCATCTTCCACTCTGCGCGTACCTGTTGCGCGATGGTCTTGCCGTCAATGATTTGTGCGGTCATGGCTGCGTCCTGCGAGACATTAGAATTGGGGCTTGTCTGGGCTGTTCCGGTAGTTGTCTACGCCTGCCATGATTTCCTTGCGTGCCTCCTCAATGCCTTCCCAGCCGCCGATCTTTACCCATTTGTTGGGCTCCAGATCCTTGTAATGCGCGAAAAAGTGTTCAATCTGTTTGAGGACAATCGGTGGTAACTCCGTATAGCTCTTCAATCCACGATACAGGGTTGAAAGCTTGTCGACCGGCACCGCCAGCACTTTTGCATCAAGGCCCGATTCATCTTCCATTTTCAGAACTGCAAGCGGACGGCAGCGAACCACCACGCCGCTGTTGAGTGGAACCGGGGTGATAACCAGTACATCTACCGGGTCACCGTCGTCGGATAACGTGTGCGGGATATAGCCGTAGTTGCACGGGTAATGCATCGCAGTGTTCATGAAGCGGTCCACAAAAATGGCTCCCGATTCCTTGTCCACCTCGTATTTCACGGGCTCACCGTGTTGAGGGATCTCAATGATCACGTTGAAATCATCGGGGAGAGCGTTGCCAGACGGGACCTTGTTTAAACTCATTTTCTTATGCCTGTTTTTGAATAAATAAAGTGCCGAATTGTAGCATAGAGCGCGTGTTGCATTAACGGCACTGACGGCGCGCACCTGGGGTCGCGTCGCCTTTCGGTATGGTGTGAATGTCGAAAAGTGCGACGTTCGCGTAGACGAAGGAGTTTGGTCGCGCTTCAGTCAGAGTTCAACCGGACGGGTTGAATCTGCACACCATTCACTCCAGCTTCCCGCAAATAAACGAGACCCACTGAGACCTGCAGTTTCCATCGCCAGAAGATTGTGACACGCCGTAACGCCGGAGCCGCAGGTATGAATAACATCCGTTGCTTTATCGTTGCCAAGTAAAGTCAAAAATTCATTCTTGAGTTTGGCTGGAGTGGAAAATACATTCCCAACCAGATTAGACCTACAAAAGCGATTTATGGAACCGGGAATATGTCCCGCCACAGGATCAAGCGTTTCATTTTGCCCATGAAAGCGATCTGGTGAGCGCGCGTCCAAGACGACGTTGCTCCGCGTTGCGAGATTTTCAATAACTTCGTCAACCAGCACCAAACCCTCGTATGGTCGAACTTCCGGACAGGTGGCGAGCGCAACCGGGCTGGATAATGTTGTGCTAAGCGGAGAGCTTTCTGACTCCAATCCACCGTCCAATACTTGCACTTTCTCATGACCAATAGCGCGTAACATCCACCACAACCTGCTGGCAAATAGCGCGCCGTGGCTGTCATAGGCAATCACATGAACATTGGAGTCGATGCCCAATCGCTGTCTGATTTTGGCCCAATGATCCGGATCCGGTAGAGGGTGGCGGCCATTTGTCCCGGTTTTGTTAGCTGATAAATCCGCTTCCAGATCGACATAGATCGCGCCCGGAATATGTCCGATCGTGTAGGCTTCCCATCCTGCATTTGGCCGGGTCAAGTCAAAACGACAATCGAAAATCAACAGATTCGCGCCGCGATTAACGTGTACCTTCAGTTGGTGATTTGTGATGAGCGGATTCATAGTCATGAGAGTTTAATTGAAACGTCGAACATGTGGTGCGGAACGCAACCGAGTGAACGTGTCGGCGCAAAGCGGATACTGGTGAAGGGCCGCAGCCGACACATTGCGGATATACGACATTCCAGAAAGCGGTCAGTCGTGATCACTGCTTCCGAGAATCATGCCCGCTGATTGCTTGTCCAATGGCAGTCATTGGCAACTTATCTAGGCTGCTATTTTTTGCAATGGAAACTTCACATCAACTTTATCCCAAGGCACAAACACTTTGCCAGTCCCATCTTTTTCAACAATACCTAACTCCAGCAACTTGGTCACGTCCGTATGAACGTTGCTGTAATTGCGAGCAAGATGTTTTGCTAACGCGTAGATGCTCTGCGCACCGCTTGATTTCAATGCCTCAATTAACAGCCATCTTTTTGGTGTAAGGGTTGACAAAAGTGCGATGGCACTCTCAAAGCCAATACCCGCATATGCCTTAACGCGCTTGCCTGCTTCAGCATCACGCCACACTTTGGCAAATTGAACCAAATCATCCTCTAAGGAAGAAACTTCAACATTAAGTGTTTTATTATTCATGACACGCTCCTTACATCAGTCAAAAAATCTGCAATCAATTGATCCACGCTAACAAATGAATATTTGATTTCCTTACCATCAAAATGTTTATGATCGCCCTTGCCTTTTTCATTGTCATAACCTACTAGGCGTTTTCCTGCCACGATATAGACAAGACGATATTTCAATCCATGAGGTCGCTCTGCATCAGTTGATGGCAACTGCCAGATGACCATCTCGACCATTCCATCAGCGTGCGGTCTCTTTTTGCAAAATATGCAATGGGCTTTCATGTCTATATTGTATCAGAAAGATACATTGCAACAAAAGCAATATATAAGGATTTCCCCAAACATTGAGTATGTTCAGAGTGTTGTGAGTAACGTGTGCTTGCAATGCAAACGAAATTAGACCAAGGGGTCGAGTGGCTGCACTGGCACGGAGCACCACTCCACGAATCGATATTAACGGTCGCTAAGCGGTACTTGGCAGCAAATTTAGTTCCGCTTAAATCATTTTAGGCGAGCGCTTGTCCCTTATCATGTGACCAATGCTAACCTAAAAAGATATTGGCGATATTTTGAACCAGAAAAATGGAAAGCGGGAGCCGAAGCTCCCGCCATTTCTCAAAAATACAACCTTTCCCCCCGAGCTTAAATTTGGTTGTATCGACGAACGGTAACACGGCTCAAAAGCAAAAGATACTCGACTGAAACTCTATGCTAATGGCCTTAGTACCCTTTAGCATAGTGCAAGAATGTAGGGTCGCTATTGACATTTCAACCAAGCAGCATGACTTACCACTCGTGATTTTGTTGAAATTCCTTAGGCAGCAAATTAATGATTTCTCTTTGCACGAGAATATCATGCTCCTCGTACAGCATCTCACTCGGCAAAGCGGGTTTCTCTTCAAAAGCACGCAGTGTCTTGTTACCTTCCCAGACCCATTTAATTGGCAAACATGTACGATCAAGCCTATCCACTTTAAAGTCAGACCGTATCACGCCAACAGCCGTGATGTTCAGTCCGCCAAGGGTAGTGTGTTTTATGAATACGATATCTTCGCATTTGATGGGTGCCACAGTACGATGCATGTCAGTCTTACCCTCAAAGGACTGTGGCAGACAAAAAATTCCCGCGTCTATAAACCCTATTGCTTCACTTTTTTCTATTCCAAATATAGTAGCCATGATTGCCTCGAAATGGTAATTGAGCGAATTGAACAATACGGAACTTAGTGAGTTAGGTACTTCGGTTCCTTACCTGACTTGCCGTATGGGTGAGTCATGTCAGAAATCACGATCCAGCTCTCGAATTCCTCTTCCGTAACATATCCCAACTTTATTGCAGCAACTTTTAGTGAGCACTCTTCATGATGTGCTGATATTGCTATTTCCGCAGCTCGCGCATAGCCAATGTGAGGAACCAATGCTGTCACTAACATCAAGGACTGCCGGGTCAATTCAGACAATCGCTGACGATTGGGTTCTATACCCCGAACACAGTATTGTTCAAAACTGGTCATACCATCTGCGAGCAACCGAGCGCTTTGCATAAAATTGTAAGCAATGAGTGGCTTATAAACATTCAATTCGAAATTGCCCGAGGCTCCTCCAATCGCTATTGCAGTATCGTTCCCGATTACCTGACAGCACAGCATAGAGAGAGCTTCGCATTGAGTAGGATTAACCTTGCCTGGCATAATTGAACTACCCGGTTCGTTTTCAGGAATTTGGATTTCGCCCAATCCAGAGCGCGGGCCAGATGCCATCCATCGAACATCGTTGGCTATCTTCATTAAAGCTACAGCAAGCAGTTTAAGCGCTCCATGCGCGTTTACCAGCGCTCCATGCGCAGCGATTGCCGCGAATTTGTTGGCGGCAGTTTTAAATGGTAAATGGCTACGATGCGCCAATTCTGCCGCGACTCGGACACCAAACTCTGGGTGAGTGTTTAATCCGGTACCGACCGCAGTTCCACCGATCGCTAACTCATAGATTCCGAACAGTGTCGCCTCTATTGCTTTTTCGGCATGCCTTAATTGTTCAGCATAGCCCGAGAATTCTTGTCCTAATGTCAGCGGTATCGCATCCTGCAAATGGGTGCGACCCATTTTGATGACGTCCGCAAAGGCTTCGGATTTATTAGTCAGAGTCGTTCTTAATATGCACAGCGCAGGTAGGATCCTGTTAGTTATCCCGACCGCAGCTGCGAGATGCATTGCAGTTGGAAAAACGTCATTTGAAGATTGGCCCAGATTTACGTCATCATTCGGGTTCACGAGCTGACTTATTCCACGCTCACCACCCAATATTTCCGAAGCCCGATTAGCAATGACTTCGTTCATATTCATGTTGCTCTGAGTTCCTGACCCGGTTTGCCACACAGACAACTTGAATTCGTCCTGATGGTGTTGCCCTAATATTTCATCTGCCGCCTTGATTATTGCCTGCGCTTTTTCTTGATTAAGCAATCCCAGATTGGCGTTCACTAGGGCACATGATCGCTTGATTTCCGCCAAGGCAAAGATTATTTCCGCCGGCATAGTCTCGGTCGAGATGTGGAAGTATTTCAGGGATCGCTGGGTTTGCGCCCCCCAGAGCCTCTGCACGGGAACATCCACGTCGCCAAGTGAGTCGTATTCTTTTCGGAAGTCCATATTTCCTGTTCAATGTTGACTTAATTCTAAGTGTAGGCTGGGATCCAATGATTGATCAGGTAATGTAATCCTTATATCGGTAACGAGATGACCATTTCCCCAACTGCTTACCGGTATGCGTACCTGTTGTAGAGATTTCAGCGGTAGTGTAGGTTTACATATCGTGTCCGCATTTCAGGCTCGTGCAGGGCAAAATATCGTAGTCGTTTCCCGTAGCGGATAGCTCACAGTCTTGATAAGGCAAATTGCCAGTGCACCCAATTCAACCGGAGTTGGTCAGCGCCAGTAGCAAACATATAATCCTTACGGCCAAATTTACAGCGCAAGACGCTATAACTTCTCAGCTGGAAATTCACTCTGCTTTTTCCACAAGGCATAGCACTCCAAACCACAAAAATAGCTGACGTAGCCCTCAGCTTCCGGAACGGATGCCTCTGACTGTGGTACTTCTGTCAAACATACCTTGCAGGAAACCAGTTCCCGCTCTTCCATCTCAATTGTTTGATTCATGATTTACTTCCTCACGATAATGCAGTTTGCTGTATGCACCCCAGTTGGCTAGTTTACGAAAGCAACTCTGCCGGATTAATCTATTCAACTATTTACTCGTTCTGTCTAGGTTCGGTAAGTTGGTGTACTTATCTAGTTAAAGGCTGGAACAGGCGTAGCGATCGATTACAACCCAACAATCGATGCAATCGGGTCGACTTTTCTAACTTTGTCGAGGATTTGCTTACCCTGAATCACATCTGGATCGTATCGAATGATCAAGGCATGGGGATGCTCGTGCTTGTCAAATTCCGCACAGTCCACGCCAATACTACCTTCAACCCACGATTCCAGGTGCGACCTGTCCTTGTCACCCAAGTCGCTGTGTACATAAATCAACATGTCAGCCTTATTCATGGTTTCCCTCCTTTACGAGCAATAGCTACCATCTAAACGCTACGCGCACATATACAGCATCCGCAGTTCGAGAGCGGCTAATATTTCTTCAGGCTGCCCATCCAAATGACGGGTCATTGGCGTTCCGTGGTATCGGCAATCCAGCAAGTCTGGAACCCTGATTTACCGGTCCCTTGGGAAATAGCTCATACAGATATTTACCGCCTCCCTCATTGATGAAATCTTTTTCCAGAAGATGCATCACTTCACGCGCTCCTAAAGACTTGCCGTTTTCCCGGTACAAATCGCGCAGCATGTAGATCACATGCCAATGTGCTTCGGTCAATTCACCGATCCCTTCCTCTTCACCCAATTGCCTAACCTTCAATGGTGACCAGTGGTCAAGCTCATACATATTGCCTTCCGGGTCGTCGCGAAGATGCACGCCGTAATATATTGAGTTATTGATATTCAGCATTTCAGTCTCAGGTGATGTATTGTCGGATGTTTTGTCAATCCACCTAAACAATGTTGGTTCGAGCAAATACGAATCAGACTCTGCGGTCGAAAAGTGCGATGGCTTTGGCTGACTCAAACTGGCAGTTTGCGAACGAAACTAAAGGAATGGATTTGACTTGAGGAATTTCATGGCGACCTCCTCGATTAAATTGAGGGCATCGCCATCTGCGCGCGCACGGCGATTGCCGTAGTTAGATCATTTCATAGTTTAGTAAATTAGTCAAGAATTAGTTCGCGCGACTAATATTCAAATGATCCTTGATGCGTTAATCGTCGTACGGTGCGAAGGCAAACGCGTTGATTGCGTTTCCTAATGGTTGACACAACTTGCGCGGCATCTCTAACTATTGAATTTCAGTTACGCGACATAGCTGCATATATTCAGCATATTAAACGGCAACTTATGTACTGCAGGCCATATCTTGTCCGCAGCACATCGGCGATTTAATCTTGCCGTGTCCGTTTGGACACTTTGAAACTTGTACTTTCTTCCCGTTGCCTAAATCTAAGCTGTCATTAACCAACGGCGCGCCACATTTCCCACACGTTGCATTCACGCTCATTCCACACTTTGAACATTCGTAGGTCGCCATTTAAATCTCCTCGTTCAATAAAGTCTGATCGGATCCATGCGTTCAACACCGAAATCTGTTGCTATGCGTACATGGTTAGCTGGATAGATTCTTAGTGGGCAAAAAATACGAACCAAACTAGCCCACCGACAAAAATAACTATGGCAGCCGCTACAAATAGCTTCTGTATTAAATCCATAATTTCCGACCAAAAAAATCTTTTGCCTTAATTAGTTGGGAAGCGCTGCTTTGGTCGCAGGACTGCCTTTTAGCTTACGAGTGAGCGCTACTCAAATCGAGTCGTAGGCTACATCTCTGCGACAGTAACCATGGCAGGCAGCACCACGATGGCAATTATGACACCTGAAATTAGCCAGCGGACAAAGCCTCCGACTTTTTTGCTTGCTGAGGAATAGGTCCTTTTCATCATGCTTCTCCCGTTAGATAGGGATCTCAGATTGTACATACTATAGTTATTTAATCAAGTATTAATAGTATCGACGGCGTGGCTATTTTTGTTGAACTTTAACTATGAGCGTGCGATTGGATTTGCAAAATTTCTGGACGGGTTCTAAGCATGCAAAACCGGCTTCAGTTAGCGCAAGCGATTAAGGCAGAACTACAAAAGAAAGATGAAGTGATTGTGTTGTGAGGTTCTGCAATTGGCACACTTGAACTTTGACCATCAAAATTATCATCCTACAATATAAGTTGTACTTCAATGCTCGGCATCAGCCGCGGATTTGTCGTAGCGAAGACGTATCCGTCGCTTGGATGCCATGGTTGGGCGTCATGTTCATGCAGCCATAGTATGGCCCAAAGATCCCGCAGCCGCCGCGCGCTGGCTACTTAGCGGTTGAGGCTGGCGAATGCCTGAGCTATACGTGGTACCGCATTGGGCCTTGCATACATCCGCCCCATGTAAGCACTCAGATTTGACAAGGACTCAAGCAGATGCACCTCATCCTCAATTTCCAGATGCACTACAAACAACAGTCGAAAATCAAAGTCGCAACCCAATGCGCCATCCCGTTTTTCACTATTTCGTGATGCATCCAAATACTGGACAAATGGATCAAAGAATACTTGTGCGGCCTGTTCAAATGAAACGCCATCATGATTCTTTATATTTAGCTTG